>OZ244152.1:600000-900000 GCA_965216125.1 Candidatus Multivorans sp. | reverse complement strand
ATCGACAACCTGGGGAACCGTCGCGTGCGCGCGGTGGGTGAACTGCTGGAGAACCAGTTCCGGATCGGTCTTGTGCGCATGGAGCGGGCGATCAAGGAGAAGATGTCGGTTCACCAGGACATCGACTCGGCGATGCCCCACGACCTGATCAACTCGAAGCCGGTGATCGCGGCGATCAAGGAGTTCTTCGGGTCGTCGCAACTCTCGCAGTTCATGGACCAGACGAACCCGCTGTCGGAGGTGACGCACAAGCGGCGACTGTCGGCGTTGGGTCCGGGCGGGCTGTCGCGTGAACGAGCGGGCTTCGAAGTGCGCGATGTCCACGCTTCGCACTATGGCCGCATCTGCCCGATCGAGACCCCGGAGGGGCCGAACATCGGTCTTATCTCTTCGCTCGCGACCTATGCGCGGATCAACGACTACGGCTTCATTCAGAGCCCCTACAAGAAGGTGGAGGGCGGCCGGGTCATCGATCACTTCAAGGTGATCAAGCCGGGCGACGGCACGTTCGGCCTGGGTCAGATCGTTGCCGGCGACGATCTGGAGGCGGAGAGCAGCCGTCTCAAGCGGAACAAGAAGCGGAAAGTGCAAGCCGAGCCGCACGCTTTCTATCTGACCGCCTGGGAGGAAGAGAAGTACATCGTCGCCCAGGCCAACGCCAAGATCGATGAGCGGGGTTTCCTGGAGAACGAACGTCCGGTAGCTCGCGCCGGCGGGGACTTCGTCACGGTCGACCGCGAACGGGTCGACTACATCGACATCAGCCCCAAGCAGCTCGTCAGCGTGGCCGCCGCGCTGATTCCGTTCCTCGAGCACGACGACGCGAACCGCGCCCTGATGGGATCGAACATGCAGCGGCAGGCGGTACCTCTGCTGCGCTCCGATTCGCCGATCGTCGGCACGGGCCTTGAGGGGATCGTGGCGCGTAACTCGGGCGCGGTGGCGCTCTGCCAGCGGGCCGGCGTCGTCGACTCGGTGGATGCGGATCGCGTGATCGTCCGTGTCGAGGGCACGGACCCCGAAACGGGTGCGCCGCGTGAGTTCGGGGCCGACATCTACCAGTTGACCAAGTTCCGCCGCTCGAACCAGAACACGTGCGTGCACCAGAAGCCGGCCGTCCGCGAGGGCCAGCGTGTGCTGCGGGGCGAGGTCCTGGCCGATGGCGCCTCAACCGAAGAGGGGGAACTCGCGCTGGGACGCAACGTGCTCGTGGCTTTCATGCCGTGGCGCGGCTACAACTTCGAGGATGCGATTCTGGTCTCGGAGCGGCTCGTGCGCGACGACTCCTACACCTCGATTCACATCGAAGAGTTCGAGATCGAGGCCCGGGACACCAAGCTGGGGCCCGAAGAGATCACGCGCGACATCCCGAACGTCGCCGAGGCGGCACTTGCCGATCTCGACGAGAGCGGCATCATCCGGATCGGCGCTTCGGTCAAGGCCGGCGACATCTTCGTGGGCAAGGTCACGCCGAAGGGCGAGACCCAGCTCACGCCCGAGGAAAAGTTGCTGCGGGCCATCTTCGGCGAGAAGGCCGGAGACGTTCGTGACGCCAGTCTGAAGGCGCCTCCGGGCATCGACGGCACCGTCGTCGAAGTGAAGATCTTCTCCCGCAAGGGCGTCGACAAGGACGAGCGGGCGCTTGAGATCGAGGAGCAGGAGGTTGGCCGGCTGGAGAAGAACATCCGTGATCAGGCGCGGATCATGCACGAAGAACGGAACAAGAAGATCGCCGATCTTCTGGTCGGCCTCAAGCCGACCGCCGAGGTGCCGGACCGGGAGGGCAAGAGGCTCCTGAAGGCCAAGGAGACCATCCAGTACGTGCATCTCGAGCAGTTGAACCGGCAGGAGATCCTGGCCCTGCCGCTGGAGCAGGAAGACCTGTTGAAGGAAGTGGCTGCGATCTACGAGCGCACCGACTCCCACATCGAGGTCATGCACCGGGTCAACGAGGACAAGATCAAGCTGCTGCAGAAGGGCGACGAACTGCCTCCGGGCGTGATCAAGCTGGTCAAGGTCTTCGTGGCCATGAAGCGCAAGCTGCAGGTGGGCGACAAGATGGCCGGCCGCCACGGCAACAAGGGCGTGATTTCGCGCATCCTGCCGGAGGAAGACATGCCGTATCTGCCGGACGGCACGCCGGTCGAGATCGTGCTGAATCCGCTCGGTGTGCCGAGCCGGATGAACGTCGGCCAGATCCTGGAGACCCACCTGGGCTGGGCCGGCAAGTCCCTGGGCGTCAAGTTCGCGACCCCGGTCTTCGACGGCATCCGGGAGTCGCGGCTCAAGGAGCTGCTGGCTGAGGCGGGGCTGCCGTCGTCGGGCAAGACCACGCTGCACGACGGGGTCACCGGCGAGGCCTTCGAGCAGAAGGTCACGGTGGGTTACATCTACATGCTGAAGCTGTCCCACCTGGTCGACGACAAGATCCACGCCCGATCGATCGGCCCCTACTCGTTGATCACTCAGCAGCCCCTGGGGGGCAAGGCGCAGTTCGGCGGCCAGCGCTTCGGCGAAATGGAGGTGTGGGCTCTGCAGGCGTATGGCGCCGCCTACACGCTGCAGGAGCTGTTGACGGTCAAAAGCGACGATGTCGAGGGTCGAAGCCGTGCCTACGAGGCCCTGGTCAAGAGCGACGTGCCCGAGGATCCCGGATTGCCGGAGTCGTTCAACGTGCTGGTGCGCGAGTTGCAGAGTCTGTGTCTGGACGTCGAGTTGATGAAGGTCTAGGGGAGGTCGTCTGGTGCAACCACTTTCGAGTTTCGAGAAGACGCAGTCGGTCAAGGACTTCAACGCGATCAAGATCGCGCTGGCTTCGCCGGAAAAGATCAGGTCCTGGAGTTACGGCGAGGTAACGAAGGCCGAGACGATCAACTACCGGACCTTCAAGCCGGAGCGGGACGGCCTGTTCTGCGCCAAGATCTTCGGGCCGATGACGGACTGGGAATGTCTGTGCGGCAAGTACAAGCGGATGAAGCACCGCGGCGTCGTGTGCGACAAGTGCGGCGTCGAGGTCACGCGCTCGCGCGTGCGGCGCGAGCGCATGGGCCACATCGAACTGGCCAGCCCGGCCAGCCACGTCTGGTTCTTCAAGGGTCTGCCCAGCCGGATCGGTCACCTGCTCGACTTGAGCCTGCGCAACCTCGAGCGCATCCTCTACTTCGAGAGCTACGTCGTCATCGACGCCGGCGACGCCGATCTCGAAGAGAACGAGATGGTCTCCGAGGAGCGCCACCGCGAACTGCGCGACGAGTACGGCCCGGACGGCTTCGATGCGCGGATGGGCGCCGAGGCGATCAAGGAGCTCCTGTCCAGGATCGACATCGACGAGCTGGCGGAGGAACTCCGCATCGTCATGCGCACCGACACCAGCCAGATCCGGCGCCTGAAGGCGGCGAAGCGGTTGAAGGTCGTCAACGCGTTCCGGCGCAGCGGCCACCGGCCGGAGTGGATGGTCCTGGATGTGATCCCGGTGATTCCGCCGGAACTGCGGCCGCTGGTTCCGCTCGATGGCGGGCGGTTCGCGACCAGCGACCTGAACGATCTCTACCGCCGGGTCATCAACCGGAACAACCGGCTGAAGAAGCTGCTTGAGCTGCGGGCGCCCGAGGTCATCGTCCGCAACGAGAAGCGCATGCTCCAGGAGGCGGTGGACGCCCTGTTCGACAACGGCCGGCGCGGTCGGGTGCTGAAGGGCTCGAACAACCGACCGCTCAAGTCGCTCTCCGACACCCTGAAGGGCAAGCAGGGCCGCTTCCGTCAGAACCTGCTTGGCAAGCGCGTCGACTACTCGGGGCGTTCCGTGATCGTGGTCGGTCCCGATCTCAAGCTGAACGAATGCGGCCTGCCGAAGAAGATGGCGCTTGAGTTGTTCAAGCCGTTCATCTACAGCTGGCTTGAGGAGCGTGAGTACGTTGGCACGATCAAGGCGGCCAAGGAGATGGTCGAGCGCGAGGAGGAGGTCGTCTGGGACGCGCTGGACGACGTCATCCGCGACCATCCGGTGCTCCTGAACCGGGCGCCCACCCTCCACCGGCTGGGTATCCAGGCGTTCCAGCCGGTGCTGATCGAGGGCAAGGCGATCCAGATCCATCCCTTGGTCTGCGCCGCCTTCAACGCGGACTTCGACGGTGACCAGATGGCGGTTCACGTGCCGCTCTCGCCCAAGGCCCAGATCGAGTGCCACGTGCTGATGCAGGCCTCGAACAACATCCTCAGCCCGGCGCACGGTCGGCCGCTGGCAGTGCCCAGCCAGGATCTCGTGCTGGGCGGCTACTACCTGACCATGCCGCGTCCCGGCGCCCAGGGCGAGGGCCGGACCTTCGCCAGCGCTGACGAGGTCTTCTTCGCCCTCGAGAGCGGAGTCGTCGAGACCCAGACGCCGATCCGGCTGCGATTGAGCGGCAGCTACGTCAACCTGGATGTCCAGCAGGACGACCAGGACATCGTGCACGCCGAGGTCCAGGAACTCGACGGCGAGGTGATCAAGACCACGGTCGGCCGTGTGATTCTGAACGAGAACCTCCCGAACGAACTACCCTTCATCAACGGGCTGCTGCGCAAGCGCGGTCTTCAGGACCTGGTCGGCTACTGCTTCATCCGCCACGGCAGCGAGCTGGCGGTCAGGATGCTCGACGAGATCAAGGAGATCACATTCCTGTACGCCACCCTGGCCGGAATCTCCTTCGGCGTCGACGACATGGTCGTGCCGTCGACGAAGGGGCAGTTGATCGAGGAGGCGCGCGGCGAGGTGCTCGAGATCGAGAAGCAGCGCAGCGCGGGTGTGATCACCGCCGGTGAGCGCAAGAACAAGATCATCGACATCTGGCATCGCGTCACCGAGAACGTCTCGGCCGAAATGTTCCGCGAGATGAAGGAGGTCGAGGCCGAGCGGGGCGAGTTCAATCCGATCAACCTGATGGCCGATTCGGGCGCGCGGGGCTCCCGCGAACAGGTGCGGCAGTTGGCCGGCATGCGGGGTCTGATGTCCAAGCCGTCGGGCGAGGTCATGGAAACGCCGATTCACGCCAACTTCCGCGAGGGGTTGTCGGTGCTGCAGTACTTCATCTCCACGCACGGCGCCCGCAAGGGTCTGGCCGACACCGCACTCAAGACGGCCGACTCCGGCTACCTGACGCGGCGGCTGGTCGACGTGGCCCAGGACGTGATCGTCACCGAGCAGGACTGCGGGACGATCGACGGCATCGTCGTCGGCGCGATCATGGAGGGCGGCGACATCCTGGAGCCGCTGCGGGACCGGTTGGTCGGGCGCGTCAGCCAGGAGGACATCTTCGACCCGATCACCGGCGAGCAGTTGCTGGCGGTCGGGGACTCGATGACGGAGAAGATGGCGAACGGAATCCAGGGGGCGGGCATCGAGCGAGTGCGCATCCGCTCCGTGCTGACCTGCGAGACCAGGCGCGGCGTCTGCGCGTTCTGCTATGGACGCAACCTGGCGTCAGGTCGCGCCGTCGACCTGGGCGAAGCGGTGGGTGTCATCGCGGCCCAGTCGATCGGTGAGCCGGGAACCCAGTTGACGATGCGTACCTTCCACTTCGGCGGCACCGCCAGCCGGGTCACGGAGCAGTCCCGGCACGCGTCGAGGAACATCGGCTGGGTCAAGTTCATCAACGTCGCCACGGTCGACAGCCGCCAAGGCGACCTCGTGGTGGTCAACCGGAACGGCAAGCTGGTCCTGGTCGATGAGGCCGGACGCGAGTTGGAGCGGCACCCGCTCACCTACGGCTCCCACCTGCTGGTGCACGAGAACCAGAAGGTCGAGCCGGGCATCGACTTGGTCGAGTGGGATCCCTTCACCTCCGCCATCCTCTCCGAGGTCGGGGGCCGGGTGGAGTTCCACGACATCGTCGAGGGCGAGAACGTCCGCGAGGAGACCGACAAGGTCACGGGGCTTTCGCACCGGATCATCGTCGAGGCGTCGCAGAACGAGAAGCGGGCGCCGGCGGTGGTCGTGGTCGGAGCGGAAGAGAAGCGCTACCTGCTGCCCAGCGGCTCCCATCTGTGGGTCAACGACGGCGACGAGGTCCATCCCGGCGACACGCTGGCGAAGATCCGCGCGAAACGACGAAGACCAAGGACATCACCGGCGGTCTGCCGCGCGTTCAGGAGCTGTTCGAAGCCCGGAGTCCCCGCGAGCCGGCCGTGATCACCGAGATCGACGGCACGGTGCGCCTCGGCAAGGAGATCATCAAGGGCAACCGCGAGATCACCGTCGAGAACGAGGCGGGCGAGAGCCTCAGCTACCAGATTCCGCGTCACATCCACGTCAACGTGCAGGACGGGGAGTACGTGACGGCGGGCGATCCGCTGATCGGCGAGGCGATGAACATCAATCCGCACGACATCCTCCAGGTCAAGGGGGAGAAGGAACTCCAGCGTTACCTGGTGGACAAGATCCAGGAGGTCTACCGTTCGCAGAGCGTGGCGATCAACGACAAGCACGTCGAAGTGATCGTCCGTCAGATGATGCGCTCGGTGAAGATCGAGGAGGTCGGCGACACGGACTTCCTGATCGACGAGCAGGTCGACCGCTGGCGCTTCAGGGAAGAGAACGAGCGGGTTACCGCGGCCGGCGGCACCCCGGCCATCGGCCGGCCCCTGCTGCTCGGGATCACCAAGGCGTCGCTCTCCACGGAGAGCTTCATCTCGGCGGCGAGCTTCCAGGAGACGACCCGGGTGCTCACCGAAGCCGCGATCAGCGGCAAGGTGGATCACCTCCGGGGCCTGAAGGAGAACGTGATCGTCGGTCGGTTGATCCCCGCCGGCACCGGCATGGACTACTACCACGACTTCCACATCGAGGACGCGACCTACCCGACGCCGGACCTGGCTAGCGACGATCTGTATAACTACGACTACCCGGAGGAGTTCATCCGCACGATGCCGCATGTGCTCAGCGACGGCGAGAACTAGTGGACCTGGTCCAGTAGTCGCCGTCCGGCCACTGAGGCTCTCACTCCGGGGCTTCCCCGGTTGCCCCGGCTCTCAGGTTTCTGCTAATGTTCGCGCCCTTGTGCCGGCTCGCGCGGAGCGAGCCAAAGAGACAGTCCACCACCACATCTGCGAGCCAGGCCTTGAACCGGGGATCAACCCGGTGCTGCACGCAGCGGTAAACGCTGCACGCGGTCAGTTAGGTCCGGTCGCTCCGCCTTTGTCTGCAGGTCTTCGTGCCGCTCGTGAGAGCTGATCGCTTGGCGATCGCTCTGGTTCGCGGCGCGAGTCGCGCCGAAACGCCGGTCACCCGGCAATGAAGTAGAAGAGTTCGCTCGAGCAGGAGTATCAATGCCCACCATCCACCAACTGGTCCGCAAGGGCCGCAAGCGCCAGGTCGTCAAGACCAAGAGCCCGGCGCTGCAGGGTTCGCCGCAGAGGCGCGGCGTGTGCGTCCGCGTGTACACGCAGACGCCGAAGAAGCCGAACTCGGCACTGCGCAAAGTGGCGCGTGTCAGGCTGACCAACGGCATCGAGGTCACGACCTATATTCCCGGGATCGGGCACAACCTCCAGGAGCACTCGATCGTGCTGATCCGCGGAGGTCGGGTGAAGGATCTGCCCGGCGTCCGCTACCACGTGATTCGCGGCACTCTGGATGCCGTCGGCGTCGACGACCGCCGCCGGGGGCGCTCCAAGTACGGCGCCAAGCGGCCCAAGAGCTGAGTCGGAGGAACTTGAACGATGCCTCGACGCCGCGAAGTCCCGAAGCGCCAGATTCTGCCCGACCCGCTGTATCACTCGCAGTTGGTGAGCAAGTTCGTCAACGTCCTCATGAAGGACGGCAAGAAGTCCATCGCCGAACGCATCCTCTACGACGCTCTGAACACGATCAAGGAGCGCACCGGCGAGGAGGATCCGGTGGCCGTCTTCCAGAAGGCGATCGACAACGTGAAGCCGGCGGTGGAGGTCAAGTCGAGACGCGTCGGCGGTTCGACCTACCAGGTTCCGATCGAGGTGCGGCCCGCCCGCAAGTTGGCTTTGGCCATGCGATGGCTGATTCTGGCGGCGAAGAGCCGGAGCGAAAAGACGATGAGACTGCGGTTGGCCGGCGAGTTGCTCGACGCGGCTGAGAACCGTGGAGTGGCGATCAAGAGGAAAGAGGACACCCACCGGATGGCAGAAGCGAACAGGGCTTTTTCCCACTACCGTTGGTAGCGAACGGCCTTGGGGGCCGCTTCGGCGGCGCCCATGTCGTTCCCAGCCACCGGTTGTCCAGGCCCGTCCCGGCGCCGCCGCTGCCCCCGCGGAGTTGCGGCTCTCCCCTCTGGTTGGAACTACACGCGAAGCCCGCCTGCCTGGAACTGCATTGAGACCACAGATAGCCCCGATCGCCCCTAAGAGAAACCCGACCCAGAACACCATGTCCAGAACTGTCCCACTCGAGAAGACTCGAAACATCGGGATCATGGCGCACATCGATGCGGGCAAGACGACCACGACCGAGCGCATCCTCTACTACACCGGTGTGAACTACAAGATCGGCGAGGTGCACGAAGGCACCGCGACGATGGACTGGATGGAGCAGGAGCAGGAGCGCGGCATCACGATCACTTCGGCTGCCACGAGCTGCACCTGGAAGGACCACCGGATCAACATCATCGACACGCCTGGACACGTCGACTTCACCGCCGAGGTCGAGCGCTCGCTGCGTATTCTCGATGGCGCCGTGGCCGTGTTCGACGCCGTTGCCGGGGTCGAGCCCCAGAGCGAGACCGTGTGGCGGCAGGCGGATCGGTACGAGGTGCCACGCATCGCGTTCGTCAACAAGATGGATCGCGTCGGCGCCGATTTCGACCGTTGTGTGCGGATGATGCGCGAGCGGCTCGGCGCCTCGCCGGTGGTGCTGCAGTTGCCTCTGGGGCGCGAGGACGCGTTTGCCGGTGTGATCGACCTGGTCGAGATGTCGGCCTGCATCTACGAGGACGAGAGCCTGGGGGCGCAGTTCCGGGAGCTGGGAATCCCGGAGGAGTACGCGGACCTGGCCCTGGCCGCTCGCGAGGAAATGGTCGAGGCGGTTGCCGAGACGGATGAGGAACTCCTGGAGAAGTACCTCTCGGGCGCCGAGGTCACGAACGATGAACTGCGTGCGGCCATTCGCCGCGCTACGGTTGCCAACAACCTGCAGCCGGTGCTCTGCGGTTCGGCTTTCCGCAACAAGGGCGTCCAGCCCCTGCTCGACGCGGTGCTCGAGTACCTGCCGTCGCCGCTGGACGTGCCGCCGATCGAAGGCCTGGTGGACGGTAGTGAGGTGGCTGTGCGTGAGCCGTCCGACGACGCGCCGTTCAGCGCCCTCGTGTTCAAGATCATGACCGACCCGTTCGTCGGCCAGCTCGCCTACATGCGGGTCTACTCCGGCCGTGTCGAGACCGGCCAGTCGGTGCTGAATGTAAAGCGCGGCAACAAGGCGCGAATCGGCAGGTTGCTCAAGATGCACGCCAACAAGCGCGAGGAGATCAAGCGGGTGTGGTGCGGCGACATTGCCGCGGTCGTGGGTCTCAAGAACGTGACCACGGGCGACACGATCTGCGATCCGCGGGCGGTGATCATGCTGGAGTCGATGGACTTCCCGGAGCCGGTCCTCTCCGTTTCGATCGAGCCGAAAACGAAGGCCGACCAGGAAAAGCTGGGCCTGGCGCTCGAAAAGCTGATGCGCGAGGACCCGACCTTCAAGGTCCACACGGACCCGGATACGGCCCAGACCCTGATCTCGGGCATGGGCGAACTTCATCTGGACATCATCACGGACCGCCTTCTGCGTGAGTTCAAGGTCGGCGCCAGTGTCGGACGACCACAGGTCGCCTACCGCGAGACGATCACCGTGAAAGCCTCGGGCGAAGGACGGTTCGTGCGTCAGTCCGGCGGCCGCGGGCAGTACGGTCACTGCCTGGTGCGGGTGCGGCCGGCCGAGGGCGAAGGTCTGGAGTTCAAGGACGCCACCAAGGGCGGCGCGATTCCCAAGGAGTTCATCAGGTCGATCGAGCGGGGCATCGCCGAGGCCCTGGAGTCGGGCCCTCTGGCGGGCTATCCGGTCACCGGGGTCGCGGTCGAGGTGTACGATGGCAGCTCGCACGACGTCGATTCCTCCGAGGTCGCGTTCAAGATCGCCGGCTCGATGGCTTGGCGGGATGCGGCCAGGGATGCGAAGCCGGTGCTGCTCGAGCCGGTCATGGCAGTCGAGGTGGTGACGCCCGAGGAGTACATGGGCGACGTCATGGGTGACATCAGCTCGCGTCGCGGCAAGATGCAGGGCATGGAGATGCGCCACAACACCCAGGTCATCAACACCCAGGTCATCAACGCCCGTGTGCCGCTGGCCGAGATGTTCGGCTACGCCACCGATCTGCGCTCGGCGACCCAGGGAAGGGCAACGTACTCGATGCAGTTCGAGTCCTACGAACCGGCTCCGAGGAATGTAAGCGAGGAAGTCGTGGCGAAGGCCACAAGCTGAGTCGCCGGCGGACGTAGCCGGCAACCGTTCAAGCGACAACCCTTTCAGAAGACGTTCCAGACAAGACAATCAAGAATTTCATTGAGATAGCAGGAGCAGCGCAATGGCGAAGGAGAAGTTCAAGCGTACGAAGCCGCACGTGAACGTGGGGACGATCGGTCACGTGGATCACGGCAAGACGACGCTGACGGCAGCGATCACGAACATTCTGGCGAAGTCGGGGGGTGCGGAGTTCGTGCCTTTCGACGAGATCGACAAGGCTCCTGAGGAGCGTGAGCGGGGGATCACGATCGCGACGGCTCACGTGGAGTACGAGACGCCGAACCGTCACTACGCTCATGTGGACTGTCCTGGTCACGCGGACTACGTGAAGAACATGATCACGGGCGCGGCCCAGATGGACGGTGCGATCCTGGTGGTGTCGGCGGCGGACGGTCCGATGCCTCAGACGCGGGAGCACGTGCTGTTGGCTCGTCAGGTTGGCGTGCCGCACATCGTGGTGTTCATGAACAAGTGCGACATGGTGGACGACGAGGAGTTGCTGGACCTGGTTGAGCTTGAGCTTCAGGACCTGCTGTCGTCGTTCGAGTTTCCTGGCGACGAGATTCCGATCATTCGTGGTTCGGCGCTCGAGGCGTTGGAGAGCGGCGATCCTGGGAGCGAGTGGGGATCGAAGGTGGTGGAGCTGCTGGAGGCTGTGGACTCGTACATTCCGACGCCTGAGCGGGCGGTGGACCAGCCTTTCCTGATGCCGATCGAGGACATTTTCACGATTTCTGGTCGCGGCACGGTGGTAACGGGCCGCGTGGAGCGCGGTCGGGTGAAGGTCGGCGAGACGGTGGAGATCGTGGGCATTCGGGAGACGAAGTCGACGGTGGTGACGGGGGTGGAGATGTTCCGGAAGCTTCTGGACTCCGGTGAGGCTGGCGACAACATCGGTGTTCTGCTTCGGGGTACGAAGAAGGACGAGGTGGAGCGGGGCCAGGTGCTGGCTCATCCTCGTTCGATCACGCCGCACACGAAGTTCAAGGGCGAGGTGTACGTGCTGAGCAAGGACGAGGGGGGCCGTCACACGCCGTTCTTCGACGGCTACCGTCCGCAGTTCTACTTCCGCACGACGGACGTGACGGGTGTGGCGAACCTGCCTGCGGGGACGGAGATGGTGATGCCCGGCGACAACGTGACGCTGGACGTGGACCTGATCGCTCCGATCGCGATGGAGAAGGGCGTGCGTTTCGCCATTCGCGAGGGCGGCCGTACGGTCGGCGCCGGCACCGTCACCGACATCGTCGAGTAAGGGGTTCAAGGGTCGGTATTCGAGGAAGGTTGGGATTCGAGAGTAATGGTGAACGAGAAGATCCGCATCCGGCTCAAGGCCTTCGACTACCGTATTCTGGATACGTCGACGCACGAGATCGTCGACACCGCGCGGCGTAGCGGCGCGCGCGTGGTCGGGCCGATTCCGTTGCCGACGCATATTGCCCGCTACACGGTGAATCGCTCTCCGCATGTGGACAAGAAGTCGCGGGAGCAGTTCGAGATCCGCACCCACAAGCGGTTGCTGGACATCTTCGAACCGACCAGTCAGACCGTCGATGCGTTGATGAAGCTCGAGCTGCCGGCGGGCGTCGACGTCGAGATCAAGGCTTTTGGCAGTTGAACCGGCAGTTGAGCCGGCTTTAGCGAGGGGGATTAGGACGGTGAGCGAAAGCAAGGGTCGTGCTAGGGGGTTACTCGGGCGCAAGATCGGCATGACGCAGATCTACGCCGAGGACGGCGTCGCGGTGCCGGTCACCGTCCTGGAGGTCGGCCCGTGCCGGGTCGTGCAACGGAAGACGGCTGAGTCCGACGGCTACGAAGCGGTGCAGATCGGCCTGGTCGAGAAGCGGCCGCCGAGGCAGGTCACAGAGGCGCGCCGGGGCCACTTCAAGAAGGCCGGTGTCGAGGCGATGCGCCACTTGGTGGAAGTGCGGGTCGACGCGGGGAACGAGGCGCAGCCGGGTGACGAGATCGCGGTTTCGATCTTCGAGGTCGGCTCCAGTGTCGATGTGATCGGCACCGGCAAGGGAAAGGGATTCCAGGGGGTCATGCGCCGCCACGGTTTCAGTGGCGGGCGAGCCACACACGGCTCGATGTTCCATCGCGCTCCGGGTTCGGTCGGGCAGTCGGCGAGTCCTTCGCGTGTCTTCCCGGGCATGAGGTTCCCGGGCCGGATGGGCGGTAAACGGGTGACGACGAAGAGGCTGAAGGTGGTCAAGGTGGATGTCGAGAATCGCCTTCTCTATCTGCGTGGCGCCGTTCCGGGCGCCCGCAACGGTCTGGTCATGGTTCGGAGTTCGGTCTGATGCCCAAGGTCGCGATCAAGAGCCTCGACAACGAGACGGTGGGCAGCCTCGAGCTGCCGGAAGAGGTCTTCACCTACCCGTACAACGAGCACCTGATCCACCTGGCGGTGGTGTCGGTCCGGGCCGCGCAGCGGGCGGGTACGCACCGCGTCAAGGGCAGGCACGAAGTGCGGGGCTCCGGCGTCAAGCCGCACCGTCAGAAGGGCACCGGCCGAGCACGGGCCGGCAGCATCCGTTCGCCGTTGCGACGCGGTGGCGGCGTCGTGCATGGACCGCGTCCCCGCAGCTACCGCAACAAGCTGTCGCGGAACGAGAAGCGCAACGCGCTCAAGTCGGCGCTCTCGCGCAAGTTGGCCGAGGAGCGGGTCCTGGTGGTCGACTCGTTCGATCTCGACAGCCACAAGACGGGCGCCTTCGCGGCGCGTCTGCGAAGCCTGGGGATCGACGAGAGGACTCTGATCGTCGACGACCACGGCAACCGGAACCTGATCCTGGCATCCCGCAACCACCCGCAACTCAAGACTGTCGACGCCCTGGGTGTGAATGTCTACGACATCGTCGATCGCGGCTACGTACTGTTCAGCGAGAGCGCGATCGGCCGCCTGTCCGCCGTGCTGCAGAAGCGGCGGAAGAACGGGAGCGGGTCATGAGAGTGCAGGAAATTCTGCGTCGGCCGCTGATCACCGAGAAGTCGACCGGACTCCGTGACGATCGGAACATCATCGCCTTCGTCGTTGACTCCCGGGCCAATAAGATCGAGGTGCGGCGCGCGGTGGAGGCCCAGTTCCAGGGCGTCAAGGTGGCGGAGGTCCGGATCGTGAAGATGCACGGCAAAGTCCGCCGGCAGGGCCGCTTCGTTGGCCGGCGCCCCGACTGGAAGAAGGCATACGTACGGCTGGCCGAGGGCCAGATCGATCTCTTCGACAACGTGTAGCAAGAGCCAAGAAAGAAATGGCGATCAAGAAACTCAAACCGACCAATCCGGCCAGCCGCTTCCAGGAGTACGCGTGCCGGGAAGAGGTCACGACGGACAAGCCGCACAAGGCCCTCGTTGAGGGCAAGAAGCGGATCAGCGGCCGCAACAACAAGGGCAGGCAGACGATCTGGTTCAGGGGCGGCGGCCACAAGCGGCGCTACCGGCGGATCGACTTCCGGCGCGACAAGATCGGTGTGCCCGCGAAGGTGGCCACGGTCGAGTACGACCCGAACCGGAGCGCGCTGATCTCCCTGCTGCACTACGCCGACGGCGAGAAGCGCTACATCCTCCATCCCCAGGGCTTGAAGGTAGGCGCTGTGGTCCAGTCCGGCGAGGGCTCCGAGATCGATGTTGGCAACTGCCTGCCGATCCGGTTCATCCCCCTGGGCACGATCATCCACAACATCGAACTGAAGATCGGTGGCGGCGGGCAGATGGTGCGCAGCGCCGGCACGGGCGCCCAGTTGATGGCCAAGGAGGGCGTGTACGCTCAGATCCGGCTCCCGTCTGGGGAGGTTCGCCGGGTTCACACCGACTGTGCGGCCACGATCGGTCAGGTCAGCAACTCGGAGCACTCGAACATCGCGCTTGGGAAGGCCGGTCGCAACCGCTGGCGGGGCCGCCGGCCGCACAACCGCGGTGTGTCGATGAATCCAGTCGACCATCCTATGGGCGGCGGCGAGGGCAAGGCTTCCGGCGGACGGCACCCGACTACGCCCTGGGGCAAGCCGACGAAGGGATACAAGACACGCAGAAACAAACGCACGAGCGGCATGATCGTACGGCGGCGGGCACGCCGCAAGTAGGGCCGGCGAGAACACGAAACAGAGGTCAGCATGGGACGTTCACTCAAGAAGGGTTTCTTCATCGACAACCACCTGTACGACAAGGTGGTCGCGATGAATACGAGCCACGACCGGAGAGTCATCAAGACCTGGTCGCGCCGGTCCACGATCATTCCGGACATGGTGGGGCACACCGTCGCCGTTCACAACGGCATGAAGTTCATTCCGGTCTTCGTCAGCGAGAACATGGTCGGCCACAAGCTCGGTGAGTTCGCTCAGACGCGGACTTTCCGTGGCCATGCCGGCGGCAGGAGGGAGCGCAGAGCGCGCCCCCGGTAGTTGGAGAGAGAGAACAGAACGATGGAATCAATCGCCCGACTCAGGTACCTGCAGGCGTCGCCGCAGAAGGTGCGCCTGGTGGCGGACCTGATCCGCGGCCGGGATGTCGAGGAAGCCGCGACACTGCTGCAGTTGAGCACCAAGGCGGCCGCACGGCCGCTCTCAAAGTTGCTGCGGTCGGCGGTTGCCAACGCCGAGAACCGCGACACGGAGGTCGACGTGGGGCAGCTCTACGTCAAGGAGATCTTCGTGGACGGCGGTCCGACGCTGAAGCGCCTGCGCCCACAGCCCATGGGCCGTGCGTTCCGCATCCTCAAGCGACAGAGCCATATCACCATCAAACTTGATTCCCGCAGTCAGTCGGCAGAGCCAACGTAGGAGCGCTCATGGGTCAGAAGACACATCCTTACGGCTTTCGTTTGGTCTACAACAAGAGCTGGCATTCGCGCTGGTACGCCGAACGGGACTACGCCAGCACCCTGCACTCGGACATCGAGTTGCGGACCGGTCTGAAGAAGCGGCTGATGCATGCCGGCGTGAGCCAGATCGATATCGAGCGCGCGGCGGACAAGCTGCGCGTCACGATCTACACGTCGCGCCCCGGCATCATCATCGGCCGCAAGGGCGCGGAAGTGGACAAGCTGCGCGATGACCTGAGCCGGCAGATGGGGCAGGAAGTTCACATCAACATCCAGGAGATCCAGCGCCCGGAGCTCGATGCCCAGCTTGTGGCCGAGGCGATCACGGGACAGCTTCTCCGCCGCGTTGCCTTCCGCCGGGCCATGAAGAAGGCGATGGAGTCGGCCTTCCGTTTCGGCGCCAAGGGTGTCAAGATCATGGTTTCGGGTCGGCTCGGCGGCAACGAGATCGCCCGCACCGAGTGGTACCAGGAAGGGCGGTTGCCGCTGCACACCCTGAAGGCCGACATCGACTACGGCTTCGCCGAGGCCTTCACGACCTACGGCGTGATCGGGGTCAAGGTTTGGGTCTACCGGGGCGATCTGTCGCGGGAACGCGGTCGGCGCGCGGTTGCGTAGAGGGAGTAACGAACGATGTTGATGCCGAAGAAAGTCAAGTTCCGCAAACACCACCGCGGCCGCCGCAAAGGCCTGGCCAAGGGCGGCGATGTGGTGGCGTTCGGCGAGTACGGCCTGCAGGCACAGGAGGCCGGCTGGGTCACGGCCCGTCAGATCGAGGCCGCGCGAATCGCGATCACCCGCCACATCAAGAGAACCGGCAAGGTCTGGATCCGGATCTTTCCGGACAAGCCGATCACCAAGAAGCCGCTGGAAACGCGGATGGGCAAGGGCAAGGGCAGCCCGGAAGAGTGGGTTGCGGTCGTCCGGCCCGCCCGAATCCTCTACGAACTCGAGGGCGTGTCGCCGGAATTGGCGAAGTCTGCAATGAGGCTGGCTTCCCACAAGCTCGGAATCAAGACCCGCTTCATCGTGCGTCACGGCGCACAGGTCGGAGGGTGAGACGACGATGAAGGCAAGCGAACTCAGGGAGCTGACCGAAGACGAGCTGGTGCAGAAGGAGGAGGAACTGGCTGATCA
The DNA here is from genome assembly GCA_965216125.1 of Candidatus Multivorans sp. Lineage (GTDB taxonomy): Bacteria > Acidobacteriota > Thermoanaerobaculia > Multivoradales > Multivoraceae > Multivorans. The sequence goes on along the minus strand of OZ244152.1, from coordinate 883,537 downwards.
GTTGTTCGCCCTGCGACTGCAAAAGTCGATTGGCCAACTCGAGAAGCCGAGCAGAATCAGGGAAGCCCGGGTCGTGTTGGCGCGGGTCCTTACCGTCAGGCGCGAGAGAGCGACAGGAACGACATGAACGTTGATCAGCAAGAAGCGCGAGGCCGCCGCCAGGTTCGGGTGGGCCAGGTGGTCAGCGCCAAGATGGACAAGACAGTCATTGTGGCAGTCGAGAAGACCGTCATGCACCGGCTCTACCACCGCCTGATGAAGAAGTCGTCGCGATTCGTCGCGCACGACGAATCGAACGATTGCCGCGAGGGAGACGTCGTTTCCCTCACCTCGACCCGACCGATGTCGCGCAGCAAGCGCTGGCGCGTACAGCGGATCGTCAAACGCGCGGAAGGGTAGGTGCGGAGATGATCCAGATGGGAACGGTGCTCGAAGTCGCCGACAACTCGGGGGCCAAGCGAATCGCCTGCATTCACGTGCGAGGCGGCTCCTCCGGGCAGTACGGTGTGCTGGGCGATGTGATCACCGCCTCGGTCAAGGAGGCGGTGCCCGAAGGCACGGTCAAGAAGGGCCAGGTCGTGCGTGCGGTGATCGTGCGGACCCGCAAGGAGCGGCGCCGCAAGGACGGAAGCTACATCCGCTTCGACAACAACGCCGCGGTGCTGATCAACGACGCGCAGGAACCGATCGGGACCCGCGTCTTCGGTCCGGTCGCCCGGGAGCTGCGCGAGCGGCGCTTCATGCGCATCGTGTCGTTGGCGCCGGAGGTGATCTGAGATGCCAAAGGTCAAAGTCAAGATCAAGGTCAAGATCAAGAAGGGCGACGAGGTCCTGGTCATCGCGGGCCGGAACCGCGGCGTGCGCAGCAAGGTGTTGCGGGTGCTTCCGGTCGAGAATCGCGCCATCGTCGAACGCGTGAACCTGGTCAAGAAGCACGAACGGCCGAACCCGCAGCGTCAGGTTCAGGGAGGCATTCTGGAGCGGGAGGCACCCATCCACATCTCGAATCTCAAGGTGATCTGCCCGGACACCGACAAGCCGACGCGTGTCGGCAAGCGGCGTCTCGAGGACGGAAAGTCAACGCGCTTCGCCAAGGTCAGCGGCGCGGTGTTGAGCTGAGGCTGTGACCTGAAGGAATGACCATGATTCCCCGACTGAAGACTCTCTACCAGGAGGAGGTCATCTCCAGCCTGCAGCAGGAGTTCGGCATTGCGAACCCGATGGCGGTGCCGCGGCTGGAGAAGATCGTCCTCAACATGGGCATCGGCGAAGCGATCCAGAACATCAAGATCCTGGAGAACGCCATGCCGGAGCTGGCCCTGATCGCCGGTCAGCAGCCGGTCATCACCCGTGCCCGCAAGTCGATCGCTGCATTCAAGTTGCGCGAGGGCATGCCGATCGGTTGCCGGGTCACGCTGCGCCGCAACGGGATGTGGCACTTTCTCGATCGCCTGGTCACCGTCGCGCTGCCGCGAGTTCGCGACTTCCGCGGCATCTCGAACCGGAGCTTCGATGGTCGGGGCAGCTACACCCTGGGTATCCGGGACCACCTGATCTTCCCCGAAGTCGACTACTCGAAGAGCGACGGTTCCAAGGGGATCAACGTCACCTTCGTCACCTCGGCGGACTCCGACGCGCAGGCGCTGCACCTGCTGCGCGGTCTCGGCATGCCGTTCGCAACCTGAGTTCCGGACGGCACGAGTTCTCCTCAAATTCCCTAAGATTGGCCAAGGATTTGTCACGATGACCATGACCGACCCCATCGCGGACCTGCTGACCAGGATTCGCAACGCCCTGATCGTCAAGCACGATCAGACCGAGGCGCCAGCTTCGAGCCTGAAGATCGCGTTGTGCCGCGTGCTGCGGGACCAGGGCTACATCAGCCATTACGAGGTCTACGACTCGCCGCCGGGCAGGACGCTCCGGATCTTCCTGGCATACAACGGTGAGGGAGTGCCGACGATCACCAAGGTGCGGAAGATCAGCAAGCCTGGGCGCAGGGTGTATCGGGCCGCTGACGATCTGAAGCCGGTTCTGAACGGGTTGGGCGTCGCGATCCTGTCGACTTCGAAGGGTCTCCTCACGGATGCCCAGGCGCGGAGGCAGCGCGTGGGTGGTGAAGTCCTCTGCGAGGTGTATTAGATGTCACGCATAGGAAAGGCGCCGATTCCGCTGCCGGACAAGACGAAGGTGGCGGTGAACGGTGGTACGGTCACCATTGAGGGTCCGAAGGGCACGCTGGAGCAGCCGCTACAGCAGGGCGTCGAGGTCAAGGTCGAGGAGGGCGTCGTCACGCTGCACTGTTCCGGCTCGAGCGGACGGGAACGGGCCCTGCACGGATTGGCCCGCGCGCTGCTCGCGAACGCTGTCGTGGGTGTCACCGAGGGCTTTCGGCGCGAGTTGGACATCGTCGGCGTTGGTTATCGAGGAGAGGTCAAGGGGCGCGAAATCCACCTGGCGTTGGGGTACTCTCACCCGGTTATCTACACGATCCCGGATGGGATCGACGTTTCGATCGACGACCGGGCCAACCGGATCGCCGTTTCCGGCATCGATAAGCAGCAGGTGGGGCAGGTAGCGGCCGACCTCCGCAGCCTGCGCAAGCCGGATGCGTACAAGGGTAAGGGAATCCGCTACCACGACGAGGTCATCCGGCTCAAGGTCGGCAAGGCGGCGGCGGTCTAGACAGTTTGGAACGAGTTCGAGAAACAGGGACATCGAGGCAATGAGCGACCTGCGCAGAAAGAGAACGTTGGATCGGAGCCGCCGTCGGCGCCGCGCGCGCTACCGCGTCCGGAAGAAGCTCCGGGGTTCACAGGAGAGGCCGCGCCTGGCGGTCCACAAGAGCCGTCGTCACATCTACGCTCAACTGATCGATGATCTGGCGGGGCACACCTTGGCGTTCGCGAGTTCGCTGGAGCCGGAAGTCTGCGGGGAGCTCGAAGGCTCCACCGGGAGTTGCAGCGCGGCGAAGGCGGTCGGCGAGGCGCTGGCGGCGCGCGCCAGGGAGAAGGGTGTGCAGTCGGTGATCTTCGACCGCGGCGGGTTCCTGTACCACGGCCGGATTCGGGCGCTCGCGGACAGCGCGCGCGCCGGAGGCCTCAAGTTCTGATGCAGAAGAGAAGCGAAGGAGCGAACAGTGGCTAGGGACGTGAACAGTGGCTAGAGACATAGATCTCGACAGCGAGTTCTTCGAGCAGGTTGTCGACATCAACCGGGTGACGAAGGTCGTCAAGGGCGGCAAGAACTTCTCCTTTACCGCCCTGGTTGTGATCGGCGACGGCGCCGGCCGCGTCGGCTACGGTTCGGGCAAGGCGAAGGAGGTCCCGGCCGCGATTCGAAAGGGGATCCAGATCGCGAAGCGCAACCTGGTGCGGGTGCCGGTCGAAGGAACGTCGATCCCGCACGAGACGGTGGGCGTATTCGGCGCCGGTCGGGTGATGTTGAAGCCGGCCTCTGAAGGAACCGGAGTCATCGCCGGCGGCGCGGTGCGTGCGGTGGTCGAGAGCGCCGGCATTCAGGACATCCTGACCAAGTCGCTGGGGACGACGAACCCGCAGAACGTGGTCAAGGCGACTTTTGCCGGGCTCCTTTCCCTGCGCAGCGCGAAGCAGGTCATGGAATTGCGCGGCTTGGACTCACTGGACGGCGCGTCGATGAACACAGATCAGGGAGGAAGAGGTAGTGGCTCGCAGGACGATACGGATACAGCAGGTGCGTAGCGCGATCGGCAGGCCGAGACCGCAGCGCGAGGTCCTGCGCGGTCTCGGCTTGAGGCGCATTCGCCACATCGTCGAGCGGGAGGACTCCCCGGCGGTGCGTGGAATGGTGCGGAAGATTCCCCATCTGGTCCAGGTGGTGGAGGACTGACATGAAACTGCATGAACTCAAACCGGCCCCGGGAAGCCGCCGCGCGCGCAAGCGGGTCGGCCGCGGGCCGGGCTCCGGCACGGGCAAGACCTCCGGGCGCGGCCACAAGGGCCAGCGCTCGCGTGCGGGCTTCTCCCGCCGCGCCGGCTTCGAGGGCGGCCAGATGCCGCTCGTGCGGCGCGTCCCGAAGCGCGGGTTCACCAACATTTTCCGGACCGAGTACACCGTGATCAACGTCGGAGACCTGGACGGTCTCGGCGATGTGGTCGACGTGGACCTTCTCGTTTCACACGGCCGTGTGCGCCGGGGCATGAAGCTGAAGGTTCTGGGCGTTGGCGATGCGCCGGCGGGGTTGACCGTCCGGGCCCACCGCTTCAGCGCCTCCGCGCGCGCCAAGATCGAAGGCGCCGGCGGCGCCTGCGAAGAGATCGTCTGACGGAGCTGGCACGTGGGCGTCGAGAGTTTCCGCAACATCTTTGCGATTCCGGATCTCCGGAAGCGGCTGTTGTTCATGTTTGGCCTGCTGGCGGTCTACCGCATCGGCTGCATCATCCCAACGCCGGGGATCGACCCCCAGGCTCTGCTCGAGTTCATGGACCAGATGCAGGGCACCGTGCTGGGGTTCGTCAACACGTTCACCGGCGGCAGCCTGGGCCGGGTGGCGATCTTCGCTCTCGGCATCATGCCGTACATTTCGGCGTCCATCATTCTGCAGTTGCTGACCGTGGTTTGGCCCTACCTCGAGAAGCTCTCGAAGGAAGGCGAGATGGGCCGGCGGAAGATCACCCAGTACACCAGATACGGAACGGTGATCATCTCGGTCATTCAGGGCACGAGCATCGCCTTCTTCCTGGAGAACCTGACCTCGCCGGGAGGCGCACCCCTGGTCTTCAACCCCGGCCTCGGGTTCAAGTTCATGACCGTGCTCTCGCTGACCACCGGCTGCGCCTTCGTGATGTGGCTGGGCGAGCAGATCAGCGAGCGCGGCATCGGCAACGGCATCTCCCTGATCATCTTCGCCGGCATCGTCGTGGGTCTGCCGGGCGCCGTCCTGACGCTCTTCAGTCAACTGCAGAGCGGCGCCATGTCCCTGCTCAAGATCCTCTTCCTGTCGGCCTTCATGCTCGTGGTCGTCGCCTTCATCGTCTACATGGAGCGGGCGCAGCGGCGCATTCCGGTGCAGTACGCGAAGCGGATCGTCGGCCGGCGTCAGTACGGCGGGCAGAGCACCTACCTGCCCTTGCGGGTGAACACCGGCGGCGTGATCCCGGTCATCTTCGCGAGTTCGGTGGTCACCGTGCCGGCGACGGTGGCGGGCATGATCCAGTACGAGCCGATCCAGCGGATCGCCACCGCGCTGCAGTGGGGTCAGCCGGTCTACTACCTGCTCTACGTGGCGGCGATCATCTTCTTCTCGTACTTCTACGTCTCGATCATCTTCAACCCGAACGATCTTGCCGAGAACATGCGCAAGTACGGCGGGTTCATTCCCGGCATTCGCTCGGGCAGGCGAACCTCGGAGTACATCGACCGGGTCCTGACCCGGCTGACCCTGGTCGGTTCCCTGTACCTGGCGGCCGTTTCGGTGCTGCCGGAGTTCCTGATCGCCGGCTTCAAGGTCGGGGGGATCCCCTTCATCGGCGCTTCCCTGGACCGGGTGGCGCCGCTCTGGTTGACCGAAGGCATGGGGATCAACTTCTACTTCGGCGGCACGTCGCTGCTGATCGTCGTCAGCGTGGCCATGGACACGCTGCAACAGATCGAGAGCCAGCTCGTGATGCGCAACTACGAAGGCTTCATGAAGCGCGGCCGGATCCGAGGCCGCCGTGGCTGATTCGCTTCGCATCGTGCTGCTCGGAGCTCCCGGTTGCGGCAAGGGCACCCAGGCCGAACGCCTTTCGGCGCGTCTCGTTGTGCCGGCCATCTCGACCGGCGAGATGCTGCGGGCCGCGGTCGCCGCGGGCAGCGCGTTGGGCCAGCGTGTCGAAGGCGTGATGGCTTCGGGCGCTCTGGTTGACGACGGTTTGATGGCCGAGGTGGTTCGCGACCGGCTGAGTCAGGCCGATACGGCAGCGGGTTTCCTTCTCGACGGCTATCCGCGCACCGCACCCCAGGCGGATACCCTGGACGAGATCCTGGGCGGCGCGGCACTCGATCACTTGGTGACGATCGACGTGCCGGAGGAGGTTCTCGTTCGGCGTGCCGTTCTGCGCGGCCGCGGCGACGACGACCGCGAAGAGGTCGTGCGCGAACGGCTGCAGGTCTACGCCGCGCAGACCGAGCCCCTGATCGCTCACTACGAGGGCCTGGGGCTGCTGCGTCGGGTCGACGGCAACGTCCCCATCGAACAGGTCACGGCCGCAATCGAGTCAGCGCTGGCGGAAGGGAGAGCCGCCTGATGCCGATTCTCAAGACCGAAGAGGAACTCGACCTGATGGACTGCGCCAACCGCATCGTCCTGGAGGTGCTGGGCTCGCTGGAACGGCGGCTGCTGCCCGGAACTACCACACGCGAACTCGATGTCCATGCAGAGGCGGCGATTCGTGAGCGTGGCGGCCGGCCGGCGTTTCTCGGTTACCGGGGCTTCCCGGCCAGCCTTTGCACTTCGGTGAACGATGTGATCGTCCACGGCATCCCGAACGACGCGCCTCTCGAGGAGGGAGACATCGTCAGCATCGACTGCGGCGTGGAGTTTTCGGGGTACTATGGCGACGCTGCGCGCACGTACCGTGTAGGTGCGGTCTCGGAGCAGGCCGCGCGTTTGCTGGGAGTCACTCGGCGGGCCCTGGATGTGGCCTTGGAATGCGTGGCGCCCGGCAGGTGGCTGCACGACATCGGTCGCGCGGTCGAGCGGTACGTCAAGGGTCACGGGTACTCCGTGGTTCGCGATTTCGTCGGTCACGGTATCGGTTCCGCACTACATGAGGAACCGGAAGTTCCGAACTACCGTCGGCGGGGTCGTGGCATGGAGTTGCGGTCGGGAATGGTCTTGGCGATTGAGCCCATGGTCAACGCCGGAAGCCAGGCAGTGAAGATCGATGGAGACGGTTGGACGGCTAGAACGAAGGATGGATCGTTGTCGGCTCATTTCGAGCATTCGGTCGCGGTGACGCCGACCGGCGCTCGGGTACTGGGTCTGGCGGCTTGAGTTGAGAGGTAGCAAGAGGACGAAGGGAACTTGGGCGTGAAGAAGGAAGAGGCGATCGAGGTTGAGGCAACTGTGGTGGAAACACTGCCGAACGCAGTCTTCAAGGTGGAGCTTGACAACAAGCACCAGGCCTTGGCCCACATTTCGGGAAAGATGCGCAAGCACTTCATCCGGATTCTCCCGGGGGATCGCGTTCTGGTCGAGCTCTCGCCCTATGACCCCGGCCGTGGCCGGATCGTTTACAGGCTTCGGACCTGACGGTCGGGTCGGAATCGAAGGAGATCCATCATGAAGGTCCGAGCGTCAGTGAAGAGAATGTGTGCGAAATGCAAGGTAGTCCGCCGTCGCGGAGTGATCCGCGTCATCTGTGAGAACCCCAAACACAAGCAGCGGCAGGGCTGAGAAGGACGGGGGAGAGCTGGAATGGCGAGAATCGCGGGCATTGATCTACCGCAGAACAAGCAGGTCGGCATCGGCCTCACGTACATCTACGGCATCGGCCGCTCACGGGCGCTGGTGTTGCTGGATCAGGCGGGTGTCACCGCCGAAATCAAGGTCAGGGATCTGACCGAGGATGAGACCGGGCGCATCCGCCGGGTCGTTCAGGAGGCGGGGTCGGTCGAGGGAGATCTGCGCAAGGAAGTGACACAGAGCATCAAGCGTCTGATGGAGATCGGCAGTTACCGCGGTGTCAGGCATCGCAAGGGCCTGCCCGTCCGAGGGCAGCGCACGCACACCAACGCGCGTACCCGCAAGGGACCACGGCGGGCCACCGTGGCCAGCAAGAAGAAGGTCGGGAAGTAGGGGAGAGAGGGCTAACTAGATGGCAAAGGCGAAGAAAAAAGAAAAGCGCGTGGTACCTCACGCCGTGGCGCACGTCAACGCGACTTTCAACAACACGCTGGTCTGCATCAGCGATCCGGACGGCAACGTTCTGACCTGGTCGTCCTCGGGCCGAAACGGCTTCAAGGGATCGCGAAAGGGCACGCCGTTCGCGGCTCAGGTGGCAGCGCAGGCGGTCGGCTATCAGGCCAAGGACCTGGGCGTGCGCTCGGTCGATGTCCTGGTCAAGGGTCCGGGAGGCGGGCGCGAATCGGCCGTCAGGGCTCTGCAAGCCACCGGCATCAGCATCCGATCGATCCGTGACGTGACGCCGATTCCTCACAACGGCTGCCGTCCCCGGAAGCGGCGTCGGGTCTGAACCGGGCAATCGCCGCCGGTACCGCACCAAGACATCAACGTTCAACTGGAACGCAATCGAGATTGTAGGAGTGAACATGCTCTGGAAGGGATTTCAACGCCCGAAGCGGATCGAAATCGAGACCGAGACGCTGACCGATACATACGGCAGGTTCTCGGCGCAGCCGTTCGAACGGGGCTTCGGCTCCACCGTGGGCAATGCACTGCGTCGTAGCCTCTTGTCCGCAATCGAGGGCGCCGCGATTACCGCGGTGCGGATCGACGGCGCGCTGCACGAGTTCTCTTCACTCGAAGGGGTGGTCGAGGACGTCACGGACATTATTCTGAACCTGAAACAGGTGCCGCTACGCTCTTTCGACGGCACGACGCGTGTGATCACGCTGGATGTGTCGGGTCCGCGCGGGGTGACCGCCGGTGACTTCAACGGCGACCCGAGCGTCGAGATTCGCGACCCGAGCAGCAAGGTGGCGACGCTGAACGAACGGGGCCGGCTGCGCCTCGAGGCGCAGGTCAAGAACGGACGCGGCTATGTCAGCGCGGACCGTAACCTCGACGAGTCGATGGGGATCGGCTGGATTCCGCTCGACTCCGTCCACAGCCCGGTGAAGCGCGTGAACTATCGCGTGGAGGCGGCACGACTCGGCCGGACCACCGACTACGAACGACTGATCGTCGAGGTCTGGACGGACGGAACGGTGACGCCGGAAGAGGGAGTGTCCCGTGCGGGTGAACTGCTGCGCGAGCACCTGACGATCTTCATCGACGCCGAGGAGAGCCTGGTCGTCGAAGCCGCTGCCGAGGAGGGAGTCGACGGGGGCGACCTCGGCACCCTGCTCCACAAGGAGATCGACGATCTGAACCTCAGCGTCCGTTCGGCGAACTGCCTGAGGAACGCGAACATCAACACGTTGGGCGACCTCGTCGTGCGGAGCGAGAAGGAGATGCTGGAGACGAAGAACTTCGGCCGCAAGTCTCTCGAAGAAATCCAAACGGTGCTCGACAGGATGGGGTTGTCCTTCGGCATGGAGGTTCCGGAGAACGCGGAGAGCGGCGTCCAGGCCTAGCGGCCGCTGGACCGTTCTCGAGCTTTCCCGGGAAGGAGCGAAGATGCGTCACGGAGTTGGCTACAAGAAACTGGGCCGGACCACGGCCCACCGGCGGGCAATGTTCCGCAACATGCTCGCCTCCCTGGTCGTACACGGCCGGATCCGGACGACACTGCCGAAGGCGAAGGCCCTGCGGCCGGTGGCCGAGAAGCTCATCACCCGAAGCCGCGAGGACTCCGTCCACGCCCGGCAACTGGTCCGCCGGTGGCTCCCGAACCGGGACCACGTCAAGAAGCTGTTCGACGAGATCGCACCCCGCTTCGCCGACCGCCCCGGCGGCTACCTGCGCATCACCAAGCTCGGCCCCCGCCGCGGCGACGCCGCCGAGCTTGCGGTGATCGAGTTCGTCGACACCGACGAGTAGCGGCCCTGGGAACCCGTGTGGCGCGGTCCGCGCCACACGCGACGCACTCCGTGCGCCCGTCGCCGGGCGCACGGATGACACCCGGGCATCCTGCCCGCATCCGGAGGCGGCGTGGCGCGGTGGCGTCGGACCCACCCGCCGGCAGCGGGCCGAAGGAGGGGGTCCCAGCGGCCGCTCGCGCTTTCTGGGTGAAAGGGAAGGGTGCGCTCGCTTCGGTCGGCTGCGCTCCGGTTTGGCGTAGGACGATAAGCGGGCGTCGGCCGTCGCTTGCCGACAGCCCGCAGGGACCCCCTCCTTCGGCCCACTACAGGCTGGAGGTCGCCGGGACAGCGAACGCTACGGGTGGCGAGCGGATCAGAGGGCCTCTTGTTCGGCATAGCGGGTACGGAGCTCGGAGAGTCGCACGAGTCCTGTCGGTGTTTCTAGCGACCAGAAGTGCCAGCCGTTCGTCTCCTTGCCGTTCCTGACCGCCCTGCCGGCGGCGGAAGGGGTCTTGTAGCGGCTGCCCGCGAGATCGATCGTGCCGTCGGCGAGCACCTTCGCGGTTGCTGGCCAAGAAGGGCTGGTGGAAACGAGGGCAGTGCCCTCTGGCACCAGGCCGTTTTCGACCAGATCACGAAAGTGCGTCTGCTTGCCCGAGCGACCACGTTGCAGAGGAACTGAAGTCTCGGCAGCCGGTTCCTGTGCCTCGTCAGCATGCGGCCCTGGATCGTGGCCGATCGCACGGAGGACCGCGGCTACTACTGTCACGATCGTCTTGAGACTGGCCTGATCGTAGTCAGGCAGGGTCGTATCACCAGCTCGTCTCTTGTTCTGGAGGCGGACATTCGCAGCCTTGGTGAGGTAGTTGATGAGCTCACCTTCGAGCCATGCGGCGTCTGTGGAAGTGAATCCTCTGGTCGCGTCCCGCTCCACGAGCAAGGCCCGTCTCCAATCAGAGCGTTGGGAATGGTGCGTTCGCAAGCGGTTGCCTAGACCTGCCGATGCCTCGCCGACGTAGCCGCGCCATTTGCCGTCCTCGGCGGGATTGTTGATCAGCACGTACACACCAGACTGGGTTGCCCAGTTACGGACGGCGGCCGACACCTGATGGCGCTCGACAATTGCCATCTTCAGGGCGAAGTGACTCTGTTCGACGATGATCGGCTCGTCACTTGATTCAGGTACGAGAAACGTGAACGGGGGCGGAGCAAGGCTGGCCATGCGGAAACTCCTCGTTGGTCAGGGCAGGCGCCGATGCACTGGTAGAGGCAATGGTTGACTCGCGCTAGCGGAGAGGGAGTGGCCCGAGGAACTTGTCGCCGTCGAAGTGGATCAGGTGATCCGGCACCTCTGCCAGCCAGACGTCGGTTCCCACGCGATGGCCTTCATGTGCTTGCGGAACTCGTCGAAGTCTGGGAAGGCGCTCACGTAGACGGGCTTGACGCGACAAGACTGTAGGAGGGCCTCGAACTCGGTCAGGCGCTTCCGGTCGACCGGGCCGTGCGACGTCACTGCCTCGATGAGGAAGAGCCGGTCGCGGGCTCGGTCGTGGAGGACGACGTCGGGCAGTTTGTCGTGCTCCGTTAGCGGAAGGCCTACTTCAAGAAGGCGTTGCTGGTCGACGTGGAGGTCCTTCTTGGCAGTGTCCCCGAGGTAGAGGACGCTCGCGCCAGGGGCGAAGCGCGGAGCGAACTCCTCGATCACCGCCTTCTGAAGCTCGTTGTGCGAGCCTGGCGAGAGTCGCATCTCTTGGCCGTCGGGGAACCGAATGGGGACCATGGTCCGGGACCGCGAGTCTTCGTACTTGGCCAGCCAAGCGCTGAGGTCGAGGCGAAACCCCGTGACGTTCGGTTCCCATTGGGCGGTCCCGAAGGACTGGACGGCCCGAAGCGCGGCCTCGCTTATGGCGTAGTGAGACCGTGGGCTGTTGGTTGGCAGATCCGGCTCAAACGCGTTGTGTTCCGCAACGCCGCCGAGGACGAACTGATGGAGCACCTGGCGGCGGAACGTCTCGCGGGTGTTCGGGGCATAGTTGCGGCCAAAGTGCTCGCGGACATGGTCCATGATTCCCTTGGTTACTGTTCGCCTGCTGCGAGAGGCCTCGCGCCAAGGATCGTCGGGCTTCAGGCCGCACAGGGCAATCAGGGTCAACCCCGCCATCTGATTCGACTGCGGTGGCGGCATCCCTACGGCCCGGAGGATTCTTCGCGCCTCTTCAACGCTGGCCAACGGCGACCTTCCGTGGAATGCCGGCGGACAGCATGTCCGCGATCAACCGGTCCAGATGCTCCATCGGATCGGTGAGTTGCCGGACACGCTCTCCAAGTGCGACGACGGATTCATGAGGCGGTAGCGGCATTGCTCGCAGCTCGGTCGCATTGACCTGCGTGTTTCCGTTCAGACACCTGAAGTAGGTGTCGAGCAGGCGGCTGTTGTAGAGCGCGGCCAAGCCCCATGCTTCTTCGTCGGAGAGCGAGCAGGCGCGTCGGTAGATGTAGTTCAGGTGGTTCTCGACTCCCACTCGCGGAACGGACAGGGACTGGGCAAGGTAGGGGGCCGCGGACAGTCGGCGGGCCTCTTCCTTCGCGCTGAATCGACGCATGAGAACGTAGTTGCGGTTCGGGAGAAGCAGCGCCTCGGCGCCTTGGCGCTTGATGTACTCCGGCTTGTGCCGATACAGCGGCCAGGTGACCTGCATCGGACGCACGTGGTTCATCCAGAGCAACGGAACGTGTGTCTGCGGTACTCGACCCTCACGGTCGACCAGGGCTCGCGCCCGGAATGGCACCACGGGGCCCGTGGAGATACCGAGGCCCAGACTGGCCAACGTGTTCGGCCATGAGTCGACCAGGTCAAGAACCCGAGCGTCTTCGTCGGAGACGGGCAGTCGCAGTACGCGGTCGCGGTCGTCGAGATCAAGCGCCGCCTGAAGCGACGTTGTGCGGCGGTACGACTCGTCCAGATCAGCAACGCCGCGGCTGCTGGATATGACAAACGGAGCCTGGCGATTTTGCGGTGGGGAAGTGAGCCGGATGCCGTGGAGAATGACGTTTTCCTGCAAGACCTCGTCGCGCTTGAAGGCTTCCCGACGCGATCCGAATGCGTGAACCAGGGTCGGACGAATCATGTCGAAGAAGACCTGCCGGAACTGACGGAAGTACAGGCCGGAAGCAAAGCTCCTCGGCGTGATGGAGATGAAGTCGCCGCCGGGGCGGATCAGGACGGCGCTGACCGCCATGAACAGGGCGTAGATGTTCGGTTGGCCATGGACCACATTCGAAGCCAGGACCGCCCGCGGGTCGCTCTTGTTGATCTTGAAGTACGGCGGGTTTGAAATGACGATGTCGAACTCTCGATCATCTGACTCGTACGGAATCAGACTGCCTTCACGCCGGAGTGCCTCCGCGTGCTCCATGACGAAGTCTGTCGACTCGATGCGAACCGCAAGACGGATTCCATGCTCTGCCGTGCACCAGTCCCGAAGGTAGTCGAGGACGGCCTTCAGAGGTTCCGCCAGTTCGGCATCTACCTCGTAGGCGACGAGCTCGATCCGGTTCGTCGGCGGGTCGCGATCGGCAAGCGCCTCAAGGGCCGCGCAGCAGAGGATGCCCGCACCGGCAGCAGGATCCAGGACGCGAAGGTGGTCGCCGGAGACGCGAATCTGGGCCGCCATGAAGTCGGCGGCCGCCACCGGCGTCAAGTAGAGGCCGTGCTGCTTTCGGTGCGCCTCGGATTTCGAGGCGACATAGTACTGGCCGATTCGGTCTGCGTACTCGGTAGGTCGCTCGCCCGGGGCTGGAGGGGGGATGAAGCTGCGGGCGGTCGGTGTGTGGCTGGGATCCACGACCATGCGTCGATGGTAGCAACGGCCGTGGCTGCAGGGGCCACACACCGACGACGTCCAGCCTGCTGCGGTTCGGGGAGAGGGTCCCAGGGGGCTGTCGGCAAGCGACGGCCCAGCTCCCTCCATGAACCGACACCAAACCGGAGCGCAGCCGACCGAAGCGAGCGCACCCCTTCCCTTTTCACCAGGAAAGCGCGAGCGGCCCCTGGGACCCTCTCCCCGGACCGCAGCAGGCGGGTGCGTCCGACGCGCACCGCGCGGCGTAGCCGCGCCGCCGTCGCGCCGCCGCGGCGCTAGTCCTCTTCGTCCGCCCGCTTCGCTTCGGCGATGATCTTCTCCTGGATCTGGCGGGGGACTTCCTCGTAGTGGGAGAAGTTCATCGTGAAGCTGGAGCGGCCCTGGGTCATTGAGCGCAGGGCGGGGGCGTAGGTCAGCATCTCGGCCATGGGGACGGTGGCCTTGACGATCTGGGCGTTGCCCTTGGTTTCCATGCCCTGGGGGCGGCCGCGGCGGGAGGACAGGTCGCTCATGATGTCGCCCATGAAGTCCTCGGTGGTGTTGATGTCGACCTGCATCACCGGTTCGAGCAGAGTGGGGGCGGCCTTTGCCATGGCGTCCTTGAAGGCCAGGGAGCCGGCGACCTTGAAGGCGATCTCGGACGAGTCGACATCGTGGTACTTGCCGTCCTGGAGGCGGACCCGGAAGTTGCCGACCGGGTAGCCGGCGAGGTAGCCGCGTGCGGCCGCCTCGAGCAGGCCCTTCTCGACCGCGGGGCGGTAGTTCTGGGGGATCGAGCCGCCGAAGATCTCGTCGACGAACTCGTAGTCCTCCGGGGTGGGGACGGGCTCCATCGTGATCGTGCAGTCGGCGAACTGGCCGCGGCCGCCGCTCTGCTTCTTGTGCCGACCGTGGCCGACCGCTGGCCTCCTGATCGCTTCGCGGTAGGGCACCTTGGGCGGGTGCAGGATGACCTCGACCTTGGACCGGGCCTTCAGCTTGGAGACCGCGATCTCGACGTGGAGCTGGCCGGCGCCCGAGAGAAGGAACTCTCCGGTCTGCGGGTCGCGGCCCGTGCGCAGGCTCGGATCCTCTTCGACCAGCCGCAGCACCGCCTCGCCGATCTTCTCCTCGTCGCCCTTCGTTCTTGGCTCGATCGCGAACGAGATCGCGGCGACCGGAGGGGTGGGGAATCCGAGGCGCAGAGGCCGTTCGCGGCTCGTGATCGAGTCGCCGGTGACGCTGTTCTTGAGTTTCGCCACGCCGCCGATGTCGCCCTCGAGGAGTTGGGGTACGTCCTGGCCCGTCTTGCCCTGCATGTGCATCAGGTGGCCGACGCGTTCAGGCTCCTCGCGCCGGGAGTGCCAGTAGCCGGTGTCGGAGGTCATGCAGCCCGCGGCGACCCGGAGCAGGGAGATGCGGCCGATGAAGGGGTCGTTCAGGGTCTTGAAGACGATCGCGCTGACCGGCGCGCCCTCGCCGCGCTCGAGTACCACGGGCTCTCCGCCGAGATCGGCGGCCGGCATCGGAGGCGCGCCCATCGGCGACGGCAGCAGCTTGACCACCGCGTCGAGCAGAGCCGAATTGCCGATGCCGTGGCCGGCGGACGACATGGTGACCGGAAACAGCGCCCGGTTCCTGATCGCGTTCTTGAGCCCCTCGACCAACTGCTCCTGCTCGAGGTCGCCCTGGTCGAAGTAGGCCTCCATCAGGTCGTCGTCGCTCTCGGCGACCGCTTCGGTGAGCTTGCCCCGCCACTCTTCGATCTGGTTCGCGAACTCCGCCGGCGGCTCGGACGCCCGGCTGCGGCCGTCTCCGTCGTGATCGTAGAGATAGGCCTTGCCGTTCAGCAGGTCGACGACGCCGGCGAAGTCCTTGCCGGTTCCGATCGGGACCTGGATCGGCAACGCCATGCGGTCGAAGTTCTGCTGCAGTTCGGCGATGCAAGCCTCGAAGTCGATGTTGTCGCGGTCCATCTTGGCCAGGTGCAGCATCATCGGCTGCTCCATTCCCGCCGCGATTTCCCAGGCCTTCTCGGCCATGACCTGGGTCGGCGCTGCGGCGTTCAGGCACAGCAGGGCGGCGTCGGCCGCCCGCATGCCCGAACTGGTCTCGTGAACGAAGATCCCGGAGCCGGGGCAGTCGATCAGGTTGACCTTGTGTTCGCCGGAGTCGTCCGACCAGGGCGTGTAGCAGACGGCGAGGCCGATGGAGATGCCGCGGCGGATCTCCTCGTCGTCGAAGTCGGTGACGGTGTTGCCGTCCTCGACCCGGTTCTGCCGGTTGAAGACGCCGCCGGTGTAGAGCAGGCCGGCGAGCAGAGTCGTCTTGCCGGTGTCGTTGTGTCCGACGATGGCGAGGTTGCGTATCTTGTCCGAGCTTTCGAGTTGCATCGAGCCGGAGAAGATACCACGCGACCGGCCGGCAAAGGCCGCCGTTTCGGCGCTCACACGGCCGGCTGCACCTCGATCGTTCCCAGGTCCTCGAGTTGCGGTGCGAGTTCGGATGCCGGCCCGACCGCGGTCACGGTGAGCCGGTCGGGAAACAGATGACGGCGGCAGATCTCGTGGACATCTTCGCGGGTCGTGGCGCGGATCCGTTCAGGCCAGCGCTCGTACTCGTCGCGGTCCAGGTCGAAGGTGGCCAGCACCTGTAGCCGGGAGGCAAGATTCTGGATCGTCTGCAGGGTGTACGGGAAGACGCCGACCAGGTAGTTGCGGGCGTCGTCGAGCTCCGCCTCGCTCGGCGCTTCGGCGCGCAGGCGCTCGAGTTCGCCGACGATCTCCCGGCAGGCGGCGCCGGTCACTTCGTTGGCCACCGCCGTGGAGACCACGAACGGGCCCGGACCCCGGCGGGAGCTGAAGCTGCTGGAGACGCCGTAGGTGTAGCCGTGCCGCTCCCTCAGGCTGAGGTTCAGGCGGCTGATGAACTTGCCGCCGAGGATCGAGTTCGCGACCTGGATCGGGATGCGGTCGGGGTGACGGCGCGGTATCCCGACATGGCCGACGCGCAACTGGGTCTGCGCCGCGCCGGGGCGGTCCACGATGACGACCCGGCGCGTCGGTGGCGTCGCGCTGTTCGGTTCAAGGCCGGGCGACTCGTCGTCGAAGTCCCTCTCGTGGGATCGGAGCTGGCGTTCGATCTTCTCCTCGATCGCCTGCCGCACCCGGCCGTGGCCCAGGTCGCCGACCGCGATCAGATGGCAGGAACGCGCGGCCAGGGCCCGCTCGTGAAACGCGGCGATCTCGCTCCGGGTGATCGCCTGGGCGGTATCGCGATCGCCGATCGTCGGTCTACCGTAAGGGGTCGCGTCGTAGACGGCGCTCGCGAAGGCTGCGCGGGCGAGACTGGAGGGATCGCTGCGCCGCCGGTCGATCTCGGCCAGACGCCGCCGGCGGGCGCGTTCGATCTCCTCCGCCCTGAAGGTCGGTTGCAGCGCAGCTTCGGCGACCAGCTCCAGGCCGGCGGCGACATCCTCGGAGCGGATCGTCGTGCCGACCCCTGCCACCTCCCATGAGCAGGAGGACGAGATGCCGGTCCCCAGGTCTTCGGCCGTGGCCGCGAACTCGAGCGCCGTGCGCTGCTTTGTGCCCTTGCTGCGCAATCCTGCCGTGAACGAGGCCAGTCCGGCCAGTTGCGGTGGATCGAGCTCGCTGCCGCCGGGCATGAGCAGGGTGACGGTGACGAGATCGCGGTCGGCGACGTCGAGAGTCCACAGACGGAGGCCGGACTCGAGGCGTTCGTGCTCGAACCGGGGGAAGGCGCAGGGCCGGCTCGGCGCCGGGGCCGGAGGCTGGCTGCGGTCGAGTGCGGGGGGAGTTGTGGTCTTCACGGCTTGGGCACCACGACGACGGCCGCCCGGCGTTCCGGGCCGAGAGCGCGCTCGGCCAGACTGCGGATCTTCTCGGCGCCTACGCGGAGCAGCCGGTCCGGTTCGGTCCAGGCCCGGCCGGGATCGCCCAGGTAGGTCGCCGCGGCGGACAGCCGGTCGGCGCACAGAGCCAGGTCCTGCTCGCTGTCCCGGTAGTCGAGCAGCAGAATCCGCCGCGCCCGTTCGAGTTCGGACTCGGTCGGACCCTTTGCGCGGATCGCTTCGATGTGTTCCAGAACGGCCTGCTCGACGGTCTCGGCGTTTCCGAGCGCGTCCGGCTCGCGGCTCTGGCAGGTGGCGACGACGGCGAACATCGCGCAGATCTCCGTCGGCAGGATCATCGCGGACACGGACTGTGCGATTTGGCGCTCGTAGACCAGATCGCGGTGGAGCCGGCTCATCATGCCGGAAGAGAGAATCGTCGCCAGCATGGCGCCGGCGTACCAGTCGTCGCTGCCGTACCCGTCCAGGCACCAGGCGGAGTAGGAGCGAGGCAACTCGATCGTGTCCTCGAGCACTTCCCTCGCCGTCCCGTGGGGACCGATGTCGGCGACCGGGTCGACCTGGGGCGCCCGGGGCGGCGGTCCGGGCGGGATGTCCTCGAAGTAGCGCCTGGCCTGATCGAGGGCGCGGGCGCTGTCGATGTCGCCGGCCAGGGTCAGGACCGCGTTGTTCGGCCGGTACCAGGTGCCGAAGAAGTCACGGACCCCGTCGAGCGTGGCTGCTTCGAGGTCCTCCGTGTAGCCGATCACCGGCCAGGCGTAGGGGTGGTTTCTGCCGTCTCGCTGGCGGTACAGCAGCTCGCTCAGGCGTTCGATCGCCATACCGTAGGGCTGGTTGTCGACGCGCTGCAGCCGCTCGTTCATGACCACGGAGAGCTGGTTCTCGAACTTCTGCTGGGTCAGGGCCTCGAGCAGGAAACCGAGACGGTCCGACTCCAGCCACAGGCCGAGTTCGAGATGGTTGGAGGGCACGGTCTCGTAGTAGTTCGTGCGGTCGTACCAGGTCGAGCCGTTGGCTACGCCGCCGACGCTCTGAATGTGCTCGAAGTGCCCGTTCTCGGACACGTGCGCGGAGCCCTGGAACAGCATGTGCTCGAACAGGTGGGCCAGTCCGGTGCGTCCGGTCTCCTCGTTCTTGGAGCCGACGTGGTACCAGAGGTTCACCGCGGCCAGGGGCAGGCGCCGGTCTTCGTGGAGCACGACGCGCAGGCCGTTGGCGAGTTCGTGCTCTTCCAGGTGCTGCTGTGGCATGTGGGGGATGGTCTGAAGCCGGTTTATTGGTGGGTGCTCTACGGCAAGTGGGAGGCGTGGGCGCGTAGTGTATGCGGCAGAAACTGGGTGTGCCGGCCTTCCGGCCGGCTTCTGTGAAGAGACGCGCCGCGAGGCGGCGGTCGTACTGTGGCGCCAGCTCCCAGGCGAGGGCAACTACTGCTTGTTTTACGCTCGGTTTCCGTCTAGCATCGCTGGTCGATGGACGACTTTCTGACCGAGCGGCAGAAGCAGATTCTCGACTTCGTGTTCGAGTTCGTTTCCGTGCGCGGCGTGGCGCCCACCCACCTGGAGATCCGGCGCCGCTTCGGTTACCGCTCCTACGGCACTGTCCACAAGCACCTGAAGCTGTTGCGGCAGAAGGGCTACCTGCGGGGCGGCTGGAATCAGAAGCGCGGCCTCGAGTTGACCGAGAAGACGCTCAGTTCCCGCCGTCCGGCGTCGAATGCCGTGCCCTTTCACGGCCGCATCGCGGCCGGCCAGCCGATCGAGGCGGTGACGGGCGTCGACGATCTGTCGGTGCCGGAGCACCTGCTAAGAGGTGGCGTCGCCGGCCGCCACTACGTTCTCCAGGTGGAAGGCGACTCGATGGTCGACGACGGTATCTGCGACGGCGACCTGGTGGTCATAGCAAGGCGGGAAGACGCCCACTCGGGTGCAATGATCGTGGCTCTGATCGGCGACGAGGCGACCCTCAAGCGGTACTACCCCGAGGGCGACGCGGTGCGCCTGCAGCCGGCGAACCGGGAAATGGAGCCCATCTACGTGCCCGCCGACCAATTAAGCATCCAGGGCATCGTGGTCGGCCTGATGCGCCGCTACTGAGCGCCGCGCAGGCGTCGGCGCGCCCGCGTCAACTGCCGCTGGCGGTGACGGTGCGGCTGGCGCCGTCCTGGGGCACGCCGTAGTACGAAAGGACGCCGTCGACGATGGCCTCGGCGACCTGCTGGCGGTAGGCGCGGGTCTTCATCAGGCGGCGGTCCTGCTCGTTGCCCAGGTTGCAGACCTCGAGCAGGATCTTGGCCGGTACCCGGTTGAAGCGGATCTGTGCCGGCACGTAGGCCCTCCGGTGGCGGACGATCCGATCCCGGACGGGTCCGTTGTGATGAACCGCCAGGTCGGAGTCCCTGAAGCTGGCCAGTACGTGCTCGGCCAGATCGCGGGACAGCCCCTTGCTTGTGGTCCGTTCGTTGCGCGTGAAGGACACGCGCGGCCCAGCTTTGACTTCCCGGCGGGACGTGTAGGGCCCTCCGGTCTTGCCGTAGTTGTCGGTGATGCCGACCAACCCCGGGATGTAGACCATGGCCCCCCGCAGGGAGTGGTGCAGCGAGTCGGCGTGAATCGAGATGAAGATCACCTGGCCCGGGTCGACGCCTTCCTTGCGCCGTTGCTGGTAGACCCAGTTCGCGAGGTACCAGCGGAAGTTCGTTGCCACGGCGGCGGCGTCGATCCGGTACGGCGGATTCGTGAGCACGGCGTGGCCACGGGACTGTGGCAGCACGTCGGCGTCGGCGATCCGGAACGTCGAGCCCTCGCGGGTCGTCGGCACGACGGCGGCGGCGGTGCGGCTCTCCAGCAGCTTCTTGGTGCGCAGCATGATGTCGTAGACGTAGTTGCTCTCCCAGAGGCCGCCGACCGGCGCGCCGATGTCACGGCCGCCGTGGCCGGCGTCGAGCACCACGGTCACGCCGTCGAGGTCGAGCGCCAGCACCTCGTTCTCGATCTGTTCGGCGGCGGCGTGTTGCGCCTCCCACTCCACGCGCCGGGCATCGTCCGGGGGCAGGTAGCGGGCAGAAAGCAGGTCGAGCGGGATCTTGACTTCGTATCCGACCGGCAGATCCCTGACGTTGCCGATCTCGTTGCGCTGCTTGATCTCCCGTACCAGCTCGTTCACGTCCGGGGCGTGTAGACGGCCGGTGAATCGCATGACGACACTCGAGTAGAGAGCCTCGCCCGCCTTCAGGCGGTAGCTCGCATACTCGCCCTTGTCGTCCGACCCGTAGCCAACGAACGGTGTCGCCTCGGTACTGGAGCGGACGGCCGCCGTCCGGGGCGCGGGCGCGGGCAACATGCCGGTGAAGGGTTCGGCGAGGACGCGGCGCGGGATGAGGATCACCTGGCCCGGCCGGATCACGTTGCTGGTCAAGCTGTTCGCCTGCCGCAGCACGCGGTGGTTCTCGCCGGCGCCGGTGAACCACTCCGCGATGCTCCACAGGCTTTCTGCATCCCGGCCCCGCGAGGGAGACGCGACCCGGTGTTTCCAGCCGTCGGCGGTCGCCTGGTCCTTGGGCAGCAGGGCGCGGATCACCGCCTGCTGGCTTCGTTCGGGGAGCAGATCGAAGGGAACCCTGTACCGAACCCCGCGCCTGAGCCGCCGTACGCCGCCGTTGGCCCGGCTGAGTGCGGAGGAGTGCCTCGAGTTGCCGCAGAGCCGCTTCGCGAAGGCGAGCAGGCCCTCGTTGGGACGCGGCTTCGCCTCGATGTGGATCTTGCCGTGCCCGGTCATCACGGCGACCGGTGTCGGCGATCCGATCTCGGGAACGGCGATCCGCTTCGTTGCTGCTGCCCCCGCGGCGGGCAGGAGAACGGCGAGAGCCGTGGCGCAGACGATGGCGGCGCGGGTCTTCATGGAATCGCCTCCGGGCTGCACTCGAAACCGATCGTGAGTTCGACCGCTCTTGCCGCTCGCAGAGCCATGGCATCGGCGAACGGCGGGGCCAGGATCTGGAGACCGAGTGGAAGCCCGCGGCTGTCCAGGCCGCTCGGCACCGAGACCCCGGGAATCCCGACCAGGCTGGGCGGCGTGGTGAAGACGTCAGACAGGTACATGGCTAGCGGATCGTCGACCCGCTCGCCGCGGGCGAAGGCGCCGGAGGGACAGGTTGGAGTCACCAGGAGGTCCACGGCTTTGAATACGCTGGCGAACTGCTGCCCCATGGCCCCGGCGATGCGGGCGGCGCGGCCGTAGTAGGCGTCGTAGTAGCCCGAGGACAGCGCGAACGTGCCCAGGATGATCCGGCGCTTGACCTCGCTGCCGAAGCCCTCGCTCCGGCTGTCGGTGTACATCCTCTGGAGCGAGCGGGCGCCGGCGGCGCGGTGTCCATAGCGAGTGCCGTCGAAGCGGGCCAGGTTCGCGCTGGCTTCGCTGTTGGCGAGCACGTAGTACGTGGCGACCGCGGCGTCAACCAGGGGAACGCTCACCTCGACCAGCTCGGCGCCGGCCGTCTCGAGCGCCTCGAGTGCCCGCTGGTAGCCCTGCGCGGCATCGTCGTCGAGCGCCGAGGTCCTGACTTCGCGGATCGTTCCGACTTTCAGACCTTCGATGCCGTCTTCGATCGATTCGAGGTAGTCCTCCACCGGCAGTTCGCTGCAGGTCGAGTCGCGGGGGTCGGGGCCGGCGATGGCGCCGAGGGCCAGGGCGGCGTCACGCACCGTCCGGGTGAGCGGTCCGATCTGGTCGAGAGACGAGGCGAAGGCGACCAAGCCGTATCGGGAAACGCGGCCGTAGGTTGGCTTGACGCCCACGACGCCGCAAAAGGCGGCCGGCTGCCGGATCGACCCGCCTGTATCGGAGCCCAGGGCGAGCGGCACTTCGGCCGCCGCCACCGCGGCTGCCGAACCGCCGCTCGAGCCTCCGGGCGCCATGTCCAGGTTCCAGGGATTGCAGGTGACGGCCAGCCCTGAGTTCTCGCACGAAGAACCCATCGCGAACTCGTCCATGTTCACGCGGCCGACCGGCACGGCGTCGGCAGCCAGCAGGCGCTCGACGGCGCCGGCGGTGTAGGGAGCGCGGTAGCCGGAGAGAATATGGGAGCCGCAGTTCAGTTCCTGTCCGGCCAGCGACAGGTTGTCCTTGAGCGCCGTCGGGACGCCGGCCAGAGGGCCGAGGGGCTCGCCGGCATCCCTGCGCCGGTCGATGTCCGTTGCACGTTCGGCCGCCTGTTCCCGCCAGAGTTCGAGGAACGAACCCACCGAAGGGTCGACCTCGTCGATGCGGGCGAAGGCCTGCTCCACCGCATCGACTGCGGTTCGCTCGCCCGAACGGACGGCGGCTGCGAGCGCTTCGGCGGTCACGGTCGGCCTCACTCGGCGCCGCCGGGCGTCGCCTTGACCTGGGGCACGAGAAGGAAGCGGTCCAGGGATGCGGGTGCGTTGTCCAGGAAGTCGTCGAGGAGCGGGCGGCCTCCTGCCGGCACATCGTTGGCGGCGGCATCCTGTTCCGGTTCGGCTTCGTCCGCCGGAGCGGCGCCCGCGTCGAACGTGCGAAGCTGGTCGATGTAGTCGACGATTCTCCCGAGCTGGGACGCGAACTTCGCTTCCTCACCGGCGGAGAGCTGCAGCCTCACCAGTTCGGCAATTCGCCGAACCTCCTCGACATCTAGAGACACTTCGCTATAAGTCTAGCATTCCTCGCCTCTACGAGGCGGAAGCTGGGCGCTACTCCAGGCCCAGGCTGCCGGCTTCCACAGACTCGATCGTCAGCAGGGTGAAGGTCTCGCCGTCCAGCTCGACCTGGGCGCCCGGCTCGGAGCCGAGCAGCTTGACGGCGAGGTCGGACTCGTACGAGATGATTCCGCGCTCGGGTGCGCTCTCCCAGGGGCCGAGGATGGCCAGGGCTCGTTGTTCGCCGCCTTCCGATTCGAAGATCGCCCGGTTCCCGATCCGGAGCTTGTCGCATGCGGCGGCGGCGAGGTCGATCGGCGTAGAGCGCTGCAGGTTCTGCTGCAGTTCGATGGCCAGCGAAGTCAGGTACTCGTGGCGTTGACGGGCCGCCTTGTACTCGAAGTTCTCACGCAGGTCGCCGAGTGCGCGCGCTTCCTCGATTGCTTTGCGATTGGCCGGCAGCTCGTTCTCGGCCAGCTCCCGCAGTCTCTCGCGTTTTGTGGCGATCGAGGTCGGCAGGGCGTAGAGATCACCGTCATCGGCGCCATGGTCGGCCAGCAGGTCGGGGAACTTCAGGTGCAGCGCGGCGAGCAGGGGCTCACGCCGGTAGTCCTCGAGCGCCGCGTTGCGGATCGAGATCTCGGTTTGCCGGGCCTCTTCCAGGGTCAGTTCGGGCAACAGCTTCGGCACCGTGCTGCCGGAGTCGAAGAGGGCCTTGAGGCGAAGTCGAAAGGGAGCGAAGGCTTCGTGCCTCAGGGCCTGGATCAACAGATTGAGGAGGCGGTTCTGCCGACCGGCGCGCAGCGACGGCTCGGTCGCTGCGCCCTCGGCGAGCCAGGTGAAGGCTGCGGGCGTGCGATGCGGCTGGACTTGAGCGCGCGCGGCGCAGCGGCGCAACAGCTCCTCGTCGATCACCTCGGCAATGGTGCCGATCGCCTTCGTGTCGGTCTCCAGGAGGAAGCGCTGCTCAAACACTTCGCGCCAGTCGCTGCGACAGGCGGGTAGCAGGATGTATGCCTGCTCGCGTGGGCCGCGATGCTCGATCGACGCGAAGAAGTCCAGTGGATCCTCCACGTTGGCCAGGAGCTCCTCGGCGGGCCATGAGGGCTCGGCGCCGAAGCGCTCCAGGGCGCAGCGAATCTCGAACGCGAGCGCCGGCTGGCTGCCGGCCAGGAGCTGGCCCAGGTCGTCCAGGGCGGCCGCCATCCGATCCCGTAAATCCTGCGACTGATTCGCCGCGCGTCGCAGCAGGGCGATCTTGGCCGGGTTCGGAGCTCCCTCGAACTCCTGCCAGAGCGAATTCTCGGCATCGGTCGCTTCGACCCATCGGTAGGTCTGCCTCGATCCGCCGGACGACAGGACTTGCGCCTGCTTGCGTGCGCTGGTCCACCAGCTCGACCAGCGGCGCTCGGGGATGATGCCGACCACGATGGCCCGCACTTCGGCTCCCGTCAGCGGGCGGTCGTAACTCTTGAGCGTCAGCTCGAGCAGCTCCGGCGGCTTCAGCGCTTTCAGTTGCTCCGGTGCCTCGAGCTTCCGTCGCAGCACATGCTTCTCGGGCAGCAGGGCGAGCATCTTGCCGGCGGCCCGGAAGCCGACCGCGACTCCCTTGGCCTTCTCGAGGTCGACCTTGAAGGTCTGCAGCGGCATGTTCACTTCGGCGATGCGGCCGACTCCCCGGCCCGTCATCTCGACGATGTCGCCGGGCTGGAACGCAAGCAGGTTGCGGAGGCGGTCCACCTTGTCCCAGAGCTTGACCGTCTCCTGCCGTCCACGATCCAGGGCCAGCTCGTGGAGCAGCTCGTTCAGGTCGGACTCGCGCTCCCGGTAGAGCTCGAGCAGGGTGTCGAGAACGGTCTCGTAGACCTGGCCGGTCCGAAGATACCTGCTGCCGGCGCCGCGGATCAGGTCCAGACGTTCCGCCCACAGGCCGCGCTCCTGCAGTTGGTCGTCGAGCAGTTCGAGCAGTGTGCCGACGCGCTCGCCTTCGTCGAGTCGAACCAGCCCTCTGGTGATGGCGAGGAACGTGTCGATCGCGATCTCACCGTCGACCGCGGCCAGCCACTCTGCCTCGACTGCGTCGACGTCACCGTTGGCGAGGGTGTCTTGGATGCGTTGGGGGATCCTCATGCGTTGGCGGACGGGCCCGGTCGCGGTCGCGGCGGTTGCCGATGACGCGTGTGCGGGTTGATGATCGTATCAAGCCGCGAGAGAGCTTGGTGACGGCCTCGGAGCAGGTGAGACTAGAATGGGGGGCGCCGGGCTTGTCCCTGACACCATTGATGGAGATATGACCGACGAGAATCAGGTTGCGGTGCCTGCGGGCGAGGGGGAGTCGTTCGGCTCCTGGCTTCGCAGCCAGCGTGAAGTTCGCCAGGTTGAGCTGCAGACGATCACTCAGTCGAGCAAGATCAACATCCGGTATCTGGAGGCGCTGGAACAGGATCGGTTCGACCTGCTGCCGGCCACCATCTTCGTCAAGGGTTTTCTCCGTGAGTACGCACGGATCGTCGGCCTCGATTCCGACGAGGTGCTCAACTTCTATCTCGCCGCTTCGGCCCAGGACGACCTCACGGGCGGGATCGAGAACCTCGCGAAGCGGTCCCCAAGGCGGTCGTTCGGACGGACCGTCGTGGTCGTGCTGGCATTGGTGGCGATCGCCTTGTTCCTCGTGTGGCGTTTCTACACCGGTCTGGACGGGGAAGCAGCCCGGGAAGTGGAGACCATGGCGCCGCCGATTACCGAAGCGGTGCCTCCACCACCACCGCCGGAGCCGCTGGCCGAGCAGGCCCTGCGGGTCACACTGGAGTTCCGGGCGACGAGCTGGGTCGACGTTCACAGCGACGGCGAGCGCACGGTCAGCGAGTTGCGGCTTCAGGGCGAGTCCCTGACCGTGACCGCGGACGAGGAGATCCGTCTCAAGCTCCGGAACGCCGAGGCAGCGACGATCGAAGTGAACGGTGAGACGTTCGAGCACGAAGCGGGCGACGACGAGGAGATCGTGATCGCGGCTCCCGAGGCCCCTGACCCGGTTTGAAGCTGGACTTCCTGCCCGCGTGGCCGTAGTCTGCGGCCTGCCGGTGCGGCGGGGCGTAGCTCAGCCTGGTAGAGCGCACGGTTCGGGACCGTGAGGCCGGAGGTTCAAGTCCTCTCGCCCCGACCATTCCGCCGGTAACGGGTGCCTGCGCCGGCAACGGGTGCCCGCTCGTCAAGTAGAATCCCTGAGATGCGCGGCTCGCTGAAGCTGATACGACTGGGAAGTCCCTTGCGGCTGGCCTTTGCCATCGGTCTGGTCCTGGCGCCGCTGGTTCTCCTCGCCAACGAAGCCCTATCGGAAGAGTCCCGGGAGCCGGAAGAGTCGCAGGCCGCGGAACCGGAGGCCGGGGAAGCCGCGGCGCCTGCGGACGGCGATCCTCCCGCCGAGGCCGACGACCCGATCGAGGAGTCCACGCCGGAAGTGATCGTGGCCGCGGTGGACTCCGTGATCCAGGTCGTCGTCGCCGAGTTCATGAAGGAGGTGACCGCGGAGGCTGACCGGGTTGGGGCGGAGGCCCTGATCGTCGAGTTGTCCACGCCAGGCGGCGAGATGCAGGCGATGCGCAAGATCTTCACGGCCTTCCTGGAGGCAACGACACCGGTCGTCGTCTACGTGTCCCCGAGCGGCTCCCAGGCTGCGTCGGCCGGCTTCTTCATCTTGCTGGGCGCCGACGTTGCCGCGATGGCGCCCGGAACGAACACCGGCGCGGCGCACCCGGTTGCCGGGGGCGGCGAGGACATCCCGGGGGCGATGGGGGAGAAGGTGACTCAGGATGCCGCGGCGACCATCCGTTCGCTGGCGGCCCGTCGCGGTCGGGATGAGAAGCTGGCGGAGTCGGCGGTGCTCGAGAGCAAGTCGTTCACGGCGCAGGAGGCGCTCGACGCGGGTCTCGTGGATCTGGTCGCGCCCAGCCTGCAGTCGCTGCTCGTCGATCTCGACGGCCGCGTGGTCGAGAAGCGCGGACGGGAGCTGACGCTGGCCACTCGCGAGGCGACGGTGCGCCGCATGGAGATGTCGGCCTTCCAGCGTGTGCGGTCGATCATCGCCCACCCGAACATCGCGATTCTGTTGATGTCGCTGGGGTCGATCGGCCTGATTTTCGAGATCACCCATCCTGGAGCGATCTTCCCGGGAGTCGTCGGCGCCGTCTGCCTGATTCTCGGCCTGTGGGCGATGTCCGTCCTTCCCGTCAACTACGCCGGTCTGGCCCTGTTCTTTCTGGCCGTCGTCCTCTGGGTGCTCGAGATCAAGGTTCCCAGCTTCGGCATGCTGACGCTCGGCGGCGCGATCTCCTTCAGTCTCGGAGCGATGATGCTGTTCCGGGACGCCGACCCCGCACTGCGGGCGAGCTTGAAGTTGATCGTCGCCATCGGCGTCACGATGGGGCTGCTGGCGCTCGCTCTCGCCCGGCTTGCGCTCAAGGCGCAGCGCAACCGCGTGGCGACGGGCAGAGAGGGCCTGCTCGATGAGCTCGGCCTGGTGAGCGCCGGCATCGAGGTCGGCGTGCCCGGCAAGGTGCGGTTGCACGGCGAGATCTGGAACGCGGAATCCGATGTCGCGGTCGATGTCGGCGGCCGGGTCCGGGTGGTTCAAGTGGCCGGTATGACCCTGCGCGTCGAACCGGTTGGAGACTCCGGCACTTCGTAGAAAGGATCTGAATCCATATGTTGACTCTTCCCTTTATCGGCTTCCTGGTCGTAGCAGGCCTGTTCCTGTTCAGCCGGTGGATCAACGTCCTGGCCGAGTACGAGCGGGCCGTCGTGTTCCGTCTCGGCCGGATTCTGGACAAGCCGAAGGGCCCCGGTCTGGTCCTGGTGCTGTGGCCGATCGACCGCATGGTCAAGGTGTCGCTGCGCACCGTCGTGCTGGACGTTCCGCCGCAGGACATCATCACCCGGGACAACGTGTCCGTGAAGGTCAACGCGGTCGTGTACTTCCGCGTGCTGGAGCCGATCAAGGCGATCGTCGAGGTCGAGAACTTCCTGTTTGCCACCAGCCAGTTGGCTCAGACCACGCTGCGTTCGATCCTGGGCCAGACCGAACTCGACCAACTGCTGAGCGAGCGGGAGCAGTTGAACGAACGGTTGCAGACGGTGATCGACCAGCAGACCGACCCGTGGGGCATCAAGGTGTCCATGGTCGAGGTCAAGCATGTCGATCTGCCGCAGGAAATGCAGCGCGCGATGGCCAAACAGGCGGAGGCGGAGCGCGAGAAGCGCGCCAAGGTGATCCACGCCAGCGGTGAACTCAAAGCATCCGAGGCCCTCGCCGAGGCGGCGAACGCGATGAGCGTCAACCCCGTCACCCTGCAACTGCGCTACCTGCAGACCCTGTCGGACATCGCCACCGAGCGGAACTCGACCATTATCTTCCCGCTGCCGCTTGACCTCATCAAGGCGTTCTCGGCGTTCACTCAGCCCGAAGAGTGAACGGCGACGCCTACGAGCCGTACGAGGTCGCCGTCAGCAACAGCCAGATTGCCGCCTTCGTAGCTCTTCTGGCTCTGGCCTTGGTGGGAGCATTCGCCGCCGGTGTGTGGTGGGGCCGGTCGAACGATCTCGATCTGTCCGAAACCGAAGCGGCGCTCACGCTGCCGGACTTGCCGCCTCCGGAGACGGTCGTGGGTGCGGCGCCTCCTGCCGCCGCTAACGCGGAAGGCGAAGCGGCGCTGGCCGAAGTGGTGCGGTTCTTCGGCGGCGCCGAGGAGGGAACGACGCCGGTCGAGGGCACTCGCCCGGCCTCCGCCGCGGCGACGACCACTGCCGGCCTGGTCGTCCAGGTCTTCTCGAGTGCCGACGCCCGGCAGGCGGCCTCGGTGGAGCAGAAGCTGCAGGCGGACGGACACCCCGCCTTCCTGTCACCCCAGGCGCTCGATGGCCAGGTGATGCAGCGGGTGCGGGTAGGTCCGTTCGAGGACCAGGACTCCGCCTCGGCCGCTGCCGAGCTGCTCTCCAAACAGTACGGGCTCGAGACCTGGATCACGCCGAACAACTGACCGCCGGCCGGGGTGCGCCGTCGGGACCGTCGGCGACGCTGCGCCGGGCTGTTTCGTCGATCTGGTTCCAGTTCGCTCTGGCCATTTGCGGCGGCGTCTGGTGGGCGTTCTGTTTCGACGAACGCCCCGGGTTCCTGGTCCCGTTGGCGGCCGCCGCGCCGCTGTGTCTGATTGCCGGGGCGCCTCTCGGGCCCTGGCCCAGGCTGTGGCTCGGCTGGCTTCACGGCACCGTGGCGTGGCTGATCGCGGTGCCGTGGATCGCCACCACACTGACGATCTACGGCGGCCTGCCGAGCGTCGCGTCGGCCTCCCTGCTGGTCTTGCTGGCCCTCTATCTGGGGCTGGTTCACGGTCTCTTCTGCTGGCTTGCGGGCCCAGCGCTTGCCCGTCGGGGTGGGTTGGCTTTGCTCCTTGCGCCGTCGATCTGGGTCAGCTTGGAGTGGGTGCGAGGACTCGGTCCGTTCGGCTTTCCCTGGAACCTGCTCGGCTATGGCTGGGTCGACGTTCCGGGGGCGCTCGACATCACACGCTGGATCGGCAGCCACGGCCTCTCTGCAATCGTCGCCGCGGTGGGCCTGGCGTTGATCCGGTTGGGCGGCCGCGACACACGCGGCCCGGCGGTGCTCGTGCTCGCGGCCGTTGCAGCCCTGCTGGCGACGGCCCGCTGGACCAACCTCGACCGGCCGAAGCCGGCGGGACCGGCAATCGACGTGGCCGTGGTGCAGCCGAACATCCACATGGCGACCGCCGAGATGCAGGACGCCGGCGCCGGCGCCCGCTTCACGGACGTCCTTACCAACTACCAGAGACTCTTCTCTGTCAGTCGCAGCGCATGCGACCCGGGGCGGCTGGTTGTCTGGCCGGAGAGCGCCGGCTGGCCGTATCAACTGGAACGCGACGAGGCCTTTGCCCGCGATATCGAGGAGCTGGTGGCCGGTGGCTGTTCCCTGCTCCTGAACAGCGCGCGGTGGGACCAACTAGATGAGAGCGAGGAAAGGGCGTTCAATGCCGCCTATCTGCTGACTCCTGCTTCCGGAGTTGCGCGTCGCCAGACCACCGATAGTGATTCTCCCCAGCGGGTCGCCCCTGCCTCCGGAGGCGCGCGTCGCCAGACCTACGACAAGATGCACCTGGTGCCGTTCGGCGAGTACGTGCCATTCGCGCGCTACATTCCCGGAGTGCGCCAGATCGCGCGCCACGCGGGCGGCTTCTCGCCTGGCGATGAGGTGCGTCTGCTCGATGCAGCCGACGCCCGGCTCGGGGTTTCGATCTGCTTCGAAATCGTCTTCCCCGGGCAGGTGGCGGCGCGGGTGCGGCGCGGCGCGACCGTGCTCGTCACGATGACCAACGATTCCTGGTACGGCCGGACCTGGGCGCCGCACCAGCATCTGCGACCCGCCCGTTTCCGGGCGGCGGAGAACGGACGGCCGCTGATCCGCGCCGCGATCACGGGCATCTCGGCCTGGATCGACCACCGCGGTCGGATCCTGGAACGGTCGGAGATCGACGAAACATACGTGCTGAAGGTGAACGTCTTCCCGCTCGACGGAATGACTCCGTTCTCCCGAGCGCCCCTGCTGGCGCCCCTGCTTTGCGTCCTGCTTGCCGGCTTTGCCATACTGCGCCGATGATCGCCTCTGACGCGAACCGCTCGCTGACCGAGCTCAGGTCCCGCCTGGACGGTCTGCGGAGGTATCTTTGACCCGGCCGAGGTCCGGGAACAGCTTGCCGCGTTCGATCATGAGATGGAGCAGCCGGGATTCTGGGACGATCCCAGGCGCAGCGCTCCCCTGCTGCGTCGCCGGCGGACCCTGGAACGGCGACAGACGACCGTCGACCGGCTGAACGCGGACAGCGACGAAGTCGAGGCCTGGCTCGAGCTGCTTGCCGAGAGCGCGGAGGCGGTCGAGGGCGAGGAGGAACTCGGCGTCTTCATCGACCGCGTGGGGCGCGAGACCAAGGCGCTCGACCTGGAGTTGAAACTCTCCGGCGAGGACGACGACCGTAGCGCCCTGCTCGCCATCCATCCCGGTGAGGGCGGCACCGACTCCCAGGACTGGGCCGAGATCCTGCTGCGCATGTACCTCCGTTGGGCGGAGCAGAGCGGCTTCGACGTCACGCTGCTCGAACGGCTCGACGGCGACGAGGCGGGGCTCAAGAGCGCGACGATGGCGGTGCGTGGGGACTACGCCTACGGTCGCCTGCGCGGCGAGAGCGGCGTCCACCGGCTGGTCCGGATCTCGCCCTTCGACGCGGCGAAGAGGCGCCACACGTCCTTCGCCTCGGTCTACGCGTACCCCGAGGTCGACGACGACATCGACATCGAGGTCGACGACAAGGACATCCGCATCGACACCTTCCGGTCATCCGGCGCCGGCGGTCAGCACGTGAACGTGACCGATTCGGCGGTGCGCATCACTCACCGTCCCTCCGCGATCGTGGTCAGTTGCCAGAACGAACGCAGCCAGATCAAGAACCGGGCGATGGCGATGAAGGTCCTCAAGGCCCGGCTCTACGACCGCGAAGTACAGAAACGCCGGGAGGAACAGGCCGAAATCGAGGGGCAGAAGTTGGAGATCGGCTTCGGATCGCAGATCCGGAGCTACGTGCTGCACCCGTATCGGATGGTCAAGGACCACCGCACGAAGCTCGAGGTCTCCGCCGTCGAGCGCGTGCTCGACGGCGGAATCGACCCGTTCATCGATGCCTGGCTCGGGCAACAGCTTGAGACGGCGTAGGGGAGAGAGGTGTCGGTGACTGGACCGGCAGTCGACTACGTTTCGCCGTTGCCTCCGGTGCGGTCGGGCATCGCCGACTACAGCGTCGACCTGCTGGAGGAGCTTGCTCCTCTGTGCGACCTGCGCCTGGTGCGCTTGCCCGGACAGGAGGTGGCGTCCGAGGTCCGGCGCCGTTACGAAGTCGTCTCTCCTGCAGCGCTCGACCCGGCGCGGCGCCTTCCCTTCTACCAACTGGGCAACAACCTGTACCACGAGGGTGTGCGTCGGTTGGCTCTCGAAGCGCCGGGCGTGGTGACCGTGCATGACCTGCGGCTCCACCACCTTCTGGTCGAGGCCACGCTCGCCAGCGGCGACCTGGACGCCTACGTGGCCGCGCTCGGCGAGGAGCACGGCTGGGAGGGCGCCGCGGTGGCGGTGCCGACCCGCTGGGGCGCCCATGGCCGGGCGCGGCTGTTCGAGATGCCGGCACACGGCTCGCTGTTGCTTCGCCAGCGCGGCCTGCTGGTTCACAGCAACTGGGGCCGCCGTTTCCTCGAGGAGGAGCTGGGTGAACGGGCGCGCGGCCACGCCCAGCCAGAGGTCCGGCGGGTGCCGATGCCGATGCCGGCGCCCAATCCGCCGAGCCCGGAGGATGCCGCGGCGTGGCGGCGTCAGTTGGGCGTCGCGCCCTCCGCCGTCCTGCTCGGTTCGTTCGGCTTTCAGACGCCGATCAAGCGGACGGATGTGCTGCTGCGGGCGCTGGCGGAACCGGGCATGGAGGAGGTGCACGCGGTCGTTGCCGGGGAAGTGGCGCCCCAACTCGATCTGGCGACGCTGATCCGGGACCTTGGAGTCCAGGACCGGGTCGTGGTGACCGGGTTCCTCGACGAAGCCTCGTTCCCGAACGCCATCGCCGGTTGCGACCTGTGCCTCAACTTGCGCTATCCCAGCGCGGGCGAGACCTCCGCTTCGCTGCTCCGCATCCTGGCGCTGGGGCGGCCCGCGGTGGTCTCGGACTACGGCCAGTTCACCGAACTGCCGGGCGACGTGGTGGTCAAGGCGCCGCTCGGGGACGACCCGGCACAGGAGGCGCAGGCGCTCGCCGGTCTTCTGCACCGGCGCCTGTCTGCGCCCGACCGGCTGCGGGACATGGGCGTTGCGGCGCGCTCCTTCATCGAACGCGAGCACCGACCGTCGTCGTCGGCCCGGGCGGTTGCCGAGGCTCTCGCCCAGTGGTCGGGCGAGCCGGCGGAGACGCCCACCGCGCCACCTCCGCCGCGTCCTTCGCCTCCCACGTCGTTGACCTGGGGCTGGTTGCCTGGGCGGATCGAAGTCGACGGCTGTGAACGACCCTGGGCGGAGGGCGAGCGGCGCGCCGTGGAGATCGTGGTCACGAACACCGGCTTCGCCACCTGGCTCTCGGGCCGCCACGCTGACGGCGGCGTTGTCCTCGAACCCCAGCTCTGGAGCGGCGGCCGCGACCTGTTCAAGGGCCGGCCGTGGATTGCGTTGCCCCGTGATCTCGTGCAGGGCGACGCGTGCCGGATCGGTCTGAAGCTCCGCAAGCCGATCGGACCGGCGCGGCTCCGCCTGGAGCCCCACCTGTTTGGCGGCGGCTCCATGACCCTCTGCGGAGCGCAGGCCTTCGACCGCGACCTGTGAGCCACCGTGAAACGGCGCGGCGGTGGTCCTGGCTGGTTCTGGCCGGGCTGCTGGCGGCGCTCCTCTTCTTCGCCACGTTGACGGATGCGCGCACGGCCGGGGAACGCGAGGTCACCTACCTGATGGCCGCGGCCAGTCTCGCTTGGGACGGCGATCTGTCCTACGACCGCGAGGACTACGACCGCTACGTGCGGACCTGGGAGCGGGAACCCGAGGCCGTCGCCCTGGAGATCACCGCCGGCAGCTCGAAGATCGGTTTCGGCAGGCCGGCGGTCTATGCCGTGGTCGCCGCGCCCTTCGTCCGCATTTCGCCGCGGTGGGGGCCGGCGGTGCTGAACTGGCTGTTGCTGGCGTTTGCCGCGGCCGCCTCCGCTCTGGTGCTGGAGCGATCGGTCGGCTCATGGGCGCCCGCCTGGATCGCGCTGTGCGTGGCCGGTACGACGGCATTCACTCCGCTGCCCTTGCCCTCACCGGAGCTGTTTCGCCTCGCGGTGTCGGCCCTGGCCTGGGCGCTGGTGGTGCAGATCATGCCTGCGGCCCGGCGTTCAGCAGGACCGGCGGACGGATCGCGGCGCCCCGTCGAGACGACCGGTCGGACGGTGCTGCGCTGGTCTCTGGTCGGATGTCTGCTGGCGCTGGCCGTGGGGGCTTCGGTGGATGGGGTCAGCCTGCTGCCGGCGCTTGGGGCGGCGGTTTGGCTGTCGCTGCTGCGACCACGCCGGTGGCTCGGGGCGGTTGCCCTGTCGGTGGTCGCACTCCTCACCTTCGCGGCGCTCTTCGGCGCGGCGGCGCTGGCCCGCGGCGGGACGGGCCCGGTCGAACACGAGGTGTTCGATCGCGCTACGGGCTTTCCGGCGGTCGACTTCGAAGTCGAAGAGTGGAGCCGTACTGCCGGGCCGCGCCGCTCAGGGCTCGACCTCGATGCGGGAGACGAGCGCCGCGGCGGCTTGGGTGCCGGCGGGTCGGCGCCCGATCGTCCCCAGTTCGACGTGCGGGCCGCCGAAAGCCTCCGTCTTCGGACCCTGCTGTATGCGCTCGTCGGCCGCACGGTCGGCTTCCTGCCCTACTGCGCTCCGCTGGTGTGGGCCGCGTTCTGGGGGCTCGCCGCCGGCGGCTGGCGGCGGGTGCTCCTGGTCGCGGCGGTCGGGTCGGTCGCCACCCGCGCCCTGCTGTTCCCGTTCGACCTGGGCGACGAACGGGCGGCCCTCGGGCCGGGCGGTGTCGGCGCCTTGCTGCCCATGTTCTGGTTCCTGGTTGCGCGGCTCAGCCGGACGCGGATCCTCGCGGTCGTCGTGTCCGCGGGGCTCGTTCTCTACCCGCTCTGGCTGCAGCCCGGCGCGGCGTTGCGGCCGGGGCCGCCCCCTGCCGGTGTCCTGAGTCCGTTTCTGCCCCAGGAAACGACCCAGCGTCTGCAGCCGGCGGGGTCGCCGGACCTCTTCGTGGGTGGTCTGTGGTTGCGGCCCATCGCCGGCAGCATCGCCCCCTTCGGGGAGGAGAGCCTGGTGGTGGGAACAACGGAGCGCGGGTCGGAAGACCCGCGTCACATCGAGTTCCTGGTCGCCTGGGAGGACGGCAGCGCCGGCGGCTCGGGTAGGGAAGTGCCTCTACGACCTGCGAGGCTCGAGGTGGTCCTCGAGGGGAGCAGGCTCCTCGAGGTCGTGGGCGCGGAAGTTGAGGACCGGCTGACCTTGCCGCTCCGACGGACCGCGGTCGATCTGCGGCTTGCCGCTCCGGTCGCTCGCCATCGCCTGTGGTGGTCGAGAGAACCGGTTGCGCTGCACCGGCTGCGGTTGACCCTGGGCAGTGCCGACGACGTCCCGAAGTCGGTTCATCGCCTGGAGCTGCGCCAGGGATCGGGGCGATAGAGTCGCCGCCAATGAGCTGGATTCTCGAAATGCG
Organism: Candidatus Multivorans sp.; assembly: GCA_965216125.1. Lineage (GTDB taxonomy): Bacteria > Acidobacteriota > Thermoanaerobaculia > Multivoradales > Multivoraceae > Multivorans. Next base: position 848,191 of record OZ244152.1, on the reverse strand, counting down.
GCGGATGCTGGATCGGTCGAAGCGGCTGCCGGCTCCCGGAGGAAGCGGTACCCAGGTCGCCCTGGTGGTGCCGCTGTACGTCGAAGCGGCCGAACTCTGGACCCTGCTGCGGGAGGAGCCGAACGAGACGCCGCCGCTGAGTTTCGCCGCCACGCCCTTTGAGGGCGACGACCCCTGGCCGACGGTGGCGCGGCTGGTCAGCGTCGGTCTCGGTGTCGAGCCGTCGCGCGTTCTCCGCCTGGGCGAGCTGGACGAGGTGGGCGGGTCCGGTGGCTTCCAGCTTCGTGCATGCGTCGTCGCCGTGCCGTCTCCCGAGGATGACGGCAGCAACGCGGAGGCGCCGCCCGTACGGCTGCCGCTTTCGGCTCTAAGGCATCCCCGGCTGATCGAGGAGCGGACCTTCGAGCTCGAGGGGCAGTCCGTGCCGCTCGCCGTGTACCACGTTGGGCGCCACCGACTCTGGGGTCCTCCGCTCGACGTGCTGCTCAGGCTGCTCGAACGGCTGGACCAGCCCAAGTCCGCTCCCGAGTTGCCCGTCCCCAGCCTGAACTGATCGGCGGCGCAGGGCGCCTCTTGCGGCGCTACAATCGCGCCGCACGTCATCCACCGACATCTTTCCTGAGGAGTACTTGAGACCAGCCATGGCCGATATTGCGCGCATCGAACAGCTCCTGGGCAGCGAGGCGGAGAGCATCCTCGGCCACGTCTGCACCGGGATTCCGAAGGAGCTTCTGACGGTGCCGGGGCCGGACACCGTGGATCGGGCCTTCGGCCCCTCGGACCGCAACAACCGCACTCTCGGCAGCCTGGAGCGCCTGCTCGGGCACGGGCGCCTCGGCGGCACCGGCTATGTCTCGATCCTGCCCGTCGACCAGGGGATCGAGCATTCGGGAGCGGCGTCGTTCGCGCCGAACCCCATCTACTTCGATCCGGAGAACATCATCCGGCTTGCGATTGAGGGCGGCTGCAACGGCGTCGCCTCGACCCTCGGGGTGCTGGGCAGCATCGGCCGCCGCTACGCGCACAAGATCCCGTTCATCGTCAAGATCAACCACAACGAGAGCCTGACCCACCCCCACACCTACCACCAGGTCCTCTTCTCCCAGGTCGAGCAGGCCTGGGACCTCGGCGCGACCGCTGTCGGCGCCACGGTGTACTTCGGCGCCGAGGTGTGCCGCGAGGAACTCGTGGAGATCGCCGAGTGCTTCCAGCAGGCCCACGAACTGGGCATGGCCTGCATCCTCTGGTGCTACCTCCGCAACAACGCCTTCAAGAAGGACGGTGTGGACTACCACGCCTCGGCGGACCTGACCGGCCAGGCGAACCACATCGGAGTGACGATCGAAGCCGACGTGATCAAGCAGAAGCAGGCGACGAACAACGGCGGCTACCCGGCGATCGGTTTCGGCAAGACCCACGATCTTGTGTACAGCGAACTCGTCTCCGACCATCCCGTGGACCTCGTGCGCTGGCAGGTCGCGAACTGCTACATGGGCCGGATCGGCCTCATCAACTCGGGCGGCTCTTCAGGCGGCGCCGGAGACCTGGCGGCGGCGGTCCGCACCGCCGTGATCAACCGACGGGCAGGCGGTCAAGGCCTGATCTCGGGCCGCAAGGCGTTCCAGCGGCCGATGGCGGAGGGCGTGGAACTCCTGAACCACATCCAGGACGTCTACCTCTCTGACGACATCACGGTCGCTTAGGCGCCAATCAACTTCGCGATATCGGCGTGTCGCGCCTCCGCGTCCTTTTCGCCCACTTCAATCATGGCGCGGATGTAGTCGGGCTGGAACATCAGCAGGCTGAGCAGGTCCGGGCTCTTCGTGTCGCGTGTGCCGAGGCCGCGGGTGAGGAACCGGAACGCCTTCGGCAGCTCGGGCTCGAACCGGGTCGCGAGCCGGCCCAGGTCTTCCGACGGCCGCAGCAGCACCAGGTCGACCAGCCGGAGCGGGCCGCGCTCCTCTGCGGGCAGCTTCGCCAGCAGGCCGTTGATCAGTTCCAGACGGGCGGCGTCCTGGTCCAGTTGGTCCAGGAATACGGCGTTCATCAGTACGCCCGCGAACTGGGCCGGCGGCGGGTAGCTGCTGGCCTCCGCTCTGGGCGCCGGGGGCTCGTGGCGGGTCGAGACGGCGATCAGGCGGTCGCAGCCCAGGTGCAGCGCCGGCGACAGAGGCGAGGTGAGGCGGACGCCGCCGTCACCGTGCCAGGCGCCGGCGATCCGTACCGCCGGGAAGATCAGCGGCAGGGAGGCCGAGGCCAGCACGTGGTCCAGGGTCAGAAGGGCGTGCTCCGACCGCCGATTCGGTCTCTCCCAGGTCTCGATGCCCTGACCCTGCACCCAGGTCACGGTGTGTCCCGTCGACCACTCGACGGTCGTGACCGCGACCGCGTCGTGCCGGCCCTGGGCCAGGTTCTTCGCGATCCCCGGCAGAACGCGGCCATTCCTGGATTCGGCGCCGAGAACATCGGCCAGGTGGCTTCCGAGCGGCGACGTGTCTACCAGACCGCGAACCTGCGGGCGGTACCGCAGACCGCCCGAGGCCAGATTCAGGAGCCAGCGAACGACCATGCCGCCCAGCGACCAGCCGTCGTCACGGAAGACATGGTCGGGAGTCAGTTCGAGCCAGGTCCGGCTCAGATCTTCCGTCGCCTCAGCGGCGCTGCCCGGATGCGAGGCGAGGAAGGAGGCGTTGATCGCGCCTGCGGAGACGCCCGTCAGGACATCGAAGTGGAACTCCGGCATCCGCGCCGCCAGATGGCGGACGAGCCCGACCTGGTAGGCAGCCCGCGCGCCGCCTCCCGTGAGGACCAAGCCGATGCGGGGCTTTCGCCAGCGGTCCCGCTCGCCGATGTCACCGGGTCGGCGTGCGGGCGGTTCTCCGGGGGGCATCGGCAGTTGCGGACTGTATCGGATGCTCGAGCATGTGATGGACTCATCGACCATGGATCCGGGTGACAGTGCAACGATCCGCGCGGCCTACCTGGGCCGGGTCGGATACGAGGCCGGTGTCGAGCTGCAGCACCGGGTCCGGCAGTCCATCCTTGACGCCGACCCCGATGCCGCGGACACGTTGCTCCTGCTCGAGCATCCGCCGACCTACACGGTGGGCCGGAACTGCGACCGGGGCGATGTCCTGGCGGCGCCGGAATGGCTCGAGCAGCGCGGAATCGCCGTCGCCCAGTGCGACCGGGGCGGGCGCGCCACGTACCACGGTCCGGGTCAGCTCGTGGGATACCCGGTGCTCGACCTGAGGCCGGACCGCCGGAACGTTCGCGCCTACGTCCGCGATCTGCAGGAAGTGCTGGTCAGGACGTTGGCGGCGTTCGGCGTCAGTGCCCTGGGCGGCGAGGAACGGGAGCGGATCGGCGTCTGGGTCGGACATCGGAAGATCGCTTCGATCGGCATCCACCTCCGGCGCTGGGTCACGACCCACGGTTTCGCCCTCAACGTCTCGACCGAACTCGACGACTTCGCCGGCATCCTTTCCTGCGGCTTCGACGCCGGCGTGATGACCTCGATCGAGGATCTCACCGGCCGCCGCCACAGCCTGGCCGACGTCGCCTCGTGCTGCGCGGAGACCTTCGCAGAGGTCTTCGAGCGGCGGCTGGTCACGGTTGCGCCGGAGTCGCTGGTTGCGCCGGTCTTAGGGGCTAGGATCCAGGGTGACACGCGGCCGCAGGAGGGTCGGCCGCCGGAGTCGTAACCCGCATGGACGAACTCGTTCCCATCGGCGCCCCGCCGGCCGCGGCCGGCGCTGCCCGCTTGCCACGGCCCGACTGGCTGCGGATCCGGCTGTCGACGCCGGAGTCGTATCACCGCGTGCGCCGGCTGGTCGACGGTTTGAACCTGAACACGGTGTGCGAAGAGGCGCGCTGCCCGAACATCTACGAGTGCTGGGGCCAGCACGGTACCGCCACGTTCATGATCCTCGGCGACACCTGTACCCGCCGCTGCGGCTTCTGCGCCGTCCATACGGGACGGCCCGCCGCCGGTGTCGACGCGGACGAACCGGCGAGGGTTGGAAAGGCCGCGGCGACCATGGGGCTCCGGCACGTGGTCGTCACCTCCGTCGACCGCGACGACCTGCCGGACGGCGGCGCGGGCCACTTCGCGGACACCATCCGGGCGATCCGGGCGCAGGTGCCCGGCGCCGCGGTCGAGGTGCTGACGCCGGACTTTCGGGGCGTCGTGGACGCCCTCGACATCGTCCTCGAAGCCCGGCCGGAAGTGTTCTCCCACAACATGGAGACGGTGCCCCGCCTCTACCGTCAGGCGCGCCCCGGCAGCCGCTACGAGCGCAGCGTCGACCTGCTGCGCGAAGCGGCGGCCCGCCGGGACGGTGGCAGCTACGGCGGCCGCGTGAAGACGGGCCTGATGGTCGGCCTGGGCGAGACGACGGTGGAGCTCGAATCGACGATCACGGACATCCGCAGCGCGGGAACCGAGATCCTCACCATCGGTCAGTACCTGCGGCCGACCCGGGACCACCTGCCCGTCGACCGCTACGTTCACCCGGACGAGTTCGCGCGACTACGGGAATTCGCCCTGGGGCTTGGCTTCAGCCACTGCGAATCGGGCCCCCTGGTGCGCAGCAGCTACCACGCGCACGAGCACGTTCGCCGGCAGGATGAGAGCCTGTAGCGAGCATTCCCCGTGCCGCCCCCGGAAGTGAGACCATGACGATCTTCTCGCGTTTCGTCGGCTGCTCCCTGCCACTGTTGCCGCCTCCCCTCGTGCGTTGGGTGGCGGCGCCCTACGTGGCCGGCGACGAGCCGGACGATGCGCTCGCCTGTACCGGCGGCCTGAACCGCAGGGGACTGGCTGGGACCTTGGCGCTCCTCGGCGAGGAGGTCGACAGCCGGGAACTCGCCGTCGAGGGCACCGGGCTCTACGTCGACCTCGTGGAGGCGATCAGCGACCAAGGTCTCGACTGCAACGTCTCCGTCAAGCTGACCCTCCTGGGGCTCAAGGTCGATCGCGAACTCTGCCGCGAGCACCTCGCGCGCCTGGTCGAGCGGGCAGCCGCCCGCGGCAACTTCGTCCGCATCGACATGGAAGACCACACCTGCACCACGGACACCCTGGACCTGTACGGCGAGGCGCTTGCCGACTCGCGGTCCCGCGCCGATGCCGGGGGCCCGCGCGGCGCCGGCGCCGGCGGCGACGCGGTCGGGGTCGTGCTCCAGGCCTACCTCCACCGCACCCTCGCCGACATCGAGGCACTGCCGGAGCGGGCGAACGTCCGCCTCTGCAAGGGCATCTACGTCGAGCCGCGGACGGTCGCTCTCACCGGCTACGAGCAGGTGCGCCGGAACTTCCTGGCGTCACTCGAGGCCTTGTTCGACCGCGGCGCCTACGTCGGCATCGCCACTCACGACAGCTATCTCCTGCGCGAGTCGGCGGCGATCGTCGAGCGGCGCGGCCTTGCGGCTGACCGGTACGAGTTCCAGATGCTCCTGGGGGTGACCGAGGAGCGCCGGGATGGGCTCGCTGCCGCCGGCCATCGGGTGAGGATCTACGTGCCCTATGGCCGGCAGTGGTACGCCTACTCGACGCGCCGGCTGCGCGAGAACCCGCAGATCGCCGGCCATGTGGCGCGCGCGCTGTTCCTGCGGCTGCTGCGCGGGAATCTGGCTCACCGGCGCTAGCGCCGTCGCTGGTAACTTCCCTCTGCTGGCAAGTCGGCATAACGTCGCGGCCCGACGAACCGGGGAGAACGTACGGTGACCACGAGCAGGCAGGACAAAGGGGGCGCAGTGGGTGGCGATACCCGCGTTGCTGTGATCGGCGCGGGCAAGATGGGCCAGACCCTGATCGGCGGCTGGCTCGACGCCGTCGCCGTCGCCGCCGGGTCAATCGTGGCGACGGCGGCCCATGCGGATCGAGTCGCCCGGGTGGCGCGGGATTTCGGAGTCGCCGGCACGGTCGACAACCGAGCCGCGGTCAAGGGCGCCGACATCGTGATGCTTGCAGTCAAGCCGCAAACTGCCGACCTGGTCCTTGCCGAGATTGGCGACGCCCTGCGCCCGGAACAGCTTGTCGTCTCGATTCTGGCCTCGGTGACCACGTCCTACATCGAGGACCGCCTGCCTGGGCCCATCCCGGTCGTGCGGGCGATGCCGAACACGCCGAGCCTCGTGGGCGCCGGCATGACGGCGATTTGCGCCGGCCGCCATGCGTCTGCCGACCACATGGCGGCGTCGGAACGTCTGTTCAAGCCCCTCGGGCGCACCGTCGTGGCGGACGAGAAGCACATGGACGCGATCACCGGACTGTCCGCCTCCGGACCGGCGTTCCTCTACATCGTGATCGAGGCCATGGCGGACGGGGGCGTGAAGGTCGGCCTGCCGCGGAAGATGGCGATCGAGCTCGCTGCCCAGACCTGTCTCGGCGCCGGAAAGATGGTGCTCGACACGGGTCGCCACCCGGCGCTGCTCAAGGACGAAGTGACGACACCGGCGGGCTGCACGGTCGACGGCATCCTGCGGCTGGAAGAGGGAGGCCTCCGCGTGACCCTGATCAAGGCGATCGTCGAGGCGGCGTCGCGCGCTGCCGAACTGGTGTCCGACGAGTAACCGGTCCTCAGGCACTCACTGATGCTGCGCTCGCTGCACGTTCAGAACCTGGCCGTGATCGAACGGGCAGAGCTTCAGTTCGGGCCGGGCCTGAACGTGGTCACGGGCGAGACGGGGGCGGGCAAGTCCCTGGTGGTCGATTCGTTGTCCCTGCTTGCCGGGGGTCGCGCCAGTTCGGAAACGGTCCGCACGGGCGCGGACACGCTGGTGGTGAGCGGCGTCTTCGAGCCCTCGGGCAGCGACTGGCGGCGGCTGCTCGAAGAGGCCGGCGTGCCGGCGGACGGGGACGAGCTCCTGGTGCGCCGCGAGGTCACCCGGGCGGGCCGCAACCGCGTGTTCGTGAACGACCACCCGGTGACGCTGCGGTTTCTTTCGGCGGTGACCCGCCGGCTGATCCGCATCTTCGGTCAGCGAGATGAACTTGGCATGCTGTCGCCCGAACTCCAGCGGGCCTGGCTCGATCGCTCCGGCGGCGGCCCCGTTGCGGCACTCGAGGCGTCGTGCGCCAGCGCCTACGAGGCCTACCGCGAGATGGCCGACCGGCTCGAGCGCCTGAGCGGCGACGACCAGCTTCGTCTGGAGCGGATCGACCTGTTGAAGTTCCAGACCTCGGAGATCGACGCTGCGCACCTCTCGGCGGGCGAGGACGAGGAGCTGCGGGTCGAACGCGAAGTGCTGCGCCATGCCGAGGCGATCGCAGGCGCGTTGCACCAGGCCCTCGCTCTGCTTACCGACGACGACCATGCGGTCGACAGCCGGCTCGCTCAGGCCGGCAACGCGCTGCAGGACATCGCGCGCTGGCAATCTGAGGCCGGGGCCTGGGCCGACACCCTGGCCGAGGCGGGCACGCTGGTGAACGATCTGACGGCCGACCTGCGGACACGGGCGGTCGGTTCCGATTCGGATCCCGGGCGCCTCGACCGGATCGAGGAGCGCCTGAGCGTGATCGAGCGTCTGACCCGGAAGTACGGCGGCAGCAGTGCCGATGTCCTGGAGCACGGCCGCCGCCTGGCCGAGGAGCTGTTCGAACTGGAGACGGCGGACGTTCGCCGTGACGAGGTGGACCAGCAGGCCGCGGCCTGTCTCGCCGAGTACGCCGCGCGCGCCGGGGCTCTGTCTCGCACGCGCCGCGAGCTCGGCGCCGCGCTGGAGAGCGACGTCCTCGGCCACCTGCGGGATCTGGCGCTCGAGCGCGCCGCGTTCGAGGTCGAGATCGGCCGTACACCGCGCCCCGACAGCCCGCTGGAACTGGACGGCGAGCGCGTCGCCTTCGATCGCCTGGGCGTCGACCAGGTGACCTATCGCTTCAGCGCCAATCCGGGCGAGGCGCTTCGTCCGCTGTCCAGGGTCGCCTCGGGCGGCGAGCTGGCGCGCCTGTTCCTGGCGCTTCAGACCGCCGTGCGCGGCGCCGGCCCTGCGGCGGGATCGACCCTGGTCTTCGACGAGGTGGACTCCGGGGTCGGCGGCGCCGAGGCGGCGATCGTCGGCCGCAAGCTGCAGCGCCTGGCCGGCGGCGGCCAGATCCTGGCCGTGACCCACCTGCCCCAGGTGGCGAGCCGCGGCGACCTCCATCTCGAGGTCAAGAAGGAGGTGCGAGCCGGTCGGACGCAGGTCGATGTCCACCGCCTCGACGACGAACGCCGCATCGAGGAAGTAGCCCGCATGCTCGCCGGCGAAGAGATCACCGAGACCGCCCGCTCCGCGGCCGAGGAACTGATCGCCGCCGCCGCCGAGTAACGCTGGGTGCGCCGGCCTGGGAACGCGGGCATCCTGCCCGCATCCGCCGTAGGCGGAATCCTCCACTAGGCTCCCAGCAATGCTGAACATCTGGCCCTGGGACGGCGATCCCGACGACTTGAGCCAGGCCCTGGCCGATGGCCGGGTGCTCGCGATCCCGACCGAGTCGTCCTACGGCCTGGCGGTCGATCCCCGTTCCGCGGCGGGCGTGGAGGCCATCTACCGGATCAAGGAGCGTGATCGCGGCAAGCCCCTTCCGGTGGTCGCCGCGGACGTGGCGCAGGCGATCGACCTCGGCATCGAACCGAACGAGGCGGTGCGGATGGCGGAGACCCACTGGCCGGCGCCGCTGACGGTGGTGGCGCCGCTCCGTTCCGGCGTGTCCGTGCCCGCGGCGGCGGGAGGGCGGACGCTGGCCGTGCGGGTGCCGGCTCATGAACGGCTTCGGGGACTCCTCCGCGCCCTGGGACACCCGTTGACCGCGACCAGCGCGAACCGGAGCGGGGCGCCGCCGATCTGCGAGGCGCCGGCGCTCGAACCGATCCTCGGCGATGCCGGCGGGGTCGTCGGCGATGCCCGAGCCATCGTGGTCGGCGGCGAGACGACGCCGGGAGGGCCGCCATCCACCGTGGTATCTTGGACTTCAGCCGGCTTGCGGGTGTTGCGCCGCGGGCGCTTCGATCTCTAGCACCGGTCGCCGGTTCAACTTGCCGATTGCGAAGCGAACCCTGACAGTGACCCGTTCCGTCGCCCTCGGTCTCCTGGTTGCCGCCCTGCTGCCGGCGGCTTCGGCCCGCGCACAGGAACCGGTCGCGGCGTCGCGTACCGAATCGGCGCCTCCGGTCGATCTGAACGGCAACGAGATCGGCGTCGACGAGGTTTTCCGCGGGCAGACCGGCTACGGCCTGTCCGTGTTCGCCGGCAGCGAGCCTTCGCGCTTCGGAGTCGAGGTCGTCGGCGTGATCCGCGAGATGAATCCGGGCACGAGCTACATCGTCGCCCGATTGAGCGGCAACGGCCTCGAGGAGTCGGGCGTCGTGGCCGGAATGAGCGGCAGCCCGGTCTACATCGACGACCGTCTTGCCGGGGCGGTCGCCTACTCATGGGCCTTCACCAGCGAAGCGCTCGCCCTGATCACACCGATCGCCGCGATGCGGGAGTTGAGCGCGCTCGAAGGGGGGGAAGCCGCAGGCGAGTCGCAGGGGCTGGCTGCTCCGGGTGCGCCGCAGCCGTTCGAGCGGGCCGTGCGGCAGATGCTCGAACCGCCCGACGACGTCGCCGCGGCGGTTCGGGAGACCGTCGCGGAACAGCTCGGCACGCTTGTCGCGCCGGCGGACTGGGGTGGTCGCGGGGGCGCGCAGATCGCCACCCTGGGCTTCGGCGAACCGCTGCGGCGGATGCTCGGCGCCGCCCCGGCGGGACGCGCCGACACGGCGGAGATGCCGGACCTCGGCGCCGGCAGTGCGGTCGCGGGGGTACTGATCGACGGCGACCTGAGAGTCGCGGTCGGCGGTACCGTGACCCGGGTCGAGGACGGCGAGGTGCTGGCCATGGGGCACCCGTACCTCGGTGTGGGCCCGCTGCGCGTGCCGATGGCGACCGTGGAGGTGATCGGGGTGGTGCCGCGGCTCAACAGTTCGATGCGGCTCAGCAACATCGGCTCGGTGGTCGGCGCCTTCGACCAGGACCGCTTCGCGGGACTGAGGGGGCGGGTCGGCGCCGAGGCGCGCACGATCCCCATGACGATCCGGGTCGAGGCACCGAACGGCTATGTCCGCCGCTTCGACCTCCGGTTGGCGGATCTGCCCAGGATGCTGCCTTCGCTGGTCGGCATTCCGACCATGCAGGCGCTCGATTCCGCTTCGTACGGCGGCGGCGAGAGTGGCCTGGACATGACCGGCACCCTGCGCCTGCGCGGGCACGAGGACGTGCCGCTGCGGCAGACCTTCGACGGCTCGGGCCCCGGCACGAGCGCCGCCTTCTACCTCATCGCCCTGATCGGGGCGCTGGTCAACTCGGACTACGAAGGGGTCGAGATCGAGGGCATCGATCTCACTCTGAGCCAGAGCCACGGCGTGCGGACGGTCGAGATCGAGCGCGCCCAGGCCTCTTCGAGGAGGGTTCACGCGGGCGACACGGTGGATGTCGTGTTCGATCTCCGCCGGCATCGCGGCGACCGGTATCAGGAGACCCTCCAGGTGACGATCCCCGAGGATCGCCGGCCGGGCCGCTACTACCTGTTCGTCGGCGACGGCGTGAGTATCGACGCGGCGCGGCTGCAACTCGAGCCCAGCAAGGCGTCGTCCCTGACGGAGCAGCTCGACATGCTGCGTTCGTTCCAGCCGAAGAGCCGGCTCGCCGCGCTCGGCGTCGTGCCGGCCCGCGGGTTGATCGTCGAGGGACGGCCGATGCCGCAGCTTCCGGCCTCGGTGCGGTCGATCTGGCAGGCGTCCCCGCTGCAGGGAGAGCCGCGGGCCCTGAACCTGGCGATCGTGAGCGAGCAGGGGCGCGATCTCGGAATCCCGCTCGATGGCCTGTTCCGGCTCGACCTCGAGATCCTGCCCGGTACCGCGCCTTGAGGGCCCGTACCTTGGGGGACCGCGCCCGGGCCGCGGCGGGAATCGCGGCGGGGACCTGGTTGTTGCTGACCGCCGGCGCCGCCGTCGCCTCGGAAGTCCAGATCTGGCGCGCCGACAGCCAGGCTGCCTTTCTGGCGGGCGAGCTCGTGGACGTGAGCGTCGACCGGCTGGGGATCCTGCGTCTGGCCCAGCGGGCCGAGCAGTTCGCCACCGTCGCGGAACCCTTCCTGTTCTCCTTCGTCGGCGCGGAGGGGCGCTTTGCGGCGGGTACCGGCAACTCGGGCAAGGTCCTGGAGGTCCAGATCGACGGGGATGCCGGCACGGTCACCGAGCTGTTCGCCACCGAGGAACCCGAGGTGTTCGCGGTCTGGGTTGACGGCGACGGCGCCGTCTATGCCGGCTCGTCGCCGGACGGCAAGGTCTACCGGAAGCGGCCTGAGGGCGAGGTCGAAGAACTGTTCGACCCGGAAGCGAAGTACATCTGGGCGCTCCTGGGCACTGGCGACGGCGGCCTGTTGGTGGCGACCGGTCCGGAGGGGCAGTTGCACCGGGTGGACCTCGCGAGCGGCGAATCCAGGTTGCTCTACGACAGCACGGACGTCCACATCCGTTCGCTCGCGCTGCGCTCGAACGGCACGGTGCTCGCCGGCACCGCGGGCGAGGGTCTGCTGCTCGAGATCGACGCGGAAGGCAAAGCCCGCACGCTCTACGACGCCGCAGGGCCCGAAGTGCTGGCGATCACGCCCGGCGAGGACGGCGCTTTCTACGCCTCCGCGCTCGCCTCCGAAGCCAGCTTCGTCAACCTGAGTAGTACGCGAAGCTCCTCGACCGGCAGTTCGTCGGCAAGCAGCTCGACGGGAGGCGCCGCCTCCGCCGGGGGTGACTCCTCGGGTTCGAACGGCCAGAAGAGCGAGGTCACGGTCCAGACCGGCGCGATCTCCGCGGGAAGTCGTTCCGCCTCCTTCAAGGGTCCGCGCTCCGAAGTGCTGCGCATCGACGCGACCGGCGCCGTCGAGTCGATCTGGAAGTTCGAGATGGAAACCGTCTACGCCCTGAGCTACCAGCAGGGCCGGCTATGGGTAGCCACCGGCCAGGAGGGCAAGCTGTTCAGCTTCCAGAACGATCAGATGGTGCTCGAGAAGGACCTCGACCAGAGCCAGATCGTCGGCCTGGCGAGGGGCACGGCGGGCCCCGTCTTCGCGAGCGTCAATGGGGCAGCCGTCTACGGCTTCGTCGGCGGCGACAGCGGGGGGCTGGCAAGGCAGGGGACGGTGACCGCCAAGCCGCTCGATGCGTCTTCCGTCTCGAGCTTCGGTTCGATCCGCTGGCGCGGCCGCGCCGGAGACGGCGCTCTCGTCGCGCTCTCCGCTCGCAGCGGGATGAGTTCGGACCCGGACGAGACGTGGTCGGACTGGACCGAAGCTGCCGTCGCGCGAGAGGCGCCGCTCTCTGACCTGCCGCCGGGCCGCTACCTCCAGTGGCGGGCTGAACTGCGCGGCAGCGGCGACCGCACGCCCGAGGTCGTGGCGGTCGAGGTCACCTACCGGCAGCACAACCGCAAGCCCGAGATCAAGAAGCTGGACGTGCTCCCCGCGGGGACGATCCTGGTGCCGACGAACTTCAACCCCTCGAACCAGGCCTACGAGCCGGCGCACCCGAACCGCGACCGCATCTTCACCACCGTCGGCGACCCGGCGCAGACCAAGCAGGGGGCAACGAAGAGCCTGTGGAAGCTGGGATACCGGACGCTGCGCTGGGAGGCTGAGGACCCGAACAAGGACCGTCTCCGCTACCGGCTCTCCTTCGCCCGCGAGGCCGAACTCGCGGCTGGCGCCGAAGCCGCGGACGATTCCGATGCTCTGTGGCTGGAGATGGCGGATGACCTCAAGGCGACCTTCTTCAGCTTCGACGCGACCGTGCTGCCGGACGGCGTCTACCGGTTTCAGGTCAGCGCCACCGACAAGCTCGACAACGCCCCCGGCGACGCGCTCGCGGCCGATGAGGTGTCGGCCGCGGTCGTGGTCGACCACAGCCCGGCGCGCCTGGTCGAGGCTTCGCGCGACGGCGGCCGCGTGACCGCGGTGGTCGAGGACGCATGGAGTCCGCTGCGCGAGGCGGTCGTCAGCGTCGACGCCGGCGAGTGGCGCGCCGCCAGGGTCGAGGACGGTCTGCTTGACAGTCAGCGTGAGACGCTGGCGATCGATGCCGCCGAGGGCGCCCGGCTGCTCCTGCTACGACTGACGGATGCCGCGCACAACGTGACCACCATCGACCTCTCCGGTCAGCTCGGAGGTGCGCGATGAGTTCCAAGATTGGCGTCTTTCCCGGATCCTTCGACCCGGTGCACAACGGCCACCTCGACCTGATCGAGCGTGCCCGGCGGCTCTTCGACGTGCTCTACATCGCGGTGCTCTACAACGAGCAGAAGCAGGCGCTGTTCTCGGTCGAGGAACGGATCGACCTCCTGCACGAGCTACTCGGCGAATCGGACGACTGCCGGGTCGAGAGCTTCAGTGGCCTGCTGGTCGACTACGCCCGCGACAAGGGCGCCTGTGCCGTCGTCCGCGGCCTGCGCTCCGGCGCCGACTTCGACTACGAACTGCCGATGACCCTGATGAACCGCCGCCTGGCGTCCGACGTCGACACGATCTTCCTGCTTCCGGCGCCGGAGTGGATCTTCCTGTCCAGCCGGTTGACGAAGGAGGTCGGCAGCCTGGAGGGCGATCTGACCGGCGTCGTGCCGCCGCTGGTAATGGAGGCGTTGCGCCGGAAGTTGGGGTAGTTCGGAACGCAGCGATTGCGTCCACTGTCGAGCCCTACTCCGGGACTATGTCTCCGGTCGCGACCATGCTCGTTCCGGTCAAGGGGTCGTAGACCGCGATCACGTAGGTGTGCTCGCGCCGGCGGAGTTTAAGGTCGGTCTGGTAGTAGAAGAACCCGCCCGGTTGCGGCTCCTCCTGGCCCGTGATCGGGATCTTCTCAGTCGCCATGTCGGCGCGGTTGCCGTCCAGATCCATGACCAGAACTCGGACCTCCAGCTCGTTCTGCCACAGGCCGTCTACGGGAAGGAGCGCGACTTCGTCGAGTGGAATCGCTACTTCGATGGGCACTGAGATCCTGCCGCGGCGGCCGCGGACCGGTTCCGAGAAGCGCACGTCGAGTGGCTGAGCATCGGACGGCTCGCCCAACAGAAGGGCGGCCTCGACTGTCATGGCGATCTCGCGGTCCCGCGACGTGTCCACGTAGCCTTCGCGCGTTCGGACGTTGAGGTCGGTGCGGTCAATGATGTTGATCTCCGCTTCGTGGAACTCGTCGTCCTCCCGCCGAGTGGGCTCGAAGCCCAGCCAGTAGTAGGTTCGAGTGTCCTCGACCGTTCGCGCTAGCGCTACTTTCCGTAGGAAGCTCGTCATCGGCACACCTCCGGTGGCGCGGGCCAACCGCTGCAACGTGCCCCGCTCGAGCGCGATCGAGCGCTTCCGCCAGACCTTCCCGCGAGTTCGTCCAACCGGTCAGCGTCTCCATGCTCTTCCCGTCGAAGGCCACGGCGGCGACGCGATCTGTGGAGTGAAGCTCCCGCAGGTCCTCTTCGAGTCGCGTGAGCACCAGGTCGCGGTCCTGCTGGATGGAGAAGACGTCGTCGATGTAGATCAGGTAGTTCGTGGCGACGTGGGCGTTCGCGTTCAGATTCGGTACAGCCGCGACATCGTCGCCGGTCTCTTTCGCCAGACCGTCCTTGATCTCGGTGAAGTAGTCGATCGGGGTCGGCTCGCCGTCGACAAGGAGTTCGAAGTCCGAGGCCTTCAAGCCGTGGACACGGTTTCCCTTCCTGTCGGTGACCACGACTTCGACGTTCACGACCCGCACGTCGATCGCGTCCGAGAACACGGCCGGCAGATCCTGCTGCTGGGCGAAAGCCGTGGTGCCGAGCAGCACCAGGGCCAGCAGAATCCAGGTCGTCCCGAAGGTCCAATGGCGCCACTTCATGGCCGTTGCCCGTCTCCGCAGTCTGCCACTTGGGGATGAATGCCTAGTTCGGACCGATCTCCCCGGTCGACGTCAGGTTCGTTCCCGTCAACGGGTCGTGGACCGTGATCACATACGAGTGCTCGCGTCGTCGGAGTTGCAGATCGGTCTGGTAGTAGAAGGTCTGTCCTGGCTGCGGCTCTTCGGCGCCGGTGATCGGGACCTTCTCGAAGGACACCTCCGAGCGGTTGCCGCCCGAGTCCATCGCCGTCACGCGAATCTCCACCACGTTGAGCCACTCGTCGGCCACGGGCAGGAGCTGGATTTCGTCGAGGGGAATCGCGACTTCGACCGGCACGGATATCTTCCTGCGGCCGGCGCGAATCGGTTCCGAGAAGTGCACCTCAAGCGGCAGCGACTCGGGCGGGTCGCCGAACAGCAAGGCGGCTTTGGCCGTCATATCGAGCTCGTGGTCGCGCGACATGTCCACGTAGCCCTCGCGTGTGCGAGCGTCGAGGTCCGCTCGGCCTGCCAGCCGCACCGCGATCTCATGGAACCTGTTGTCCTCGCGCCGTTGCGGCTCGAAGCCGAGCCAGTAGTACGAGCGCGTGTCCGCGACCACCCTGGCCAACGCCGCGTCTCGCCGGGCGTTGATCAACGGCACGCCGCCCGTCGAGCGGGCCAGCAGGTACAGGGTGCTGTGGATGGTGTCTTCCCTTTCGAGAGCACCCGGAGCCGAGCTTGCCCCGTCGGGCCGGATGGCGGGGTCGAACCCCGTCGACGCGTCACCCGCGAAGTTCCTCGTGTGGCCCGGCAGGTCCACCGGGTAGAGCGAGAAGCCGATCAGGTTCGCTGTCGACACGAGTGGGCCGTACAGCTCGTGCTCGCTCATCACCCGGCGATCGAGAGGGAGGCCGCCGGCGGGCAGGCGATCTCGCGTGTAGATCTCCACGGACCTCGGCCAGCCTCCTGCGAGCACCAGCATCACTTTGCGGCCGGGCTGGTCGGCGAATTGCCGCATGGTTGCCATTGCCGCCAGCACCGCACTCTCCAACTGGTTGTTCAACTTCTGCCTGTATGAGAGTTGCGCTCTGGACATGACGCTCCGCAGGCCCGAAGGCGCTGGGGAGACCTGCGGGGCCGCGTTCGATGACCCCCTGGGGGAATTGCGCCTCGTCGCTTCGACCTGCGCCGTCAACTCCCGGTCGCTATCGGCCAGCTTCTGTGCGGTGAGCTGCTCCAGTCCCTTGGCGGGCCGCTCGCGCGCCCGGTCAAGCGCCTCCTTCAACCGGCTCGACGAGTTCGTCCAGGTCGTCAGGGTCTCCGCGCTCTTGCCGTTGTACGCGACGGCGGCTACGCGGTCCGCCGGACCGAGTGCCCGAAGGTCCTCCGCCAGGCGGTCGAGGACCCTGTTCCGGTCGCGCTTGATGGAGAAGAGGTCGTCGATGAAGATCAGAAAGTTCGTGCCTACCGGCGCGTTCGGATCCAGGCTCGGCACGCCGGCCAAGTCTCCGCCCGTCCTGTCCTGAGCGAGACCGTCCTCGATCTCCGTGAAGTAGGCGATCGGGGTCGGTTCACCGTCGACCAGGAGTTCGAAGTCCGACGGTCTCAGGCCCTGGACGCGGTTCCCCGCCTGGTCGGTAACGACAACCTCGACGTTCACGACCCGGACGTCGATCACCTCGGAGAAGACCTCCGGCAGAGCCGTTTCCTGAGCCGGCGCCGCGGCTGCCAGCAACACCAGGCCGGCGAGAATCCAGCGAGGCTTGTGGCCCTTAGTTCGCGCCGCGGTCGACGTTGCCGCCCGCGTCCACGGTCCAGGTGTCGGTGCCGTGGATCAACTGGTCGAGCGTCTGCGGCCGGCCGGCCGAGACCCGCTCGATCTGGTCGATCACGCCGGCGTCGTAGGTAGGCGCGTCGACGGCCCGCAGGACGCCGAGGGGCACGGGGAAATCGCCGAGGCCGTCGCCGCTCGAGAGGCTCGCGATCTGGAAGGCGAGGGACGGATTGGCGCGGTTCTCGTCCCACACGAGGCAGTCGTCGGCCGTAGTGCCGTTGCCGAGCCCGACGACCTCGAAGTCGGTGCCGTTGAACCGCAGGCCCTTGTCCTTGTTGTCGCCGAAGACGAGGGGCTTGCCGTGCTCCAGGTAGAGGCCGTTGGCCTGCCGGCCCGGCTTGTCGGTCAGTGCGGCGAAGGCCTTGTCGTTGTAGATGTTGCAGTTCTGCATCACCTCGACGAACGCCGACCCCTTGTGCGCCGCGGCCCGCTTGAGGACCGCCTTGAGATGGGGGATGAAGATGTCGACGCTGCGGGCCACGAAGGTGGCGCCGGCGCCGATCGCAACCGACAGCGGGTTGAAGGGGAAGTCGACGGAGCCGTGGGGCGTCGACTTGGTGCGCTTGCCGAGCTCGCTGGTCGGCGAGTACTGGCCCTTGGTGAGGCCGTAGACGCGGTTGTTGAACAACAGGATCTTGACGTTCAGGTTGCGGCGCAATGTGTGGATCAGGTGGTTGCCGCCGATCGACAGGGCGTCGCCGTCCCCGGTCACCACCCAGACGTCGAGGTCCGGGCGCGTCATCTTGAGGCCGGTGGCGACGGCGGGGGCGCGGCCGTGGATCGAGTGGAAGCCGTACGTGTTCATGTAGTACGGGAAGCGGCTGGAGCAGCCGATTCCGGACACGATGACGAACTTCTCGCGCGGGATTCCCAGTTCGGGGAACACCGCCTGCACCGCGGACAGGATGGCGTAGTCGCCGCAGCCTGGACACCAGCGGACCTCCTGGTCGCTCTGGAAGTCCTTCTTGGTCAGGGGCGTTGCTTCAATCGTGGGCATCTCTGCGCTATACCTCCGCCATTTCTTCAATCCGATGGAGAATTTCGTCCCGCGTGAAGGGCTTGCCCTCGACCTTGGAGAAGGTCTCGATGTCCTTCAGGTAGCGGGCCCGCAGGAGCAGGGCCAACTGGCCGAGGTTCATTTCCGGCACCAGAACCCGCTCGAAGCGGTCGAGGATGTCGCCCAGGTTGCGGGGGAAGGGGTTGATGTGTCGCAGGTGGGCGCGACTGACCGTTAGGCCGTCGGCCCGAGCCTGGTTCACCGCGCCGGTGATCGCGCCCAGGGTGCTGCCCCAGCCGAGCACGAGGAGCTTGCCGCTCTGCGGCCCGTCGACCTCGATGTCCGGAATGTCGCCCGCGATCCGCGCGATCTTCTCGGCTCGCAGCCGCACCATGTGGTCGTGGTTGTCGGGCTCGTAGTTGACGTTGCCGGTGACGTCCTCCTTCTCGAGACCGCCGATCCGATGCTCAAGACCGGGAGTGCCCGGAATCGCCCAGGGCCGGGCGAGGGTCTGCTGGTCGCGCATGTAGGGCAGGAAGCCCTCAGCGTCCTGGTGGAAGTCGACCCGAAGGTCGGGGAGTTCCTCGACCAGGGGGATGCGCCAGGGTTCGGAGCCGTTCGCGATGTAGCCGTCGGACAAGAGGATGACGGGCGTCATGTAGGTCGTCGCCATGCGGACCGCTTCGAGCGCGGTGTCGAAGCAATCGGCGGGCGAGGCGGCGGCGATCACCGGTACGGGCGATTCGTTGTTGCGCCCGAACATGACCTGCAGCAGGTCCGCCTGCTCGGTCTTCGTCGGCAGGCCGGTTGACGGCCCCCCGCGTTGGATGTCGCAGATCACCAGGGGCAGCTCGACCATCACCGCCAGGTTGATCCCCTCGGCCTTCAGCGCGATCCCTGGACCGCTGGAACAGGTGACGCCGAGGCTGCCGCCGAAGGAAGCGCCGATCGCGGAGCAGACGGCGGCGATCTCGTCCTCAGCCTGGTAGGTCGTGACGCCGAAGTGCTTGTAGGTCGCGAGTTCGTGGAGCACGTCGCTGGCGGGCGTGATCGGGTAGGCGCCGAGGAAAAGGGGCAGGCCGCTGCGGCGGCTCGCGGCGACCAGGCCGATGGCCAGCGCCGAGTTGCCGTGGATGCTGCGGTAGATGCCCGGCTCGAGCGGGGCCGGCTCGACGTCGTACCGGACCTGGAAGGCGTCCGTGATGTCGCAGAAGTTCCAGCCCGCCTTCATCACCTTGACGTTCGCCTCGGCGATCTCGGGCCGGCGCTTGAACTTGACCCGTAGCCAGTCGATCGTCGATTCGAGCGGGCGGCTGAACAGCCAGTAGACCATGCCCAGGGCGAGGAAGTTCTTGCACCGGTCCTTCGAGCGGACGTCGAGCGGACTGTCCTCCAGGGCGCGCCGCGTCATCGTCGTCAGGCCGACCCGGTAGAGCCGGAAGGCGTTCAGGCTGTCGTCCTCGAGCGGATTCGACTCGTAGCCCGCCCGCTTCAGGTTGCGCGGGGTGAACTCGTCGGTGTTGACGATGATCACGCCGTTGTCGCGCAGGTCGCGCATGTTGGCCTTGAGCGCCGCCGGGTTCATGGCGATCAGGACATCCGGGGCGTCGCCCGGCGTATGAATGTCGTGATCGGCGATGCGGACCTGGAAACCGGAAACGCCCGCCAGCGTGCCGGCCGGCGCCCGGATCTCGGCCGGGAAGTCCGGCAACGTGGACAGGTCGTTGCCGATCAGCGCCGACGTGTTCGTGAACTGGGTGCCGGTGAGCTGCATGCCGTCGCCCGAATCACCGGCGAAGCGGATGACGACATCCGAGACGGTTGCTTCAGCGGCTCTGCCTGCGGCCGTCTGCCCTGCAATCGGGAGGGTCATGTTCGTCTCGTGCGATGTGGACGCGGGGCGCTCTTGAACGCGGATCGGAACCGCCGCCAATCCTGCGGGCGGTCCAGCTTCCGTCCGCGGGAGTGAGAGCGCAGATAGTACCATGACGCTGCCCCGCGCGTTGGCGAGAACCT
The DNA here is from genome assembly GCA_965216125.1 of Candidatus Multivorans sp. Taxonomy (GTDB): domain Bacteria; phylum Acidobacteriota; class Thermoanaerobaculia; order Multivoradales; family Multivoraceae; genus Multivorans. The sequence continues at coordinate 828,486 of OZ244152.1, read as the reverse complement.
CAGTGCCTAGTCGCGAGAAACAACCCAGCCGAAACAGGCCATGGCGTCGAGCCGCCTGGCTGTTGGGGCTGTTCCTCGCCCTGGGGCTTTCGAGCGTCACCCTCTCGCTCGACGCGCCGTTCGCTCTCGACTTCCTGGCGTGGACCGTCGCCAGCGTGGCCGGACTGGTCATCGCGTGGGTGATTTTCGTCTGGTTGCAGCGCCGGTTGCTGTGGCGGGTCGGACGCCGCCTGGCCTTCAGCTACATCCTGCTCGGTCTGCTGCCCTTCCTGATCAGCCTGGTGCTGGTGATGGTCGTCGCCTACCTGCTCTCCGGGTTCTTCCTCGGTCACCTGTACCGGGACGCGGCGATCGGCCTTCACGAGGAACTCGGGGCGGTGTCCGCCTTCCTCATCCAGCCGCTTGAAATGGGGCTCCTCGACCCCTCCGCTCTGCCCACGACCGTGGGGGGCGCCGCACTGGCGTACTACCAGGGCGACGTCCGCGTGGCCGGAGACCCGCGGGCGCCGGCGCCCTTTCCGGCCTGGCTGGAGACGGACGTCGAATTCGATCGTCAGCGGCGGCGGAGCAGGGTTCCGCAGTTGGTCGTGCTGCCCGACGGTTCGGCGACTCTTGCCGCGGCCTTCCGCCGGGGAACTTCCGCGGTGGTGGCGTTCTACGACCCGGACACCGGGGGGCTGCTGGAACGGGAGTTGAGTCGCCGAAGCGATGTCTGGACGCGGCTCCGGCGTCAGGGCGAGACCGACGGCACCGAGTGGACGGTCCAGTTCATCGACACCGAGTTCGTGCTCCAGCCGCTGGCACGGACCCGCGGCGGCGCCGAACGCGAGGCGTTCTTCGAGTTCCTCGGCGCCAGTTCGCCGCTCAGCATCGTCGGCGTCGAAATGGCGGGGCCGCTGCACGCCTTCGCCACCGGCGAACCGGTCTCGCCGCCAGTGTCGGCGTCGCTCGCCGCTACCCAACGGATCGTGATACGACACCTCTTCTCGTCCTCCGCCCAGGTCGACAGTCTCGGCTGGATCGCGTTCGGCTTCGCGGCTTTCCTGCTCTTCGATGTCTTCATCGCGGCGACGGTCATGGCCATGTTCATGATCCTGGGGCTGAGCCGCGCCGTGAACCGGTTGAGCGCGGCGACCGGGGCGGTGCAGGCGGGCGACTTCTCGGCCCGCATCCCGGTGCGGCGCCGGGATCAGATCGGCGCTCTCCAGACCTCCTTCAACGAGATGGCGCTGAGCCTCGAGGGCCTGGTCGCCGAGCGAGCCGCGAAGCACGCGCTCGAGCAGGAACTCGAGATTGCCCGTGAGGTCCAGAAGAGCCTGATCCCGGGCCGCAGCCTGCAGGCGGAGGGTGTCGAGTTCGCCACCTATTTCGAGCCCTCAGCGGCGATCGGCGGCGACTACTTCGACATCGTTCGGTTGCCCGGAGCGGACGGCGGCGAGAGCGACCGTCTGGCCGTGGTGATCGCGGACGTTGCCGGTCACGGCCTCTCGGCGGGTCTGCGCATGGCGATGCTCAAGGCGGGTCTCCTGACCCTGGTCGAGGAGGGCAAGCCGCCCCGGGAGATCCTGTCGTCGCTCGATCGGCTCGTGCGGTCGGGGGGCGATCGCACCTTCGTGACCGCGAGTCTGTCCGTGATCGATCTGTCGGCGGGCGTCGTCGACATCACGAACGCGGGCCATCCGCCGGCGTATCTGCTGCGGCAGAACGAAGTGGAGGAGATTCTGCTGCCGGGGACGCCGCTCGGCGCGCTCGGCGAGGACTACGGCTTCCGGCGCATCGAGCTGCAGCCGGGCGATGTCCTCGCTTGGCTTTCCGATGGCTTCATCGAAGCCGTGGGCCGCGACGGCGAGCCGTTCGGTTACGACCGGACCAGGACTTCCCTCCTGGGACCCGCAGCCAATGCCAAGGAGGTGTGCGACCGCATTCTCGCCAGGATGAGGCGCCACATCGACGGCCTCGGCGCCGAGGACGACCTGACCCTGGTCGTCATGCGCTACCAACCGGAAGCAGCCGCGGCAGAGAACCCGGCCGGCCCGGAGCTCATGACCGCGGCCGGCGCCTGAGGGGCTGCCCGTGAGCGTCGCCTCCCGAGCCGCGGCGGCGGCCGTGGTCCTGGTCCTGTGCGCTTCCGCGGTCGGGGCGGAACTGGCCGTTCTGACCAACGGTTACCGGTACAAGGTGACGGCATGGGAGCTTCTCGATGGGCGGCGTACGGACGCCGAACGCATCCGGCTGATCCTGGAGAGCGGCGGTTCCGTCACCCTGCCGCTGATGCGGATCGAGCGCATCATCGACGACGAGATTGGCGAGGCGCCGCCTCCCGAGCCGCCGCCTCAGGCCAGCTTCTCGCTCGACTACAGGCCCGGACAGACGGTGCCGGCCGTTCCCTATGGCGAGCTGTTCCTCGAGGTCGGCCGCGAGCATGAGCTCAACCCCGACCTGCTGGCCGCGATGGCGCGCGCGGAGTCAGCCTACGATCCCGGCGCCGTGTCGTCGAAGGGCGCCCGCGGTCTGCTTCAACTCATGCCGGCGACCGCCGAACGCTTCGGCGTTTCGGCGGGCGAGCTCCACGACCCCGCCCGCAACGTGCTCGCCGCGGCCCGGTACCTGACCTGGCTGCGCCGCCGGTTCGACGACGACCTGCCGCGCGTGCTGGCCGGGTACAACGCCGGCGAGGGCGCCGTCGACGCCCACGACGGGGTGCCGCCCTACCGGGAGACGGTGAACTTCATCGGCCGCATCTACGGCTTCCTGGGCCTGTAGGAAGCGGGGCCCGTCAGCGGGCGCGCGGGTGATAGAGGTCGTACAGCGTCCGCAGACGGTGCTGGTGGATGTGGGTGTAGATCTGGGTCGTCGTGATGTTGGCGTGGCCGAGCATGACCTGCACCGCGCGCAGATCGGCGCCGTGCTCGAGCAGGTGGGTGGCGAAGCTGTGGCGCAGCACGTGGGGCGACAGGTCGGGGATGCCGGCGGCCCGGCCGTAGTTTCTGAGCAGCTTCCAGAACCCCTGCCGGGTCAGCCCGGCGCCCCGGTAGCTGACGAAGACCACGTCGTGGCGGCCCTTCGCCATCGTTGGCCGCACCTGCTTCAGGTAGCGGTGGAGCCAGTTCTCGGCGGATTCGCCCACCGGCACGACCCGTTCCTTGGCGCCCTTGCCGAACGCGATCAGGTAGCCCGCGTCGAGCTGGAGCTGGTGGATTGTGAGACCGACCATCTCGCTGACTCGCAGGCCGGTGGCGTAGAGCAGCTCGATCATCGCCCGGTCGCGCACACCGGGAGGCCGGCCGGTGTCCGGGGCGCGGAGGAGCGCTTCGACCTGCTCTTCCCGCAGCACCTTGGGCAGCCGTCGCGGCAGGCGCGGCGGGTAGAGGTTGACCGCCGGGTTGTCGTCGCGGTCACCCTCGTTGACCAGGAAGGCGTAGAACCGGCGCATCGACACCAGGGCGCGGCTGATCGACCGCGGCGACAGCCCTTCACGGCGGAGTCGCCGCAGGTGCCGGCTGAGCTGGTCCACCTTGGCGGTGAGCAGGTCGCCGCCGTCATCCTCCAGGTTGCTCGTCAGCCGCCGGAGATCGCGCCGGTAGGCGTCCACCGTGTGCTGGGACAGGCCCCGCTCGACCAGCAGGCCGTCGAGATAGCGGTCCAGTGTCCGCTCACTCTCGGACACCGCGGCCGGCCGGCGGGGCGTGTTCGTCGCGGGCATCTCGTATAGCCAGCAATCTATCAGTGTGGTGCCTGGGAACCCGGGTGGCGCGACCCGCGCCACCCGTGAACCATCCGCGCGCCCGTCATCCGGGCGCGCGGATGGAACCCGGGCGTCTCGCCCGCAGGCCTGGGAACGCGGGCATCCCTGCCCGCATCGGCGCAAAGCGCCGCCTGATGAGCGTGCGCGGCAGAACATGGGGTGCGCCGTTCTTCCTGCGGCGCACGCTGCTAGCGCGCTACGATTCGACGATGACCAAACCAACTCTCGCGCTCGCGATTCTTCTTCTCGCATTCGTTGTCGCCGGCTGCGGCCAGCCAGCTCCCGATATCGCAACCCAACTCGACACCTGGCTCGCCGACCTCGCCGACGACGCGATGGAAGGCCGCGGCCCCGGCACGGCCGGTGATGTGATGGCCCGCCAGTACATCGCCGAAGCCATGGCGGACATGGGCATCGAACCGGCGGCCGCGGACGGTAGCTGGGAGCAGCCGTTCGACATCGTCGGCATCAACTCCACCGTGCCCGAGACCTGGAGCTTCCACTCAAGCGGCGGCGACAGCATCGAGTTCGCGTTCTGGGACGAGTTCATCGCCGGCAGCGGTGTCCAGTCGGAGCAGGCGGCGATCGAGGATGCCGAGGTCGTGTTCGTCGGCTACGGCATTCAGGCGCCGGAGTACGGCTGGGACGACTACGGCGACGCGGACCTCGCCGGCAAGGTGCTCGTCATGCTGAACAACGATCCGGACTGGGATCCGGATCTGTTCGAGGGCGACCGCCGGCTCTACTACGGCCGCTGGACCTACAAGTACGAGAGCGCCGCGGCCCAGGGCGCGGCCGGCGCGATCATCATCCACACCACGCCCTCGGCCGGCTATCCCTTCCAGGTCGTCCAGACGTCCTGGACGGGGCCCCAGTTCGAGCTGCCCGCCGAGGGCGAACCCCGCTCCCAGATCAACGCTTGGTTGACGGAGGAGGCGTCCCGTCGCCTGTTCGAGCTGGCCGGCGTCGACTACGACGAGACCCTCGAGTCGGCCACGAGCGCCGACTTCGAACCCGTGCCGCTCGATCTGGTGACCAGTCTGGCGCTCGAGAACACGGTCACCCGCGAGCAGACCGCGAACGTGCTCGGCGCCCTGCCCGGCAGCGACCCGGAACTCGCCGACGAGTGGGTCGTCTTCACCGCCCACCACGATCACCTTGGCGTTTCGCCGGATGAAAGCCTTGAAGACCGCATCTACAACGGCGCCCTCGACAACGCGGCCGGCGTCGCCCAGGTCCTCGCGATCGGCAGCGAACTCGCCGTCCAGGAGCCGGCGCCAAGCCGCTCGGTCCTGTTCGCCTTCGTCGGCGCCGAAGAGCAGGGCCTGCTCGGCTCCGAGTACTACGCCGCCCACCCGACCGTGCCGCCCGGCAAGATGGCCGCGAACATCAACTACGATGGCGGCAACCAATGGGGGAGCACGCGCGACGTGACCTACATCGGGTACGGCAAGTCGAGCCTCGACGCCGTCGTCGAAGCGGCGGCCGCCGAACAGGGCCGCACCGTCCTGCCCGATCAGTTCCCGGCCAACGGCTACTTCTACCGCTCGGACCAGTTGAACTTTGCCCGCATCGGCGTGCCGGCGATCTACCTCGACAACGGCACCGACTTCATCGACCAGCCGGAGGGCTGGGGCCGGGACCAGTTGGAGGCCTGGACCGAGAACATCTACCACCAGCAGTCGGACGAGTACCAGCCGATGAACGAAGAAGGCGAGGGCTGGAACCTCGAAGGCATGGTCGAAGACGTCGAACTCGGCCTCGCCTGCGCCCGCGCCATTTCCGAGAACCCCGAACTCCCGGCCTGGAACCCCGGCGACGAGTTCGAGGCCGCCCGACTGGCGGCGCTCGCCGCCGTGGCGGGCGAGTAGGGGTCGGCGTGCGCGGCACGGGCTGGACATCGTCGGGCAGCGAAACCTGGGAACGCGGGCATCCTGCCCGCATCCGGCGCGAAGCGTCGGCGTCTGGCCTGGGAAGGCGGGCGTCTCGCCCGCATCCGGCGTGCTAGCGGCCGATCAACAAAGGAGAACCACCTAAGATGACCGCACCCCGAATCGCCGACCGTGTGCCGGCCAAGATTGAACTGGAAGCTGGCACCTATTGGTGGTGCCGGTGCGGCCAGTCGGAAAACCAGCCCTTCTGCGACGGCTCGCACCGTGGCACGGAGTTCGAGCCGATCCGTCTCACCTTGGAGGAGGACCGCCGGGTTGCGCTCTGTCAGTGCAAGCGCAGCGGCAAGATGCCGCACTGCGACGGCAGTCACCGGTTCCTGGAATGAGGGAGGCGGGCGAGAGGCGGTCGCCGTTCAGCGACATATCGCCGCAGGATCCGTCGGCAGGCCTCCGCCACCGACCTGCAGGCTCTCCATCGCCGCGTACTTCGCGTTCACGTACTCCCTGATCAGGTCCAGTACGCCTGCAGGTGCTTCCGCTGCAGCTAGCGCCAGTGTCGGATTGTCGAAGAAGTTCTGAATGAAGCCGGTCTGCGTAAGCTGGACCTCGGACAGCTTGCCGGTATCAGCGTCGCGTTTGACACTACGGACCATGTACTCGCGACCACGGAGGAAGAAGTACTCCTCGTTCATCAGCAGGCCGCTCTTTGCGGTCGCCGAGCGCCAGCCGGATCCGAGCAACCCTCGCCTGCCTGGGCCGGAGTAGATGAACACCAGGCTTCCGCCCGACTGCCAGATCCGGGAGAAGGCGGAGTAGAAGCCGTAGCCGTTCTCGCTGATGCGCGCATCATCGCAGGCAAGCCGGTAGAGCGCCTCCTGGTCGCCCGTCAACAGCTCGAGGCGAGTCAAGAGTGTCTGGCGTTCCGTCTCGGGGAACTGCAGCAACACGGCCGCTTCGCCCCCTCCAGGAACGGCAATGGGTGTAGCCCACACAGTCACGTTCGTTTGCTTGACCGTCCCCCGATACTCGCCGGCCAGTTTCTGGAAGGCGTCCGGCGCCGTTGGCTGGGCGCTGACGGCAACGGCCGCCGGCGATAGCAGCGCGAACAGCAGCGCTCTGCGGAGATAGGCGGTGTGTCTCGTCATGGGTATCGAGGGTCGCAGGCGGTTGAACCCCGAAGCACGAACCGCGACCGACAATCTCCAGCGTCAGCCGAGGGCTTCGGGATTCCGGAACTTCACGTGGTCCACCAGGCGGTCGAAGAAACGGTCGAAGTCCCCCGGGTCCGACCGCACCACAGGCCCTTCCGTGAAGTCGACTTCGGTGAGCACGTGGCCTTCGAACGTTCCGGTGGCCCAAGCCGGCGGCGCTCGCTGCGACAGTTGGTCCAACCGCGACTTCAGTAGACCGAGCCACGTCGAGTCGTGCTTCTTCGACCAGGAGTCCTGGCTGCGGTCGAAGACCATGATGTACCCGATGACGATCTCGGGTGAGTGCAACTGGGCGTTGGCCACTTCGCCCATGAGGTCGTCAATCCGATTCGGGACGGTGCCCGGAATGTTCTTGAGCAGTGACTTGAGGGAAAGCCCTAATCGGGCCTTTCCGGCGTGCTCCCAAGCGACATCCCACTGCTTCACCCGGCCGAAGCCCTGGACCGCTACTTCCGCTCCGACGCCAGAAACACCGCGTTTCTCGAGCTCCTGGACGCAGAAGTCAGCGAGGCCAGAGAGCCTGGCCGGGGAAGTCGTCTTCTGTTCGACAACGGCGACGCGATAGAGATGCTCTATGGCCTCTTGAACGGTAACCGCCAACGTCCAGGCCTCAGGTCGGATCGCCTGCGAGCTCAGCGAACCGCCGACACACTGGAATCTGGAGTGTGCGGCAGGACCTCGACCTGTTTGAACATGTCGGCTGCCTGGGTCGACATTCGCGCTACGCAAGCCTTGAAGTACTCCGGCTCCACCTCGACGCCGACACTGTTTCGCCCCCACCTGGCTGCGGCCGACTGGGTCGTCGCGGTGCCCATGAAGGGGTCGAACACGGTGTCGCCCGCGAAGCTGAACATGCGGATCAGCCGCTCGGCGATCTCGAGGGGGTACGGGGCTGGATGGTACCGGGTGGAGGCTCCCCCGAGTCCTTCCCAGATCTGGCGGAACCATTTGTGGTGAAGGTCGGCCGGAATCAGGCTCAGCAGTTTGGCTGCCGATGTGGGCCGGCGGTAGCCGCCTGGCTTCCGCTGCATGAGGACGAACTCGATATCGTTCTTGATCACGGCGTTCGGTTCATAGGGCTTGCCCAGGAACGCGCCCTTGCCGCCCTGTACCTCGTAGGCGGCGTTGGCGATCTTGTGCCAGATGATTGGAGCCAGATTGTCGAAGCCCACGCTGCGGCAGCGCTCCTGAATCGAAGCGTGCAGCGGCACGACCGTGTGGCGCCCGTGCCGGCGCCGCGAAAGGCAGACATCGCCGACCACACAGACCAGCCGTCCGCCGGGAACGAGAGCGTCGTAGCAGCGGCGCCAGACCTTGTCGAGCTGGTCCAGGAAGTCCTCGTAGTCCGCGACCCAGCCCAGTTGGCCGTCGGAAGCCGGGTACTCCTTCAGAGTCCAGTAGGGCGGCGATGTGACCACGAGGTGGATCGACTCCGGCGCCAGCGGCGGCACGGTGCGGGAGTCGCCCAGGAACAACTCGTGGCGCGTGGGCACCTCCGTGAGCAGCGCCTCGATGCGGGCCGTGGCGCTCGGATCCCTGGCTAGTTTGGGCAAGTCGCGGCGCGGATTCTCGAAGGATCTCCAGCGCTGCGGCACCAGATCAAGGAGCGGGTCGGGCGGGTTCCGAGTCGCGTGGGCGGATACGGAACTCATGCGGGCGACAGTACCACTTGGGCAGTCCGTCAACTCTCGTCTTGTTCCGGTCTCGGAAGTCATATTCGTCACGCACCCGATGGCTCCCACCGCAGCACGGAGTTCGAGCCCATGCGCTTGACCCTGGAGGAGAACCGCTGGGTCGCACTCTGTCAGTGCAAGCGCAGCGGCAAGATGCCGCACGGCGACGGCAGTCACCGCTTCCTGGCGTGACGTCGGCCGGGGCGGCGGAGGTCGCCGTCATCCGACGATGCGGCGCAGCTCCTTCAGGAAGTAGTCGGTGTTCAACTGGTAGTTGGGATACGCCCGCTGCACCGCCTGGATCGAATCGGCGGAGACCAGCACTACCTCGGCGCCGTCGATGTCGCGGACCTTCTGCTCGGCGACGAAGTAGTCCTCGAGGATGCGCGCCTGTTCGGCGGTCTGATACGTCGTCACGTACAGAGCGCCCAGGTCGGGCCGGCGCTCGAGCAGGAAGAAGTGGAGCTTGTTGACGGCCCGCACAACGGGAATGCGGTCGATCAGCGCCCGGTACTCGCGGAACCGCGCGATCAGATCGAGGCGTTCCACCGCGTCTCGTATCTCCTTCTGCAGCGCAATGAAGTCCGCGGGCGTTGACGGCGTCGGCGCGCAACCCTCGTTCAGGGCGAAGGCCGAGCTCACGAGGGCAAAGAACCTGAGCCACTCACGTTCGCCCTCGCTCGACTTGAGAGCCTGCCGGAGGAACGCGCCGGCGGTCTCGACCGCGGTGGCCCACGCGTGCTGGAGCCTCGTGCGCAACTGGATCTCGATCAGGAGGCCGTCAAAGAGCGTCCTTCTCGTGCTGCGATAGCGATAGACGAGATGGACTCCCCTGTATCCCGAGTCCTTGGGGTTCGCGATGTAGTCCTTCCCGTTGACGGGACAGTGCAAGATCCGCGACCTCTGGTACGCGTCCTGGAGGTCCCGGACCTGATCCACCGTGTCAACGACCGCACGGCAGCCCCCGATGTCCTGCATCTGCGAGAGCTTCATTCGGGGAAACCGGCTTAGCTTCTGGATCGCTGACGGAGTCCGTTTCAGGCGCTGGGACACGACTGGATCGGGACAAGCGCTCCGCGCGCGCTGTCGCAGGTAGACCTGAAACGTGTTCAGGGGAAAGGCGTGGGAGGACCGCCAGTTGGCGAAGACGCGCAGATCTTCTTGGGGAAGCTGATCCGCCGGCGCCTCGACGAGGGTTCGGCCCGCGCGGTCAACGCGGCGTTTCGAGTACTGGGGAGTGATCCAGTTGCTCATGCTTGGCCCTTTCGCCGACCGCTTCCCGTCGCTACGTCCGCCGCCGCAGGGAGGTTAGGTGGTCGCCTCAGCCTGGTCGTCCTCGGGCCGCTCGTAGTGCTTTGAGAGGCCGAGAAGGTCGGCTGTGTCGTCCAGAAAATTCAAATGAGTGAGGAACCACTCCGTGCCGTGGTCCTTGGTGCGCTCCCTCCCCTGGTCAGCGGACTTGAGATGTTGGTGAAGCCGTTTCTCTATGCCTTTCAGGTCCGATCGGGAGGGGGTGGTGTAGATGCGGAGGAGGGATCGGCGCTCTGGTACGGCAGTGCCCCGCATTTGGTTGGCAATTCGTTCCTGGACGCCTCTTCCCGACATGCCCACCTTGAAGTAGGTTCGGGGCCGCCTCTCGGATCCCGTTCCTTCGTACTCCAAGCCAGGGAGGACAGGATAGCGGCGATAGTGTGGATAGGTGTAGACGTAGATTCCCGGCGTATCCTTGGCCTCTTCGTTGCGCGTTTGTTCCTGATCGAGATTGTCCTCGTGTTGGATTGCCAGGGGATCTTTGGCGACGCGGTCGCATCGCTCAGCTAGCCCTTGGAGACGCTCCGCCGCCTGTTCGGAGAGCCTGCCTTCGTGCCGTTTCACGAAGCCCCGTAGCGCTGACGCGACTTGCTTGGCGGACGTCGGCTTCGGCGGAACCTCACCGTCGATTAGCGCTACTGTGATTCTGCGGTAGCTGTAGACAAAGCCCAGCGTGGCAACACCTAGCTCTTCGGCGATCTCCTGAGGAGTCTTCTCGCCACGCCTCCAGACCTCGCCGAGACGCGACGAGTCGGTCTCCAGGGCCTTCTTGACTTCGTCGACAAAGACATGGCTTGGATCCTCCTGCATGGTTGCCGATTCCCCTTCATTTACGGTCATCGTTGTCTGTCCCCGGCCGGAGCACGTCCCTCAGCATCCAACCCGGCAGTTCCTCGATCTTTCTCATCGTGGCGGGCTTCTTCGTCAGCTTGAACGTGACGCTCTGGCCCTCGGCCATGCGGACGAGAGTTCCGGCGGAGCCTTCGGACACCGCGCCTTTGCGCCAAGCGTCGAAGAGGATGGAGTTGGGACGAATTCCAAGGCATAGCAGGTAGTCGTAAGTTCGATCGAGCCGCACGTGGTTGAACTGAAACGAACCTCCCTGGTCTTCAGAGGCCGTCTTGACCTCGAAGAGCTTGCCGCCGATCTTCAGGTCGGCCGCCGAAACACGGGAACCGGCGCGGTCGGCGACGATGCCGAAGTTCGCCAGATAGCGCCGGACGAAGTCCTCTCCGATATCGCCCCGGTTCGTGTTGGCTACGCGGCGGAAGGACTCAAGCGGGGCGCCGGTCCAGATCGTCTCAGGCGTATGCTCTTCAATGACGAGCAGCATCAGCTCAAGCGGGTTCACTCGGGCGCCGTCCACAAGGCGCCGGGCCGGTCGCGCTTCCAGAAGACGAGAAAGTAGGAGTGGTTCTTGCGAGCGTGGACCTGCCTGACGGTGCGACTTACTCCCGGCCGGTTGTTTCTGACGACGACGAAGAGATCCTCCGCGACAAAGCCGAGTTCCTGGTAAGCCTCGATGATCTCGACGTGGGTGAATCGCTGCCGGTTGGAGCAGACCTCGTCCTGGCACTTGACGACCATCACGCCGCGGGGACGGAGCACACGGTACGCCTCTTTGCCGCCGTCTTCGTACAAGGCCAACACAGCTTCGTGGTACTTGGCCTTCGTGCGGTTGCCCGTGTCGTTGTTCCTGTAGTAGCGCTCGAAGGGCTGTTGGGTCGAGTGCGCCGTTCCACCCGGGGTGTGCATGTAGGGCGGGTCGAAGACGACGCAGTCGATCTCGCCGTCGTCGTACGGCAGCTCTCGGCAGTCGGTGCCTGTTTGCAGGTCCGTGGCCAGCAGGTTGTAGACGCCCGCAGGGACATTCCGCCAGAACACGCCCTTGCCGTAGGTGACATCGGCGACGGTACTCCCAGGCGCTACGTAGAGTTCCAGGATTCTTGGGAGTACCGTCTCGTTGCCGCCGACGTATGCGCTCAGTACCAGGTCGTTCGTCGGGACTCCGCGGCGCACCACGCGCTTGGTTCGGCGCTCGGACGCAGGAGCGGAGGCTGCACCGGTCTCCACTTGCAAGGGCTCCTGTGTGGGGCTTAGGACCAACTGCCCAGGTTCTCTGACGGTGTCAGTTTGACGGGCTGCGGTTCGGTCCATCGCTGAGTCCTCCGACATCGCCGACATGCGTTGCGCGGCTCTGAGCGTACCTCACAGGTGCGCGAGCCGAAAGCTCTCGGGAGACATCAGCCGCGTGTGGGGATTCCATTCCCCGTGTTGGGCCTCCTCAGCAGAGCGTGTGGCCAGAACGTCGGCGGAGCTTCTAGCGTGTCGGGAGTCTTCGGTGAGCCGTGTTGGTCGGGGGCCTACCCGGCTCTCGTCCTCCGTCATCCGTCATTGAAGTGGCGCTCGAGGCAGAGCGACTAGGAGATCGGAATGCACTCGTGGCGGTGGCGGCTCGGTTCTCCTAGGGGGCCATCCGGCTTTGCAGGAGCGGTCACGACTGGGATGCGTCTGGAGGTGCATTCCGACCAACCGTCACCGCCCGCTTGTACGCACCGCACTTGAGCCTCAGTGGACACGGCTCGTTGCCTTCCTGCTCAAACCACGTTCTCGCCTGACAGATTCCGCTATTCCATGATAGGTCGTCGGCGGGGTCGACCAGTCGCGTGTAGCAGAGTCCACGGTACATGCCACACATGACCTGTACTTCTCCCGGTTCTATGTGGTTGCGGTTCAGGAACGCATACGCGTTCTCCTGGAAGGACGACAGTTGCATGTGCAAATCCTCTAGCCACGCGAACAGATCCTTGAGGTGAAACGGTCTCCCGTCCTTCTTCAAGCCCGAATGAAGGTACTGAATTCGCTTCCCGTCCTTCGACATCGACGCGCTTCCCACGTTCCAGTGCGTCAGCGACGTCCTGAGGTGTACCAGGTCACGCCAAACGTCACTCTCAGGCAGCCGGAGCTTTGGAGGTAGAGCCTGCTGAACTTCCTCCTTCTTCACGAATCGACTCACGCTCTGGCGGAATCCGTCCACCTCGTTTTCGTACACCGCGTGGATGACCTTCATCGTGCATTCCAATGCTGAATAGATCTCCTTAATCGCCACCTCGACAACCGTCCTTAGCTTCTGCCCGTTCCTCGCGTTCGTGTAGCCTCTGGCTTCTAGTTCACGGTGCTCGTCGGCGAGTTCGGGCTCTAGCCCTCGCGCTAGCTCCATGAGCACGCGGAAGCCGTCCATGTGCCAGTACGCCCCCAAGTGTGACTCGAAGGCTCTGCGACCACCCAGGAACTTGCGTTCCCCATCAGGTCGACACGAAGTCTGGCAGAACTGATGAAACCTATCGCGCTCGGACCACCCGTCGGGATTGAACGAGATAAGGAACGTGTCGTCGTATGGCCACTCTTCGGGTTCTCGGCTAGTCATCCCGGTCTCTCGAACCGTGCTGTCGGCGGTTGTTGTCCCCTCCACCACCTCCGCATCGTGCCCGCACCACACCAGCCCCGACACCAGCTTCGGCAGGAAGCGGGTCGACTTCGGGGGCAGCAGGTCGCCGTCCTCGGTGGCGAGTGCGAACTGCTTCGGCGTCATCGGCGGTAGGAAGACGCCGGCGGTGATCTCGGAGCGCTCGAGCGACGCGATGATGTCGTCCGGATCGGCCTCGTAGGCAATGCTGCCGTCGGTGGCGGATTCGAGCGGTACGCCGGCGGTCAAGAGCAGGTGGTGGTGGAGCAGGGCCGCCGGCAGGTCGGCCTTGCGGCCGGGCATGTCGGCGGGGGCTGCCGCGGGGTCGAGGGTCCAGAGTTCGGGCGTCGGATCGCCCTGGAACCAGACGGCGAGGGCGGGCGGGGGCGCGGCCGCGACGCGGGCGGCGATGGCGGCGCCGCCTGTTGCTTCCAGGGTTTCGCGGCGTGCAGGCAAGGCGGACATCGCACCGCGGTCGACCGGCACGCGGATGCCCCGGTGGACCGGGTCGATCCGGAGGTTCGCGGAGGTCAGGCTGGTGAGCACGACCATCTTGCAGGCCGCGGCGGCGCCGCCGGCCGCGCGCTCTTCGGCGGCGTAGGTCTGGGCGACCTGGGTACGGTGGTGGCCGTCGGCGATCGCGGCGCGGGCGCCTGCCAGGGCGGCGGAGTAGGCGGCGATGCGCTCCCGGTCGGTGATCCGGAAGAGGGCGTGGATATCCCCGGTCCAGGGGTCCGTGTGACTGACCAGGGCGGCCCCGGCGGCTCCTCCGCAGTCGGAGGCGAGCAGGCGTTCGAGGGTGCCGTCGTCCTCGGCGAGGTAGAAGACGGGCTCGATGTCGATCCGGCTGAGGCGCAGCAGGGCCAGGCGCTCGGAGATTGACTTGGCCACCGTCTGCTCGTGCGGCCAGAGGTCTCCCTCGCGTCCAGGCTCGACGCCGACCAGGGCGCACAAGCCGAGGCGGCTTGAGCCGTCGGGCTGGGTGATCGCGTAGGGGTAGACCGACGGGGTTTCGTCGCGCGCAACGACGCCCTGCTCGAGCCACTCCTGATGGAGGGCCTTGGACTGCTCGTGCGGCGTCCGGCCGTCCTGAGCGACGGGCTTCGTCACGTGCGCGAACTGGTGCGGCGACTGCGCGTGCAGTCGGTCGCGCAGGGACTCGTCGATCTGGTCGAAGGGCGGCGCCGCCTGAGGTGCGGCATCGAGCCTGGCGGAGTTGTAGCGGTAGCCCTGGAAGGCGTAGAGCTTCATGTCGGCTCCTGGTGTGGGGTTGGAGTCGCGAGTGGGAGGAGGGTGCTTCTTCAGGCGGCGCGGTTGTCGTCGCTCCTGGCGTCGTCCGCGCCGGTCGTGGGCCCAGTTCGGATCGAGAGGCTACCGCCCTCGACGTCGATCACGACCCGGTCGCCGGGGCCGATGTCGCCCCCGATGAGAGCCCGGCCCAGCCGGGTCTCGACCTCGCGCTGGAGGTAGCGCTTGAGCGGCCGGGCGCCGTAGACCGGGTCGTAGCCGGCGCGGGCCGTGAACTCGCGTGCCGCCGGGGTCAGTTCGAGCCCGATTCCCTGGTCGCCGAGCCGCTTGGCCAGGTCGGCCGCCAACAGGTCGACAATCTGCTCGATTTCGGACACGGTCAGCGGCGAGAACAGGACCACCTCGTCGATCCGGTTGAGGAACTCGGGCCGGAAGCTGCGCCGCAACTCACTCATCACGGCGTCCCGCGCCGGGTCGGTGATCGAGCCTTCGGGCGTGACCCCTTCCAGCAGGTGGAGCGAACCGAGGTTCGAGGTCATGATTACGACCGTGTTCTTGAAGTTGACGGTGCGCCCCTGGGAGTCCGTGATCCGGCCGTCGTCGAGGATCTGGAGCAGGACGTTGAAGACGCCGCGGTGCGCCTTCTCGATCTCGTCGAACAGGACGACCGCGTATGGTTTGCGTCGCACCGCCTCCGTCAACTGACCGCCGTCCTCGTGGCCGACGTAGCCGGGCGGCGCCCCGACCAGGCGCGAGACGGTGTGCCGCTCCATGTACTCGCTCATGTCGATGCGGACCATGTTGTCCTCGGTGTCGAAGAGCGCCTCTGCCAGGGTCTTGGCGAGCTCCGTCTTGCCGACGCCGGTGGGGCCCAGGAACAGGAAGGAGCCGATGGGACGCCGCGGATCCTTGATCCCCGAACGGGCGCGGATCACCGCGTCCGCGACCAGCCCTACCGCTTCGTCCTGGCCGATCACCCGGCGGTGCAGGATCTCGTCCAGGCGCAGCAGCTTCTCGCGCTCTCCCTCGACCAGGCGGGTGACCGGGACGCCGGTCCAGTTGGACACGATCTCGGCGATCTCGTTGTCGGTCACCTCTTCCCGCAGCAGCCGGCCGCCGGCACCGGGGGCGTCGTCGTCGCGCTCGCCGTCGCCGGCGCCCGGCGCCCCTTCGCCGAGCTTCGCGATCAGCCCCGGGAGTACCCCGTGCCGCAGCTCGGCGGCCCGGTTCAGGTCGTAGTTGCGCTCGGCGATCTCGATCTCGCGCCGCGCCTGTTCGATCTGTTCGCGCACTTTGCGCTCGTCGTCGATCGCCGCCTTCTCGCTCTCCCACTGGCTGCGCATCGCGGCCGCGCGGGTCCGCAGGTCGGCGAGTTCGCGTCGCAGAGCCTGCAGGCGGGCCTTGCTCGACTTGTCGGTCTCCTTGTTGAGCGCCGCCTCCTCGATCTCGAGTCGCATGACCCGCCGTGTCGCCTCGTCGAGTTCGGCCGGCAGGGAGTCGATCTCGGTGCGGATCAGGGCGCAGGCCTCGTCGACCAGGTCGATCGCCTTGTCGGGCAGGAAGCGGTCCGACACGTAGCGGTCGGAGAGGGTGACCGCGGCGACCAGGGCGTTGTCCTGGATCCGCACGCCGTGGTGGACCTCGAAGCGCTCGCGCAGCCCGCGCAGGATCGACACCGTGTCCTCGACCGACGGCGCGTCGACCAGGATCGGTTGGAAGCGCCGCTCGAGCGCCGCGTCCTTCTCGACGTACCTGCGGTACTCGTCCAGGGTGGTGGCGCCGATGCAGTGGAGTTCGCCGCGTGCGAGCATCGGCTTGAGCAGATTGCCGGCGTCGGTGGAGCCCTCGGTGCGGCCGGCGCCGACGATGTTGTGGACCTCGTCGATGAACAGCAGGATGCGTCCCTCGCTCTGGGCGATCTCGGTCAGCACCGCCTTCAACCGCTCCTCGAACTCGCCGCGGTACTTGGCGCCGGCGAGCAGAGCCCCGAGGTCGAGCGAGAACACGCTGCGGTCCTTGAGCCACTCCGGCACGTCGCCGCGGACGATGCGCTGGGCCAGTCCCTCGACGATCGCCGTCTTGCCGACCCCGGGTTCGCCGATCAGCACCGGGTTGTTCTTTGTCTTGCGCGAGAGGATTCGGATCGCGCGGCGGATCTCCGAGTCGCGGCCGATCACCGGGTCCATCTTGCCGGCGCGAGCCTGGGCGACCAGGTCGACGCCGTACTTCTCGAGCGCCTCGTACGATGTCTCGGGGTTGTTGCTGGTCACGCGCTGCGCACCGCGCAGCGTCTTGAGCGCTTCCAGGAGCTGCGGCCGGGAGAGGCCGGCCTCGGCGAGCGCCGGTGCCGCGCCGTCCTTGCCCTCAAGCGTGGCGAGCAGCAGGTGCTCGACCGAAACGTAGTCGTCGCCGAGGGCCCTGGCCTCGTCCTCGGCCCGGAGCAGGAGCTGCTCCAGGTCGGCCGTGACGTAGATCTTGCCGAGTTCGGCGGCGCCGCCCGACACCTTCGGCTTGCGCTCGAGGTCGCTCTGGATTCTGGCGCGCAGGGCGGCCGCGTCGACGTCGAGGCGCTGGAGGAGCCGGGGCGCCAGACCGTCGTGCTGGTCGAGCAGCGTGAGCAGCAGATGCTCGCTGCCGACCTGTTGGTGGCCGAGACGCCGCGCCCGGTCCTGGGCGCCGGTCAGGGCTTCCTGGGACTTGATCGTCAGCTTGTTCGGGTCCATATCGTTCCCATTCTCTTGTTGCGTTCAGGGGGCGTGGTCATCGCTTTCCGCCGCCGATCCCGGAGCTGTCCCCGGAGGGCTCGAAGTCGGAGGTGTCACGGAGCTGCTCGAACAGCGCCTTCTCCTCCTCGGTGAGTTGCTTGGGAACGACGATGTGAACTTCGGCCAGCAGATCGCCGTTCGGGCCCTTGGGATCGGGCAGCCCGCGGCCGCGCAGGCGCATCTTCCGGCTGGTTGACGAGCCGGGCGGAAGCTGTGCCTCCGCGTGCCCGCCGAGGGTCGGAATCCGCACCTTGCCGCCCAGCGCGGCGGTCCAGGGCGCCACCGGCACGTCGCAGTGGAGGTGGCGTCCGCTGCGGCGAAAGACCGGGTGAGGCAGGGCCTCGACCTTGAGCAGCAGATCGCCGTCGGGCGCGCCCATGCCCTTCCCGCCCTGGCCGCTGAGCCGAATCGACTGGCCGGGAAGCACGCCCTTCGGAATCTGCACCTGGAGGTTCCGCGTCCTGCCGGTCGAACGGTCGAGGAACTCGATCGTTCGTGGACCGCCCTCGGCCAGGTTCTCGAGGCTGAGCGGCAACGCGACCTCGTGGTTCCGGCCGCGGCGGGGCCGGGTCCGGTTCCCGGGCCGGCCGCCGCCGGGGAAGCCCTGCGGACCCGCGCCTCCGAACAGCATGTCGAAGAAGGAACTGAAGCCGGAGGCGTCGCCGGCGCTGCGGGCGCTTCCGAAGTCGAAACGCTCGTCGCCGCCGAAGTTGAAGTGGATGCCCTCCCAGCCGGGCGGGGCGGCGCCCTCGGTCTGCACCCGCTGCCAGGCGGCGCCGTACTGGTCGTACTTGCCGCGCTTCTCCTGGTCCTTGAGGACTTCGTTCGCCTCGCCGATGTCCTTGAAGCGGGACTCGGCGCCCGGGTCCTTGTTCACGTCCGGGTGGAACTGGCGAGCGAGCTTGCGGTAGGCCCTCTGGATCTCCACCGCGGAGGCGTCCTTCGCCACCCCCAGCGTCTTGTAGTAGTCCTTGTATTCCACCCGTTCTCCGTTTCGTGGGTCTGAGCACCAACGACCCAAGTTGGGTACAGAGTTTAGTCGATCGCACTCAACTTCGGAGCCTTCAGCGGAGCTTCCAGGCTGGCGGACTCCAGATACGCGAAAGGGCGCGACTCGCGTCGCGCCCGGTACTTCGGCCGAATCGTCGTCAGCGCCGTTACGGCGGGTCGAAACCGAACATCGTGTAGTTCAGCGCGATGTACTTGTCCTGGCCCTCGGGCACCTCCTCGAGCGGCAGGATCGCCTGCACCGGACAGGCGTCGACGCACAGGCCGCAATCGATGCACTCTTCCGGGTGGATGTAGAGCATGTCCCAGTCTTCCTCGTCCTTGCCGTAGATGCAGTCGACCGGACAGACATCAACGCACGACGTGTCCTTCACGCCGATGCAGGGTTCGAAGATGATGTGGGTCATCGGACTCTTCCTCGCGCGGGCCAGTGAGTGCCGGAATCTCCAGCTTCCGGTGGTTTCGAGGTGCGAGAGACAGTAGCAGAGTCGCCATCACGGATGAAACCGGCCCGGCCGCATCCCGGCGGGGACCGGGGCGACGGGGTCCGCGGGCTCGCCGAGGACCAGCGGCGCGATCATCCTGGCGGTGAGCGGGGCCAGCAGGATGCCGTTGCGGAAGTGGCCAGCGGCGATGTGCAGACGATCGCTCAGCCGGCCGACCAGGGGCCACCCGTCGGGCGTCCCCGGGCGAAGTCCGGCCCAGTGTTCGACCGGCTCGCGGCCGCGTAGCGCCGGCAGCAGATCGGCCGCCGCGCTGGCCAGTCCGCTGCCGACAGCGTCGTTCAGGCTGAGGTCGAAGCCGGTGTGCTCGACCGAGGCGCCGATCAGGAGGCGGTTGCCGGCCCGGCGGACGGCATAGAAGGACGGGGTTCGGATGGCGCCGGTAAAGGGCCAGTCGATCCGGTCGAAGGCGATCATCTGGCCCTTGACGGGACGGATGGGCAGGGTGGGCAGACCGCGGATCGCCGGTGTCCAGGCGCCGCCGCAGATCACGATCGCTCCGGCGGCGCACGCGAAACCGGCGCCCGCGACGGAGACGCCGCCCGGCTCCTCGGTCACGCTCTCGACCCTGGCCCGGTGGAGGGTCACGCCCTGCCGGCGCAGGGCCGCCGCGGCTGCTTCAGCGGCAAGCCGGCTGTCGACGCGGTGTTCGCCCGGCAGCAGCAGCGCCGCCTCGATCCCGGGACGAAGGTCCGGCACCAGGTGGAGCAGTTCGGCGCGGTCGAGCTCCGCGGTCGGCTCGCCGAGGTCGGTGGCCTGTGCCCGGAACCCGCCCAGCACCTTGCGGCCTGTCTCGTCGAGGACCGGCAGGATGGCGCCCGTGTTGTCGTAGTCGATCGAGGTCCCGCTCTCGCGTTCGAGGGCCGGCGCCAGCTCGGTCCAGAGATCACGCGATTGGAGTGCCATCTTCGCGAAGGCCACATCGGCGCTGCTCTCCGCGATCGGCGCGATCATCCCGGCCGCGTTGGGTGAGGCGGCGCCGGCACGGCGATCGTCGGCGACCTCGACCCGGGCGCCGGCGCGGATCAGCTCGCGGGCGATCAGCAGGCCGATCAGGCCGCCGCCGACAACCAGGACATCGGGCCGCGGCCCTTGGGCAGGCATCAGTTATCCGCCAGGGCGTCGGCCTGCAAGCGCGCCCGCGGCGCGACTCTCGGCCCGGCGTCGGATAGAAGACGCCCGCGCTCCGCGGTGGCAAGGTCCTCGAAGACGGCTCGGGCGCGGGCCCGGTACTCGTCCCTGCCTTCGTCGCTAAGCATCTGCAGGGCGAGGCCGACCGTGTACTCGACCGTCTCGCGGCCCAGTCCGCTACGGCCGGGAGCGTCGATCGTGCGCAGGCTGCGGATGGCCTCGGCAGCGTCCCCGCCCGCGAGGAGCAGGGTGGCGAGATTGAATTCGAGCAGCCAGCGCGGGATGTCGCCGCTTCGCTCCAGTTCCTGGAGCAGCCGGGCGGCGGCGGCGGACGGCAGCAGTTCGGGGTCGAAGACGTTGAGCCCCGTCCACCCCCACTCCGGCTCGACGGTCAGGACGATGACGGTGTCCCGGTCCTGAATCTCGAGTTCGACCACGCCGCCGGGTTCGAGGTCTTCGAGAGCCGCGGTCAACTGAAGGGTCGAGGAAGCGGCCGTGCCCTCGATGGCGAGGACTTCCATCCCGGGCCGGAGTCCCGCCTCGTCCGCGGGTCCGCCGGGCTCGACCGTGGCCACGACGGGCACGCCCGCGGTCAGCGAATCGATCAGAACGGCGCCGAACCGCGGCGTCTGGCGGCCCAGGTCCGGATCGAGGGCTCCGGCGAGACTCAAGAGCGGCCCGTTCTCGAGGCGGCCGCGGTCGATCCGCACGGTCCGCACGTCGGGCCGCGCCGGGCCGGGGACGGCCGGCCACCACCACAGGTCGACCGCATCGGCGACCAGGTCGTCGTTCAGGACGGCGACGAAGTAGAGCGCTGCCGGCAGTCTGGCCTGGACCTGCTCCTGGATCGCGTTCCAGTCCAGTTCCCGGCGGGCGATGGCCCGCTCGCGCAGCGTCTCCGCGTCGACTCCGAACCCCGCGAGGGCGGCTACACCTTCCGTGGCGCGTCCGAGGACGCTGTAGACGCCGGTGTCGCGGAACGAGTCGAGCGCCGATTCCATGGCCCGAACGCCGGCCGGGTCGTCGCCCAGTACGCCGAGGTAGACGAGTGCGGGGCGGAGTTCGACCTCGACATCGATCCGACGCCCGTCCTCGGCGACCACCGAGGTCTCGAAGTAGCCCAGGGCGCCGTGGGTCACCGAGAGGTCGTAGGCGCCGGGAGGCAGGCGCACCTGGGGCGGCGACTTCGACCGATCGGGGCGCAGGATCCGGCCATTGCCGAGGACGGTCGCGCCCTCGGCCAGACCGGCCAGGCCGATGACCGCTTCCTCCCGCTCGAGAACGATCGGCGGCAGATCGTAGTCACGGAGGTCAGGCAGTTGCAGGCTGGTCTCGACGCTCCTGAAACCGTCCTTCTCGATCTCGACCCGGTAGCGGCCAGGCGGAAGATCCTCGATCCAGAGTTCCTCCGAGAAGTCCTCGGGAGGATGGTCCGAGGCCGGGCCCTCCGGCCGGAACCAGGGTTCCGCCTGGCCGGCCGTTCGCCCGCGCTCGATGCCGTCGATCAGCACCGTGGCGCCGGTCGGCGCGGTTCGCAACCGGATGACCGCGCTGTCGCGCTCCAGCTCGACTTCGACTTCAAGGTCTCGCCCGCCCACGATCGCGAAGGCGGCGGTGGTGGGCAGAAAGCCCGGGCGGGATACGGCAGCCAGGTAGTCGCCGACCAGCAGGGGACTGGGCTCGGGCGGCTCGATCGTGGAGTCGTCGCCGTCCTCGGTGGGCGCTTCTTCGCCGCTCTCGCTCTCCGCTTCCTCGCCGTCCTCCTCGCCGTCCTCCTCGCCGGGAGGAGTCTCCGGCGGCGCCCTGTTCTCGAACTCCACGCCACCGACCAGAATGCGGGCGTCCAGCGGCAGGACCAGGAAGGAGACGCGGCCCACCAGTTCGTCCTTCCGGCCCTTCAGACGGTCGGTCAACTGCTTGCCGGCGGTCTCCTCGTCCAGCTCGAACAGGGGATCGAGGCGGACGATCCGGTCGAGCGCGTCGTCGGCGGCGTCCCGGTCGCTGAGCGTCCAGTGAGCTGCGGCCAGGTAGAGCCAGGCGGTGCGCAGGGTCTCGAACAGGCGTGGGTCGTTGCCGGCGAGTTCTCGTGCATCGCCGGTCGCTGCGGCGAGTGGCGCCAGAGTTTCGATCACGCTCCGCAGGATCGGAATCGCCCCCTCGGAGTCGCCATCCGCGTAGAGATCGCCGGCCGTGGCCAGCGCCGCCGTCGCCTGGGGTGGCAGCCGGCTCGAGTGCTCGATCTCCAGATCGCTGCGGCCGATCTCCTGGACGCCGAAGCGCTGCGCGGCGAGGGGGCCGGAGAGGGCGATGAGAGCCGGCAGGATGACCGCGGTGAGCTGGTGGCGCGCTCTCATTGCTACTCCACGACCAGGACGGTGCCGAGCCGGCTGTCGGCGATGAAGATGCGCGCCCGGGCGTCGACCGCGATGTCCTCCGGCGCCCGCAGCTCCTGGGCGCTCGGGAGGACAGGTCCGATGGTGGCGATGGGTGCGGCAAACGGGTCGTAGACCAGGACCTGGAGGGATCCGGCGTCGAGCACATAGCGGTTGCCGAAGGGGTCGACGTCGATTGCTGTGGGCCGCTTCCAGGCGGCGCGGAAGGACTCCTCGAACCTGCCGTCGGCGCCGAAGCGGAGTACCGATGGGGCTTGCGAGCGGGAACCTGCGTCCAGGACGTGGATGGCGCCGTCTTCGCCCACGGCGAGGTCGATGGGCTCGGTCATCGCGCCCACCCGCAGGGTTTCGAGCGGGCGGCCGTCCGGGTCGTAGCGGAGCACTTCGGCGGCGCGGCGCGAGAGCACGGTCCAGTTGCCGAACTCGTCCTGGTGAGCGGCGACGATTCGGTCGAGGGCGCCGCCCTGGGGGCGGGTGAAGGACACGGTCGCGAGACCTTGGAGCTGGGTCACTCCGTCGGCCGTGACCACGGCCGCGGCGCCGCGGGAAGTCTGGCTGGGACGGACGATCCCGCGGATGTCGCGGGCTGAGGACGGCGTCCCGCTTGCATCCAGGATCGCCGCGCGGTTCGGCTCGGTGACCAGGAGTTCGCCGTCCGGTCCGGCCGCGACTCCACGGGGTCTCTCGATTCCGGCCTGCTCGGGCAGATAGGGCCGGGAACGGCGCCAGGGCTCCTGCCCGGCAAGCGGCCGCAGGATCATGCGGTGGATCAGGGTCATCCGCTCGAGCGCGGCATCGGCGAGGTCGGTCAAAGACTCCGCACCGGCGGCGTCGCGGCGGAGCCAACCTTCCCGTGCCTGCCGTAGATGGTCGGCGGCTCCCTGCCAGTCGCCCCGCGTGAGCAGAAGTTCGCCGAGTTCGAAGTGAGCCCGCGGCGTCCACTCGCTCTCGGCCTCGCGCTCCAGCACCCGCAGCAGCTCGCCGCCGGCTGCCGCCGCGTCGCCGGTGCGCCGTCCCAGTGCGGCTGCTTCGACCAGGGCACGGCCGCGAACGGCCGATTGGGGGTGTTCGCTCTGCGGGAAACGCCGGCTCACCGCGAGCAATCGCCCTCGCGCCTCGACGAGCTCGTCGACGCTGCCGGCAGTCTGTACGGCGGCGAGAACCGCATCCACGGCCGCGGCCGCCTCCCGCTCGGCCGCCTCGTGCTGGGCCGGCAGCGCCGCGGCGACGAAGAAAACGCCCAGACCGAAGCCGAGGCCGAGACTTCGGCCGCGGCGGGGGAGGCGGACCAACCCGATCGGCCCGCGGCCGGTCGGGCGGCTACGCGTCGAGTTGCTCGTCGAGCCGCTCGTCACTGATCTGCTGGGCGCTTGGCGAGTGAGGGGCATGGGTGAGGATCAGGTTGGCGCGCGCAATCGCCTTCGCCGCGTCGCCGAGATGCTGGTACGTGAGCATCTCCTTGTAGAGCAGGTCCGCGAGTCTGTTCAACTGCTCTTCGACTTCGCCCGCGTAGGGGCCGTCCGGAAAGCGGTCGAGATACTCCGATCCGCTCGTGATGTCGTCGTAGTCGCCGACCAGCTTGCCCAGCCGATCCTCCGCCAGCTCGCCGAGTTCGGTGTCGCGTTCCTGGAGCGCCAGGTGCTGGAGCGAGCCGAGGCGGGTGAGCACCGGCGTCAGGTTGCGCAGGCCGCGCTGGGCCGCGGCTGCCGGGCTGTCGCCGTCCTCCTGGATGTCGCCGGCGGGCGCCGATTCCCAGGCCTTGAGGAAGTGCTCCACCGCGTCCGTCTCGCGGCCGAGCCGGCTGTAGGAGATCCCCAGCAGCAGCGCCACCTTGGGCGCCCGCGGCGAGTCGGGGAAGTTGGAGAGGAAGGCTTCGAGGAAGGGAGTCTCGAACACGCCCCGGTCGAGGATCTTGATCGACGGGCCATAGAGCTCTTCCGACTGACGGCGAAGATCGGCCAGTTCGTTGCTGAGCACAGCGAGGAAGGGCGAGTCGGGGGTCAGGAGGCGCACGTTCTCCATCTGCCGGCGGTAGGCGGCGGTGATCCGGCCGTAGTCCCGGGAGGTGGTCAGCCGTTCGAGCTCCGTGTCGCGAAGCCTGTGCAGGCTCTCCAGCCGCAGCGATTCGGCGGCGGCGCCGGAGGGCCACGCGCCGAGCGCCATGGCTTTCAGCAGATCGAGTTCGGGCGACACCGGGGGCGGTTCCTGGGGACCTTGCGGCCGCTTCATCTTTTCTACCTGGCGCTCCCCGAACTCGAGCAGGACCGTCCGGGTCTCGGTGCGGTACGCGTCGACTTCTTCGGAGGGCGCCGGCTCCAGGGTCGCCAGGTAGCGGCCGCGGGCTTCGGCCGCGTGGACGCGCGAGTCGAAGAAGGGGTGGGTCTGCCAGTAGCCGTACGCCTTCGACTGCGAGATGCGTTCACCCATCCTGTCCATCAACTGCGCGAGTCCGTTCGGGTCGAAACCTGCGGCGGCCGCATAGCGCTGCCCCTCCTCGTCGCTCTCGTCCTCGTGCTCGCGCGAGTAGCTGCGCATGACGAGTTCGGTGATCGCCATACCGCCGACCAGCGCGGCCTGAGCGGCCGCCCCGGTCGAACTCTGATCGCGGGTGTAGCCGTAGGGGCCGACGTAGCCGTCGTCCCGGTCGGCCGCGCTGGCCGCGATCAACCCGACGGATAGAAGAGAACTGAGCACATTCAGCCTCGTCGCGCGCTTCTTCTGCTTCAGGAAGTGCTCGGAGGTGACGTGCGCGATCTCGTGGCCGAGCAGCGCGGCCAGCATGTCATCCGAGAGTCCCAGGTCGAGGAGGCCCTTGGTGACGAAGATCTGGCCGGCCGGCAGGGCGAAGGCGTTGGGAAGCGGCGTGTCGACGACGGCGAAGGTGAGGGGGTAAAGGTCATAGTCGGCGTGGTACGCGACCTGGTAGCCGATCTGGTTGACCCGTTCCTGCGCCTCCGGGTCGTCGAGCAGTCCGTAGTGCTTCACCGCCTGAGCGGCCGCGGCGAGGCTCTTCTGGAACAATGCGGGATTCGAGATCTCGACGCCGGGCACGGCCGCGGCGCTCGTGAGACACCAGGCCAGAGCGACGGCGGTGATGGACCGCGGGGACGCCCTGCTACGGGATGGTTGGTGGGCGGGGATCATGGGTGGGGGAACGATGGCCTGCTCGCCGGAGATTCCGGCTACATGGGCACAGCTCCATAGGAGCGTGCGACGCAGGAAGATCGGCGTAACCCAATGTTCTGCTGCGCACGCTCTAGGATAGCGCTGTGGCGGCCTCACAAGCGCTGGAGGCGTTGGCGATGGCGGCGCGGAGCGGCCGCGGTCATGAGCCCTGGGTGTTCTACCCGCGGGATGGCCGTTGGCGGTGGTGGTCGTTTCAGCGCGGCTGGATCGAGGTCGAGCGCTGGCGGGTCGCGCTGGAGAGCGGTGAGCGACCATCGGTCGACCGGATCCCGGCGCCCCAGTCCTCTCCGCAGGCGCTCTGTTGCCACCTCGCGGCAGATCCGGCGGAGACCATCGCTGCCGCCGTCTTCGACGAGTTGGTGGCGCCGCGGCCGCCGGCGCGGGAGATCGCCGTCGTCACTCCGCCCGTCGCCGCGCCGACGGCGGGGATGGACCGTCTGGCTTTGCCCTGGCTGCATTGGTGCTGCGCGAATCTGGTGGTGCTGGTGCTCGAACCGAGCCGCGAGGCGCTGGTCGGTTCGGTGTTGTGGTGCCGGCCGACGGTGCTTCTTGCCGGCGTGGCAGAGGAGCGCGCACTCGCCGCGGCGGTGCGGGAGCGGAGCCGCGACCGGGACCGCCGGGCGGCGGCGCTGCTCGATCGGCTCCGTGTCCTCCTGGTCGCGGCAGAAGATCCGGAGAGCCTCGGCGAAGCCCCGGAACCGGCCGCCTTCTGGCGCGTCTGGGGCGTGGAGCGGCGGCTGGTGTCGTGAAGACACCCATCCGCACGCCTGCCGGCGATTCGCGGGGTCGGGGCGTTGATACAGTGCCGGCAGTTGAAACACTGCAGGTCGGAGCGGCGCGGAGGCGCCCCCGGCCGGTGCCCGAAGGAGGCCCAGGATGAAGTTCCGGTTCTCGCCGCTGCTGGCGCCGCTTCTGGTTGCGGCGGCCGCTGCCGCGCCGGCCGGGGCGGCGGGCTTCACGATCAAGATGGCGACGTTGTCGCCCGACGGTTCGCCCTGGGATGGGTTCTTCGAGAGCATGGGCCGCGACTGGGAGAAGGGCACCGATGGCCGGGTCAGCTTGACGATCTACCCCGGCGGCGTAGCCGGCGACGAGCCGGACATCCTGCGCAAGATGAAGATCGGCCAGTACCACGCCGCCGCCCTGTCGGTCAGCGGTCTGGCGGACATCTCCAAGGACTTCGCCGTCTTCGAGATCCCCCTGTTTTTCCGCTCCGAGCAGGAGATGTACCACGTCCTGCGGGAGCTGACCCCCGGTCTGCGCACGACGCTTGACGAGAAGGGCTTCGTGCTCCTGGGTTGGGGCTACGTGGGGCAGGTGCATTTCTTCACGAACAGGCGGGCGCGCACCGTGGAGGAGATGCAGAAGCTCAAGATCTTCACCTGGGCCGGCGACGAGGCGATGACCAACTGGTGGCGGCAGGGCGGCTTCAAGCCGGTGGCGCTGGCCGCTACGGACATCGTCACCGGCTTGCAGACCGGCATGATCGATGCCCTCGCGGTGCCGCCGATCTACGCCATGTCG
Organism: Candidatus Multivorans sp.; assembly: GCA_965216125.1. GTDB lineage: Bacteria > Acidobacteriota > Thermoanaerobaculia > Multivoradales > Multivoraceae > Multivorans. The sequence goes on along the minus strand of OZ244152.1, from coordinate 801,430 downwards.
GTTCAGTTCTTCAAGCGGGCGAAGTACTTCGCCGACATCCCGTTGATCCCGATGATGGGCGCTGTCGTGGTCACGAAGCGGGCCTGGAACCGCGTCTCGGAAGCGGATCGCGAGGTGCTGATCGAGGGTGGTCAACGCGCCGAGAAGCGGATCTTCGAGACGATCCCCAACATCGAGCAAGCGACGATCAAGCTGATGGCCGGCCAGGGCCTCGAAGTCGTCCCGATCGTCGGCACCGAAGTCGAGGACGATTGGAAGCGGATCGCCAAGAGCTTCGCCGACGACATGCGGGGCAAGGTCGTACCGGAGACAGTCTTCGACCGGGCGACGGCGGTGCGTGACGCGTACCGCGAGCAGCAGGAGGCCGAAGCGGCCGCGTCTGCCGCCTCGGACAGCGGCCGGTAGAGCTGCTCTTGACTCAGAACGGCGCCGCGGCCCGACTCCCGGCCGTTGTACGCCTTGTGCACCGCGCCGAGGATGGCGTCTCGAGTGTCCTTCTCGCCGCGATGGTGCTGCTGCCCTTGGGTGAGATCGTGGTCCGCCAGAGCGGCGCCGGCATTCCGGGCGCGCTTCCCTTCGAACAGCACCTGACGCTGTGGATCGCCTTCCTGGGCGCGTCCCTGGCGGCGCGCGAAGGGCGCCTGCTGGCCCTGGCCACCGGAACTCTCCTGCCCGAGGGCCGGTTTCGGAGTGCGGCGGCGGTTCTGACCGGCGGCGTCAGCGCGATGGTGGCGACGCTGCTGGGGCTGGCCAGTCTGGAACTGGTGCAGATCGAGCGCGAGGGGGGCATCGAGATGGCGGCCGGCGTACCCGTCTGGGTGGGGCAGGCGGTCATGCCGGTCGGTTTCGCGCTGCTGGCGCTGCGGCTGGCGTGGAAGTCGTCCGATCGCTGGCTGGGACGCGGCCTGGCAGTGCTCGGGATCGCGCTGGGGCTCTGGATCAACGCGAACGGTGACGCCTTCGCCGATCGCACGACGGTGCCCTGGCTGGTGCTGATTCTGGCTTCGACCCTGCTCGGCGGCCCCATCTTCGCTGCCCTGGGCGGCGCGGCCGTCTTTCTGTTTCTCGCCGACTTCGTTCCGCTCGCCGCCATCCCGGCGGAGAGCTACCGGCTCGCGGTGTCTCCAACCCTGGCGGCGATTCCACTGTTCACGCTGACCGGCTTCCTGCTCGCCGAGGGCGGCGCGTCTGGGCGACTGCTGCGGGTCTTCCGCGCCCTGTTCGGCTGGGCGCCGGGCGGGACGGCGGTGGTCTGCGCCGTGGTGTGCGCGTTCTTCACCGTGTTCACGGGCGGTTCCGGCGTCACCATCCTGGCGCTCGGTGGTGTTCTCTTTGCCGCCCTCTCCGCCGACGGCTACCGCGAGCGGTTCTCGCTCGGGCTCCTGACCTCGTCCGGTTCCCTGGGTCTCCTGTTGCCGCCGGCTCTGCCCCTCATCCTCTTCGGCATCGTCGCGCAGGTGTCGATCGAGGATCTGTTCATCGGCGGTCTGTTGCCGGGCCTGCTGTTGATCGTGCTGATCGCTGCCTGGGGTGTGCGGGAGGGCCTGCGCGGCGGCGCCCGCCGAAGCCGCACGTCGGTGGCAGAGATTGGCCGCGCCGTCTGGGCCGGCAAGTGGGAGCTGTTGCTGCCGGTGGTCATTCTGTTTGCGATCTTCAGCGGTGTGGCGACTCTCGTCGAGTCGGCCGCGCTCGCGGCTTTCTACGCCTTCATCGTCCAGTGCGTGATCCACCGCGACCTGAAGGTGGGGAAGCCACTGATCGCGGTGTTCCGGCAGTGCACCGTGCTGGTCGGCGGGGTGCTGATCATCCTGGTGGTGGCGATGGGGCTGACGAGCTGGCTGGTCGACGCCCAGGCGGCCCAGCGCCTGGTGGAGCTGGCGCAGGACAACATCGAATCGAAGCTCGTCTTCCTGCTGCTGCTCAACGTCTTCCTGCTCCTGGTCGGCTGCCTGATGGACATCTTCTCGGCCACCGTGGTTGTCGTACCCCTGATCATCCCGCTCGGTCTGGCCTTCGGCGTCGACCCGATCCACCTCGGGATCATCTTCGTCGCCAACCTGGAGTTGGGCTACCTGACGCCACCGGTGGGTCTCAACCTGTTTCTGGCGTCCTACCGCTTCGAGCGACCGCTGCTCGTGGTCTACCGGGCCGCGGTGCCCGCGCTGGTCATTCTTGGCGTCGGCGTGCTGCTGATCACCTATGTGCCGGTGCTGACCCTGGGTCTGCTGGAGCTGATGGGCAGGGGGGCCTGAAGTACGGTTGGGCTGAGATGAACTGGAAGCGCTTGCAGTCCGTCGCCGTTGTCTGGTCCACGTTCTTCGTGATTGCCGCGATCCTGGCCGTGGTGGGTGTCCAGGTCCTTCCGCGCGGCGTGCCGGGTCTGGTCGTGGCGTTGCATGTGCTGGTGGCGGCGATCGGTTTCTTCTGCGGCGTCGCGGCGACCCGGCGCCGGGCCGAGATCGACGTCCTGCGTTGGAGTCGCGTGGAGGACTCGGACCTCACGTCGAGCGAGCGGGAACACGCCCACCGCGAGGCGGAGTCGGAACTGAAGCGGGCGAGTGCGCAGTTCCTGCTCGTCGGCGTGACTCTGGGCGGTTGGCTCGCCTACCAGTTGCGCGCCGAACGTCCGGAGGCGGGCGCCGCGGTCACGGAGCTTCTGGGCCGTGAAGCGCCGGAGGTGGCGGCACCCGCGCAGACCGCGGCCGAAGCCCTGGCGTCGGCGCCGGTCTACAGCGTGAGCGCGTCCGATCTGCTGATCGCGACGCCGCTGATCGCCTTCGGTCTCGGCATGCTGTGGGCTCGTCGCGGCGCCGTCCGGTCCGCGCCCTACGGCGACTGAGCGAGGTCTGCGAGGAACTACCGCAGCCGGGCCACGGTCGCGCCCCAACCTCCGCCGCCGGGGCCGCCGCTCTTGAACGAAACGACCCGCGGGTCGCGCTCCAGCACCTTGCGCACGGTCTGGCGTTGCACGCCGATGCCGCGGCCGTGGATGATGCGGACCTCGCGGAAGCCCTTCTCGTACGCGGCGTCGAGGTAGCTCTCGACGACGTCCTTCACCTCCCGGGGCTGGAACGGATGGAGGTCGATCTCGTCGCCGATCGGCACCTCGACGACGTTGTCCATGTCCGGCGCGAAGTCGTCTTCGGGGGGCATGGTGGGAGATCTTGCTAGAACAGCTTGAGGACGCCGATGAAGGCGCTCCAGCCGTCGTCGGGTCCCGCGAGCGCGGTGCCCAGGTCCATGTTGACGAGCGTGCCCCAGGGGCCGATGAAGGTGCCGACGATGCCGGCGCCGGCGAGCAGCTCGTTGTCCAGGCCGGAGGCCATGTCCGTCGCCCAGGCGGCGTCGCCGACCAGGTCGATGCGGAAGAGCTGGCCGAGTTCGAAGCCGTAGCTCAGGTGCGTCGCAGCCGCCCGTTCGGCGCGTACCTTGTCGCTCTGGTAGCCGTGGACGGTGACGTCCGAGAAGAACCCGAACTCGTACTTGCTGAAGCGGTCCAGGTCGGCGCCGTCGACGTACTCGAAGGACAGGCCGATCTTCTGGAACTTCGGCAGGTGCCAGGTCTTGGCGGCGCCCACGTTCCAGAGCGTGTAGCTGTCCGGGGTCAGGTCGGCGCCGCCGAGGCCCCAGGGTTCCCAATCGCCTCTCCGGTTCCAGGTCCCTCCGAGCACCAACCGGTAGCCGGAACGGGTGTAGCGCAGGGTGGTCCCCAGGCTGTGACTCAGATGATCCTTGGGCAGGACGAAGTCCTCGCTGGTCGCGTCGGCGCGCTGGAACTTGTTCCAGGACAGCTCGTAGCGGAAGTCGAGCTTGGTGTAGCTGCCGAGCGGGCGGCCGAGGCTGAAGTCCATGTTCGGGCGCAGCCTCTTGACGTTCTCCCGCGGCGACTCCCGGCCGTCGCGGTAGAGGGTGTCCTCGCCCGCGATCGCCAGCGCGAAGATGTCCGCGCCGGCATCCCAACGCGAGCCGAACAGGCTCGGGTTCGCGACATTGGCGAGGATCAGCGGACCGGCGATGAACAGGTCGGCCTGGGTGCCGGTGCCGCGCCAGTCGAAGGCCAGCCAGTTCACGCCGCCCAGGGGCAGTGGGCCGTTCTGGGCCTCGTCGTAGAAGGCGCCGCCGACGATGAACATCCGGGTCTTGTCGTCCTCCTTGACCACCCGTTCGCCGGTTTCGCTGTCCATCACCAGGTAGCGAAGCCCCACCTCGGTGTCGCGCACCATCGTCGCCTCGGAGGTCAGGGCCGCCTGCCGGCGGGTCTCGAAGTCGGTCGGGTTGATCGAGATACGGGTGAGTTCGGTCAAGCCCTCCACGACCGTTGTCGCGTTCAGCAGGGAGAACAGCCGCTGACTGACGACCCGGGCCGGCAGCCAGTACGACGACCGCTCCCACGCTGCCGGTTCGCCGTTCTCGTCGACCGGGGCGTAGAAGGTGGTCTCGTCGTTCGAGAGGACATCGCCGGTCAGGCCGAGCTGGACCGCGCGGGTCTTCACCCGGGCGTAGATCTCGCGGTCCACCCACACCGTGCCGCGGAACAGGCTGTGGCCCTCGGCGAGCGCCGCTGCCGGCTCGAATTCGACGACCCAGGTGTCGCGGCCTTCGACCGTTGCGGTGCCCCGCAGCCGGTAGCGGTACTCCTTGGTGAAGGTGATCGCTGTGGGCATCGCGGCCGCCTTCTCGGGCTGGATCAGCGGGATCTCGGGGATCTTCTTGCGCCGCCAGCGGATCCCGTTGACGAAGAAGTTGTCCCAGGCCCAGTCGAAACCGGCCTCCTGGCGGAAGAAGAAGGGGCCCTGGAAGGTCACGTCGACCGTCTGGATACCGGTGCCGAGCTGGAAGCGTAGCGAGGTCGTGTTGGTGGCGCTGTAGTTCGCGATCCGCCTCGACTGGTCGTCCTCGAAGGCCTGCAGCCGCCTCAGGATCTCGCCGACCGGCACCTGGCGCGTGTCGGCGACGGTCAACGCCTCCTCGATGCTCCCCGCCCCGTCGAGGCCGACCGCGAGGTCGCGGTCGAGCCGGAACACGAAGGGCCCGTCGGTTTCGGTCAGCTCGAGTACGTAGCCGTTCCGGGTGCGCCTGCCGCCGAACAGCAGGTCGGTTTCGCCGGTCGCGGGATCGAAGCGGGCGGCCGAGCCGATCTGGCGGTCGTTGAAGCTGAGGGTGACCGGCGCGCCTGCTGCCGGTGGCGACACGACGATGCGCAGGCTCAGGTCCTCTCCGTGGACGAAGCTCCAGGCGTCCGCGCCGTCCGGCGTCGAGTAGGGGTCGAAGGCGACGTCGCCCGAGAACTCCTGGGCGATCAGGCGGGCGACTCGAACCGCCGCGATGTCGGCGTCGCCGTCGCCGGAGAGTGGGAACAGGGACAGGGTGGCGCCGGCCTCCGCCTCGGCGGCCGCGCGTACCAGCGGGTCTTCGCCGGTGGCCGCGGTCCCGGCGGGCCCCTGCTCGACCGCGACGAGGGCATCCGGATCCAGTTCACGGATCAGTCCCCGCAAGGCGCTCAGATCGACCGCGTCCGAGGTGGCGGGGGCGGTGAGGGCGACTCCGTCCAGGTAAGCGTCCAGCTCCTGCCCGTAGAGGGCGCGAAGGAGCTCAGGATCGCCCGGTAGCGGCGCCGAGACCACGACGGCATCCGGCTGCGCGCCCGAAACGGCGACCGCCGCCCGCTTCAGCGCCAGCGCGTACTCCTGCACCTGTAGCGGTTCGTTGCTGAGTTCCCCCGGCCAGATGAGCTGGAAGAAGGCGCCGGCCCGTGCCGACCGGGCGAGGTTGGCCAGCCGCTCCAGCTCCGGCGTCAGCTCGCCGGCGCGGTCCGCGGCCGGCGGCGGCGCGGCGAAGCGGACCGCGTACCAGGGCACAGCTCCCCTGTCCCGCAGCCGCGACGCCGCCCCGGCAGCCGCTTCGACCCCGGCCTCATCCGCAAGATCGACCGGCCACTTGACCACCAGAAGCGACTCCTCCGGCAGCTCGGGCAGCGTGCCCAGGACCTCCGCCACCCCATCGGGATCGTCGGTTGCCAGGCCGACACAAGGGTTGCAAGGCAACTGTCCACTAGCCGGTAGGGCCACAGCCAACAGAACGGTTGCGGCAAGAAGGGGTCGGTTCATCATTTCTCTCTGAGTTCCTCCGGCCCAGTGGCGGACCTTAGCCCGGATAACACCCTAGAGCGGCTCAGATTCCCTCCGCGGAGAGTGTCGGTCTTCGTTTGCCTCGTGCATCAGCCCTCTCGGCACCGACTTCCAGCCCAGTCGGGTCAGGAGGGGTCTGCTCCCAGGTGCCTCTGAACGAGCGACGGTCGACGCCCCCCCAGGAACCGACGCCCAACCGGAGCGAGTGAAGCGGAGTGAGCGCACCCCCTCCCCATCTCCTCTCAAGCGCGAACGTCACCTGGGAGCAGACCCCTCCTGACCCAAGACGGGCGGGTGCGGCCACCGCTTCCGCTTCCGCCTCCGCCGCCAGCTAGCCGGCAGCCGCCTTCTGCTCGCCGGACTCCGCGGCGGCGACGATCGCGGGCAGACCCATCTCGGAGCGCAGGTGCGCCTCGATCTCGTCAGCCAGGTCCGGGTTGTCGCGTAGAAACTGCTTCGCGTTCTCGCGGCCCTGGCCCAGCCTTGTGTCACCGGCCGAGAACCAGGCGCCGCTCTTCAGCACCTGGTTGTGCTGGATGCCGAGGTCGATCAGCTCGCCGACCCGGGAGATGCCTTCGCCGAAGTCGATGTCGAACTCGGCCAGCCGGAACGGCGGCGCGACCTTGTTCTTGACCACCTTGATCCGCACCCGTGAGCCGACCACCACGTCGCCGTCCTTCAGCGCGCCGATGCGCCGGATGTCGATGCGGACCGACGAGTAGAACTTGAGCGCCCGGCCACCGGTCGTGGTCTCGGGCGAGCCGAACATGACCCCGATCTTCTCGCGGATCTGGTTGATGAACACCACGGTCGTCCGCGACCGGGCGATGATAGCGGTCAGCTTGCGGAGCGCCTGGGACATGAGCCGAGCCTGGAGACCGACATGGGAGTCGCCCATCTCGCCTTCCAGCTCGGCGCGCGGCACCAGGGCGGCGACCGAGTCGATCACGACGATGTCGAGCGCGTTCGAGCGCACCAGCATCTCGGCGATCTCCAGCGCCTGCTCACCGCTGTCCGGCTGGGAGACCAGGAGGTCGTCGATGTTCACACCGATCTTCTCGGCGTACTCGGCGTCGAGGGCATGCTCGGCGTCGATGAACGCCGCGGTACCGCCGGTGCGCTGGGCCTGTCCGGCGACCGACAGGGCCAGAGTGGTCTTGCCGCTCGACTCCGGACCGTAGACCTCGACGACGCGGCCGCGCGGGAAACCGCCGGTGCCGATCGCGGCGTCGACGGCCAGCGAACCGGTCGAGATCGATTCGACACCGAGGTTCTCCTTTTCGCCGAGGCGCATGATCGCGCCCTTTCCGAATTGACGTTCGATCTGGCTGAGCGCGCCCGCGATGCCTTCCTCGTGGCCGACTTGCTGCTTGCGCGAATTCGCGCGGGTGGGGGTCATGGGTTTCTTTTTCCTCATTGTGTGGTTTTGGCGCGTTTGGAGGTGTTCGGGCAGTGATCGACGGCCTTCGAGGGGGCAGCGGCGCGGTTCCGGCGGCGTCGCCGCAGGCCGTGCGTGGCTATACTCCCGCGCGACCGATGCGGCGGTCCCCTGGATCGTCAGACGGTTCAACGGAGGGCGGGACTTGGCCGCTACGGACGCTCGGCGACGTGGCGTAGAACAACGTGACAGCCGACATCGACAAGGGCGCAGTCAGCGTATTGCAGCCCCCCTTGGCCGTCAACCGCGAGATCCGGGACCGGCTCGTCGCGACTCCCGACGCCTGTGTACGCGAGGCGGTTCCACTGGCCTCGGTGACGACGCTGCGGATCGGCGGTCCGGCGGATTTCTTCGTTCGGGTCGAGTCCGAGGCGGCGCTCACCGCGGTGATGACCGTGGCCCGCGAATGTGCGGTCGCGCTTCACCTGCACGGTCACGGCTCGAACGTCCTGTTCCCGGACAGGGGCATTCGCGGCATCGTCTGCCGGCTGCGAGGTGAGCTCGAGCTCGTCGAGGTGGAGGGCGAAACGGTACGGGCCGGCGCCGGGGTCACGCTTGCCAGACTGGCGCGGGACACGGCGAAGCAGGGTCTGCTCGGGCTCGAGGCCCTGTCCGGTTTCCCCTCGACCGTGGGCGGCGCCGTGGTGATGAACGCCGGCTGCTACGGCACGGAGATCCAGGATGTTCTGACCGAGGTTCGCGTGGCGCGACCGGGGCGGCCGGTCGAGGCCGTGCCGGTCGCCCGGCTTATGCCCGGCTACAGGACCACGAACCTGCAGGGGACCGACGCGGTGATAACAAGAGCGGAGTTCCGGCTCCGGCGCGGCGACGGCGCCGCGGCGCTCAAGCGGATCAACGAGTTGAACAAGCGGCGGTGGCAGAGCCTGCCGTCGGGCAAGCCGAACGCCGGTTCCGTGTTCCGCAATCCCCAGGACGACTTTGCCGGCCGGCTGATCGAAGCCTGTGGTCTGAAGGGCGAGTGCCGTGGCGGCGCCGAGATCAGCCAGCGCCACGCGAACGTGATCGTCAACCGGGAGAAGGCGCGCGCCGCCGACGTGCTCGATCTGATGGTGGCGGCGCACCGGGCGGTACGAGACCGGTTCGGCGTCGAACTGCGGCCCGAGATCGTGCTGGCCGGCGGCCTGGCCGAGGAGTTCTGGGACCGCGCCCGTTCCCGGTGATACAGGCTATCCTCAGAGGTCGACGCGAGACGAGGGCTCAGACGAGGTTGATGGACGGAAAGGGAGAGACGATGAAGGCGACTTTGAATCGGACATCTTGGCGGCGACCGGAAGTGGTTCTCGCGCTCGTTGCGGCCATCGCGCTGCTCGCCCTTGCCTGCGGCGGCGGGGGCGGCGTGGCCGGGACCCGCGCCGGCTTCATCGCGCAGTTGCAGTCGTTCAGGGTGCTGGCCCCGGTTGCCGACGAGGCGATGGCCGACGCTGACGCCGACGCCGACGCTGACGCCGACGCCGACGCCGACGCCGACGCGGACGCCGACGCGGACGCCGACGCGGACGCGGAAAGCGATATGCCGGCCGAGCCCGCCTTGGTCAATGTCATGCTCGACATCCTGGTTCACAACGAGGGCGCCGGCACGCTCGACGGCATCACGGTCGACCTGACGATCGCCGACCCGGACGGTGCGGAGAAGGAACGCCGGCTGCTCTGGGTTGAGACTGCCGGGCTCACCAAGGGCTCCCAGACGCAGGTGGTCTACGACCTGAACGATGTCGCCTATACCGAGGACGACGGCTTCCACGTCGAGGTCCGCCACCCGATCCCGATGGAAGAGCGCGGCGACTACCGGGAATTCGACGCCGAGAACTGAGGGTTGGGCGGCCGTAAGGCCCTGTCCGCAGCACTTCGTGAATGAGAAACCGCTGCCTCCGGGGCAAGCCCCCGAAGGCAGCGGACTTGCGGCAACTCGGCAGCCCGGAAGCTGACGAAATGCAGGGACGTATCCGCGGAGTAGTTTCCGAGCGCCGCGAAAGCGCTCGCCGTGGGCGCTGCCAGGATCCGCGCTGACATTGAACGCCGTGCCCACAGCGACGCGGGCGTTACGCGCCACGGAGATCCGGAGCCGGAGGCTGGCGAGGAAGACCGGACGCGGCGGCCGTAGACGCCCCGATCGGCGTCTCGGACGGCCGTTTCGAGGCTTGGCTAGCGCAATCCCCCCCCCGGGAGATCGACCCGATTAGGTCGCCTCTACGACGCCAGTAGCCGCAGCAGCGTGACGGTGAGCGCGACCGTGGCCCCGGCCTGGGCGATCGCGAGCGCATACATGCGTCGTGTGAGGTGGAGTTCGAGGTCGAGCAGGTCGGCCTTTGTGGCGCTGCCCTCGACCACGGCACCGCGGATGGCGCCGGCGACGGCTTCCGCCTGCCGGGAGTCCATGCCCGCGTCTTCGAGGCTGCGGGCGGTGGCGAGTGTGTCGATCATGGTTTGACGCTACCCCGGAATCCCTGGTCAGAGTGTCAGAACCTGACACCAGGTCGAGCCACGGCCGGCCCGGCGACGTCGGCCGCTTCGGCCGAGTCCAGGCCGTGCTCCGCGTCCAGTCCGAAGGCGGCACCCGGAACCCTCATGCGCACGTGGTTCTGACGACCCGGCGCATCGGACCGGCAAGGATCGTTCCTGGAACGACCGCGCCCTCCTCAAGGAGTCGCGGCAGGAGTGGGCCGAGCGCACCAACGACGCGCTCAACCGAGCCGGCGCGCCTGCCCGCGTCGACCACCGGAGTCTGGTCGACCAACGGCAGGACGCCCTCGATCGTGGCGACTACGCCGCCGCGGCCGAACTGGATCGGCCGGCCGGCATTCACATGGGCCGCGCCTACCACCAGGAGCTACGCACCGGCCGGTGAGCCGAGCGCGTCACCCGGTCCCTCGAGCGCGACCAGGTCGAGCAGCCGCCCGCGTCCGGACTCGAGCGAGTCTCGAGGTTCGATCGCGAGCTCCGCGCGGCCATCGAGAAGACGGCCGCGGCGCTTCGGCAGTGCTACCGCGAACTCCAAGCCGAGACCGAGCGCCTCGCCCGCTGGCTGCGGGCGCAGGTCACCGAGCGCCCGCAGACCCAGGAACTCTCGCCGGCGCGGCAGGCCGTCAGGGACGCCGCACTACGCGCCAACCGAGATCGAGGAGGCCCCAGTCGATGACCAGCACCGAAGACCGGATGCGCGCCAACCGGGAGGTCCTCGACAGGCTCACCGAGGCCGAGCGCACCGCGGCCGCGGCGCTTGACCAGGTTGTCACCGGCCTGCGCGAACTCGACCAGCGCGTCCAGTGGCTCAACCGCGCGGCCGGATCGGTCTTCGTTCTTGTGGGCATCGTCACCCTTGTCGCCGGCGCCGCCGGCGGCCTGATCGTTGCCACGCTGCTGCGGTAGCAGGGGTCTCTCTCCCCTCCCTGTGGTCTAGCCCGGTCCGGGTGCCGCCTTTCCCGACGAGCCGAGGTCCCTTTATGCCGTGCAGGGGAAGGCGGAGACGTCGCTCCACGCGTCGGCCGTCTGCCCCAGGCGGTTTGTGCGGTTCCAGACTTTGCTGCCGTCCGGGCTTTCAACCCGCAGGTTGAAGGCCAGATCGGTCACGGGCGCCACGAACACCCAGCGGTAACCATTGACGCCACACCCGTCCAGCACCTTGATGAGCACCTCCGCGTTGTTGCGCTGGAAGAAGTACAAGAGCCCCGACTGAGTCGAGTCCAGACCCCAGTCCTTGGCGTCGCCGATCTCGCCCTTGTACGTCTCGTAGCACATGCTGACCGTGTAGCCGCCGCGGAGGGTCAGAGTGGGGCCGCCGGGCTCGCAGTCCGTGAGCGCTCCCGCGGCCAGCGGCGTCGCCGAGGCAGCGGACACGTGGGGCAGCGGGTTTGCGGCACGTGCCAGGAGCCCTGCATCGTCCCCAGAACCCGAGGACTCCGCTCTGGCATCCGCGATCTCCGCCACGGTGCAAGGGAAGGCGGTCGTGTCGCTCACCGTGCGCGCTGTCCTGTCCTTCGGGTTGCCGACCTTGCCGTAGAGGGGGTAGGCGTTGATCCGATCCTGCGGCCGGCGTTCCGAGTCGTAGTACCAAACCTGTCTCCGGTTGGCGAGGTTGGGGCCGAGTTCCCGAATCAGGAGTCGGAACGCCAGGGTTGTCACCGGGGCCAGATACACCCAGCGGTGACCGTTGATCGCGCAGCCGTCAAGCACCTTGACCAGGATCTCCGCGTTGTCGCGGTTGAAGAAGTAGAGCAGCGCGGACTGGTCCGCCTCCAGCCGGTAGTCCCACGCACGCCGCCGGGCGCCGTCGGGCGTCTCCAGACACGCATGGACCTGGTAGCCGTCCAGGTCGATCCCCGTCGGCCGGCTCCACACGGCGCAGTCCGTGGTCTCTCCGGAAGCCGTCGGCTCCGGGTAGGGCTCCGGCAAGAACTCCAGGTCGTAGGTCTCGCTGGCGTTGAACCCCTGGTCGTTGTAGGCCACGACGACGAAGGAGTAGCGACCCCGCTTTGCGGTGGCACTGCGGACCCAGACGCGGTTATTGGGATCCCAATAGCGCTCAACAACCCGGATTTCCTCCTCCGCGGCCAGGCCGTTCACCTCCAGGTGCCGCGTGCTCGCCGGCAGCGGTCCGCCGTAGCGGCGCCAGACCTCGTCCGGCTCCTCGTCGGACCACTTGCGATACCAGACTTCGTAGCCGCCGGCGGCGCCCGGCGAACCGCTTTGCCAAGTGAGGCGAACGCTGTCCTTGGCCGTCACCTGAGTCGCCAAGAGCTCCGGCGCCGCGGGCCCGCCGGCAGCCGCCCTGGGCGGCACCAGCTCCAATACGTCGCTAGCGGACGCCCAGATGCAACCGTCGTTGAAGTCGCATCGGCCTGATCCCCTCGCCGCCAACCGGTACTCCCCTCCCGGCCGTAGCCCCTCCATCTCGACACCCTTGAGGAAGGCACCGCTCTCATCCAAGACCGGCGTCAGGTTGTCCGAGGACCACGCCTCATCGAGGACGAACGGATCGCCTGGCCGGCCTCCGGTAGATTGAAGCTGATAGGCGTCGTTCGCCCCGCCCACGGTAACAAGCGCCACGTGTATTGCGAACTCGTCCTCCTCCTTCCAAGTCACCCGTACCGAATCACGGCCCGTCCACCGGGCCGTGATTCGGCGCGGACGCTGTTCGTACCAATCGGTCGACTCTTCTCCGGAGCGCACCGCCACGGGAACCGTCTCCTGGAAGACCCGCTCCACCTCGCTCGTGCCTGCGACGCCGATCGTCCAGCCGTTCGGCTTGTGCCGGACCGAGGAGTAGAACGGCTCCCTAGAGGCAAACGTCCTTGGATCGTTATCCCTGTTTGCGTCCTGGCCGTAGCTCATGATCGTAATCGGGCAGATCAAGGAGTTGCCATAGCCTTCGCGCTTGCTGCACGAGGTCATGTCCGTATGGCCGAAGGCGTACGGGCGAAGCGCCCATTGTGACTGTTGCTCCAAGAAATAGTCGCCGTATGCCGCCGGCTCATGTTCCCCCCCGAGGTTGTGGCCGATCTCGTGGGCGAAGATGTATGGTGGGAAGGCACGCGAATAGGCAACAAGCACTTTGGGATCGAAATCCTGCCTAGGCTGTGCACGTCCTCCTGCCCCGCTGTCCGCTATCTCCGGCAGGAAGTGAACCAGGTCAGCGCGGTACCGCTTTGCGAGTCGCCAGACTTCCGGTGAAGTGGCGAACTCACTCTGCCACTGCCCTAGATTATTTGGGAAATGAAATCCCGCGTGCCGTGGGTGGTTGAACAGCATGGGATCCCAAAGCACCGGAATCAGGTTTGCGGTCGCCGGGATGGCGCCGTTTCGAAACACCATGTTCAGATAGTCCTCGAGTTGCTGCACCCCGACCGCCGGTCCTCCGATCACCCGCCAGTAGTGCTCTGTTCCGCTGGTGTAGAGAGCGAGGATGTCCAGGCGGTTCGTCGTCGAGTCCCGGACGAAGGATTCCGAGCGATCTCGGGCAGGCCTCGCCACGGCAGACGGGTGGATGGCCTGCTCCCCGTTCGCGACGCCGCACCAGTCACCCGTCGGTCCGACTTCCTCGGCCAGCGAGCCGCGGCCGTCCGGTCCCGCGTAGACCACGTACTTAGGCCCTCCCGGCTCGCCAAACCAGCCCACGAGGTGCCCGTCCTGGACGGTGAGCACCACGCTCTCGTAGCCGGCTCCCGGTACCTCTCCGGTCCACATCAGATCGCCGTCGCCGCGGTCCTCGAACACGGCGTTCTCCGTCTCGATGACGGCACCGCCCGGTACGGGCAGCTCGAGGTAGCCCATGCCGAGGCGGAGGTAGTCGAACGCCACCTGCACCGTCGCCGCCTCGGCGGTCGGGGCGCCGGCGGCCGCGGCGCTCACCGCGACGCCGTCCATCAGGATCGGCGGCACGGGCTGTGCCGTGACTTCCTCGATGTTCCAGAGTTGCTGGGCCGTGGCCGCGGCGGGCAGGGCGATCGCGGCGACGAGTCCCAGGGCGATCCCGGGCAGGCAACGGGCGGCTGAGTTCATGGGGGGGCTCCCTGCTGTTCTGGAGTGCCCGAGTATAGCCCCCCGCTTGTGCCGCGGGTGGTTTCCGGAGCGGCCCGGTTGTGTTCTATAATTTCATTTATCGTGAGTTGACCCAGTTGCCCTCCAACGGACCGTGGCGCGGTGGCGCAGTGTCTTGGAGGGAAGCAGGCCGCTCCGGAGCCGGAGCGGCCGCACCTGAGCGGACCGGAACGAGAGGGCGGCTGACCCCTAGTACGCGTTCTTGGTCAACTAGTACGCGTTCTTCGTCACACCCCGGCGCAGGGTCAGCCAGAGGATCTGGAAGTCGAGACGGAGACTCCAGTTCTCGATGTAGTACAGGTCGTACTGGATGCGCTTGCTGATCGAGGTGTTGCCGCGCCAGCCGTGGACCTGGGCCCAGCCGGTCAGCCCCGACTTCACGCGGTGACGGAGCATGTAGTTCGGGATCTCGTGGCGGAACTCGCGGACGAAGCTGGGACGCTCGGGCCGGGGGCCCACGATCGACATGTCGCCGCGGAAGATGTTCCAGAGTTGGGGCAGCTCATCGATCGACCAGCGGCGCAGGAAGGCGCCGATGCGGGTGCGGCGTGGGTCGTCCTCGACTGCCCACACCGGGCCGGTGGCGGACTCGGCGTTCACTCGCATCGAGCGGAACTTGAGGATCATGAAGGAGCGGCCGTCGAGCCCCATCCGCTCCTGCCGGTAGAACAGCGGCCCGCGGTCCTCGAGCTTGATCAGCACCAGCACGATCGGCAGCAGGGGCAGCAGCACGGCCATGGCCGCCAGGGAAGCGCCGATGTCCATCGTCCGCTTGGCCAGGCTCGACCAGCCCTCCATCGGTACGTGGGAGAGGTTGATGACCGGTGTGCCGTCCACGTCCTCCATGTCGGCGCGCAGCGTCGCGTACTGCAGGACGTTCGGCACCAGGCGGATCTCGATCAGCTCGTTGCCGATACGGTCGAGCAGGTTGAGGATCTTCCGGTGCGCCTCGAACGGCAGGGCGATCATGACCTGGTCGACGTGGTGTCGCTCGATTGCTGCTTCCAGGTCGTCGAGTGTGCCGATCACGCTGACGCCGGGGACCCGCTCGGCGGATTGCTTGTCCGGGTCGTCGTCCAGGAAGCCCACGACCTCGTAGCCGAGTTCCCGGTGCCGGACCAGTTTGGCCGCGATCTCCTCGCCGCTGTCGCCGGCGCCGACGATCAGGATGCGGCGCACGTTGTGCCCCCGACGCCGGACCACGCGCAGGAAGGCCCGGGTGACGAAGCGGACCAGCGCGACCAGGAAGATGTCGCTGGCCGCGAACAGAGCGAAGAAGGCGCGGCTGTAGGAGAAGGGGTCGTCGCTGCCGGCCTGAGTCACGCGGTCGAAGGTCAGGACCGCGGTCAGGATCACGAGCGCCAGGACGGTCGCGATGACGATGCTGATCGCCTCGTCCACCCGGCTGTGCCCGCGCCGAATGCGGTAGAGGCCGTGGAAGTGGTAGACCGTGGGCCAGATCAGCAGGATGAAGGGCAGCATCCTGAGATACGGCTCGAAGTCCGGCGCCGACTTCGTCATCTCGATCACCGGCTGCACGAAGCGCAGGTACCAGGCCAGGTAGAAGGCGCCGACCGTGGCGGCGACATCGCCGGCGATGTTCAGCGTGGCGGTGACGCGGAGTCGGTTCTGGAGCACGGTGTTGGGATCGTGGGGGTGTAGGGGCGCCCGACTCTGGCGGGCGCCGGATGTTAACCGGCGGTCAGTGTCCCGCCTCCCGGAGCACGTCGCGGTAGATCGCGAGAGTGCTCTCGGCGGCGGTCTGCCACTGGAACGCGGCGGCGCGGGAGGCGGCGCGGTCGGCGAGCTGCCGGGCGTGGTCGCGGTCCTTCATGCAGTGCTCGATGGCTCTCGCGATCTCCTCCACCTCGAGCGGATTGACGAGTTCCGCGTAGCCCCGGGCGATCTCCTGGAGCGACGACGTGTTCGACGTGATCACAGGCGCCCGTGAGGCCATTGCCTCGACCACGGGCAGACCGAAACCCTCGTACAGAGTCGGGTAGAGGAACAGGCTCGCGCCCTGGTAGAGCGCCGGCAGGGCGCTCGCCGGCACATGGCCGACGAGCTGGACATGGTCGCCGACACCGAGCTGGCGGGCGCGGCGCTCGACCTTGAAGTCGCTGCCGGGCCGCGCGCCGACGCAGACGAGGGGCGCTTCGATGCCGCCCCGTGAACGGGCCCTGGCGTACGCCTTGATTACCCGGTCCAGGTTCTTGTGGGGCTTCGGATTGCCGACGAACAGCAGGTACGGCTGGCGGACGCCCACGTCCTCCAGGCGGGCGCTGAGTTCCTCCGCGCTGAGCAGTTGCCGGAAACGATCCTCGACGCCGTTGTACACGACCTGGATCTTCTCAGCCGGAATGTCGAAGTAGTCGAGAACGTCGCTGCTCGTGTTCTGGGACACGGCGATGATCCGGTCGGCTCGGCTGACGCTGTGGCGAAACATGCGTTGGGCGTAGAGGGACGCCGCGCGGCTCGGCAGGAAGCCGGGGTAGAGCAGGTGGATGATGTCGTGGATCGTGACCACCGTCGGACACGGCACGATCGCCGGCAGGACGTAGTGGGTGGCGTGGTAGAGGTCGAGGCGCGACCGCGAGATGCGCCAGGTCATCATCGCGATCTCGCGCAGCGAGTAGACCGGCGACCGTTCGACGACGCAGCGGAAGTTCGCCGGCAGATCGGCAGCGAAGTCGCGGTCCTCGGGGCGGACGAACAGGACGTACTCGTTCGCGGCCGCTTCCTGTTCGGCCTCGATCCGCGCCAGACCCCGGATCAGGTTGGAGACGTAGACCCCGATGCCGAAGTCCCGCACCTTTCGAGCGTCGATGCCGATGCGGGCCACGGTGCAAGCCTAGCGCCGTAGGGCGCTTCGCGGCGCGTGTCCGAGATGTAGTGGCTCAGACGGATGTGGGACGGACGGGTTTGATGTGGGATGAATGGGCTTGATGTGGGACGGACGGGATTGATGTGGGCCACTTGGTGAGCCACTACACTGCATTGACAGTTGCCGCGACGATTCGTAGCCTCTTGGGTTTGCCCGGTTGCGCTTGGCCGGATTGCGCGGCGGCTTGAGTTTCGCGACCTGGTTTCGCGACCTGGTGGTGAATGAGATGCACCTGCAGCTCGAACAAGCCCGCAAGGGCCCCCTTCGCTGGCACGAAGACGTTCCAGTGCCGGCTGCCGACTGGGGCCGTGACGAAGCGCTCGTGCTCGGCAGCGTGGACTGCAGGGGCAGTCTTGCGTTCGTCGGTCCGGACTTCCTGCTGCAGGCAAGACTGCTCTACCGGCTGAGGCTCCACTGCGACCGCTGCCTGAACCCCTTCGAGCAGGAAGTCGAACTGCCGCTCGCGTTTGTCGTGACCAGTCGGCGTGAAGATGCGTCCCCGGCCGAGGATGGGGCCGGCGCGCGTGAACTGGAACCGGAGGATCTGTCGGTCCTTACCGCGGTCGAGGGCGCGGTCGACCTGGCGGTTCTGGTCCGCGAGCAGCTCGAGTTGAACGTGCCGATGAAATCGACCTGCGATCCGGCGTGCCTCGGGCTGTGCCCGCACTGCGGCGCCGACCGGAAACGGGAAGCCTGCGCGTGCGATGGTGAGCAGGTCGACCCGCGCTGGTCGGGGCTGGAAGCGATCCGCGAACGACTTGGCGGGAATCTGAACTAGTGTTGGCGGCCGCTGCGCCGCCGAAGCGGCGGCGTAGTGTGCTGGACGATCAAGCTGGACGACCCAGAAAGGAACCCTTGAAATGCCAAACCCCAAACGACGGCACTCGAAGGCGCGTCGCGACCGGAGACGGGCCCATGACGGGCTGAAGCGGCCCGCCGGCTCGTTGTGCCCGAATTGCGGCGAAGCCAAGCTGCCGCACCGCGCCTGCAGCCACTGCGGTCACTACCGTGGCCGCGACGTGATCGAGATGGACGACGTCCTCTAGCAGCCCGCTGGGCAAACCCCCTCAGGCGCTACACTGGCCGTTTACTGACTCGGAGTTGACCCTGAATTGACGGATCGAGGTTCAGCGCGGACCCCAACCGTGATCGCCGTCGATGCGATGGGCGGCGACCACGCCCCCCGGACCGTGGTTGAGGGCGCGCTGCTAGCGGCGCGTCAACGGAGGCGCCGTCTCCTCCTCGTGGGTCGTCGGCCGATCCTGGAACAGGAGATCGAGAACTTCGAGCCCGGACGTGGTGTCCGGCAGCGGGTCGAGATCGTCCATGCCGGCGAGGTCGTCGGCATGGATGAGTCGGCGCTCGCGGTGCGCCGCAAGCGCGACTCTTCGGTGCGTGTCTGTGCCCGCCTGGTCAAGGATGGCCGGGCGCAGGCGATGGTGACCGCGGGCAACACCGGCGCCGCTCTGGTCGCCGGCAAGATGGTGATCGGTGTGGCCCCCGGGGTCGATCGACCGGCCCTCGCGGTGACCATGCCGCGGCGCGTCGGTCGAACCATCCTGCTGGACGCGGGCGCCAATGTCGACTCGAAGCCGCACCAACTCCGTCAGTTCGCGGTCATGGGCCACTACCTGGCCCAGCAACTGCTGCGGATGAACTCGCCGCGCATCGGCCTGCTGTCGATCGGCGAAGAGGCCGGCAAGGGCACTGACCTGGTCCGCGAGGTGTTCAAGTCGCTGGACGCCACGGGACTCAACTTCATCGGCAACGTCGAGGGCCGCGACGTGTTCAGCGGCAACACCGATGTGGTCGTCTGCGACGGCTTCGTCGGCAACGCGATCCTGAAGAGCGCCGAAGCGCTCGCGGAGTTCGTGGGCGGCCAGTTGCGCGAGGAGATGGGGCGCACGCTCCGGTCGCGGCTCGGCTATCTGCTGGCCCGGCCCGCCTTCGACCGCTTCAAGAGCCGGATCGACTACAGCGAGTACGGCGGCGCACCGCTGCTCGGCCTGCGCGGCGGTTGCTTCGTTGCCCACGGTCGTTCGTCCGCCCACGCGATCTGCAGCGCGGTGCAGCGCGCGGTGGAGTTCTGCGAGGCGGGCATCCACGTCAAGGTCAGCGCCAAGCTCTCGGAGGTCGCCACCGAGCCGGCGCCGAAGGCGGTAGCGGGATGAGGAACGGGTTACGCGGCGCCTCTACCAACCACGTACGGCGGGTCCGGATCGCCGGCACCGGCAAGGCCCTGCCGGACAAGATCCTCACCAACGCCCATTTCGAGCGCATCGTCGACACCTCGAACGAGTGGATCGTCGCCCGAACCGGCATTCACGAGCGACGAGTCGCCACCGACGATGAGTACACGTCGATCTTTGCCGTTCAAGCCGCGCGCGAAGCGTTGGAGATGGCGGGTGTGGCGCCCGCGGAGGTGGATCTCATCCTGATCTCGACGGTGACGCCGGACATGCCCTTCCCGTCCACTGCCTGTCTGGTGCAGGAAGAAATCGGTGCGAAGGATGCGACCTCCTTCGATCTGAACGCGGGCTGCACGGGCTTCATCTACGGTCTTTCGGTCGGGCACCAGTACGTTGCCAGCGGCGCCGCCTCGACGGCCCTGGTGATCGGCGCCGAGTCGCTGACCAAGTTCACGGACTACGAGGACCGCTCGACCTGCGTTCTGTTCGGCGACGGCGCGGGCGCGGTCGTGCTTCGCGGCGAAGACCCCCCGGCGCCGAGTCCGGAGAACGGGCTGCCGGGCGTTCTCTCCGTGGCGATCCACAGCGACGGTTCGCTGGCCCACCTGCTCGAGATGCCGGGCGGCGGCAGCCGCAATCCTCCAAACCGTCCGGAGACCCTGGAAGCGCGGCTGCCCTTCATCCGGATGCTCGGCAACGAGACCTTCAAGGTGGCGGTCCGCACTCTGGCCGAGGTTTCCGGCGAAGTGCTCGCCCAGGCCGGCCAGGAGCCGGAAGACGTCAAGTGGCTCATTCCCCATCAGGCGAACCGCCGGATCATCGACGCCGTGGGTCGCCGGATCGACGTGCCCGCCGACCGCGTGTACGTCAACGTCGATCGTTACGGCAACACCTCGGCCGCGTCCATCCCGATCGCGCTCGACGAACTCAACCGCGACGGGCGCATCGACTCCGGGGATTTGGTCCTGATGGCGGCCTTCGGCGCCGGGTTGACCTGGGGCGCCGCCGCGGTTCGGTTCTGACTCGTAATCGAGGGTTGTTCAGATGAGTGGCGTGGCGTACGTCTTTCCGGGCCAGGGTTCGCAGCGGGTCGGCATGGGCCGGGCGCTGGCGGAGACCTTTCCGGAGGCGCGGGCGGTCTTCGAGGAAGCGGACGAAACCCTCGGTTTCGCGCTGTCCGTGCTCTGCTTCGAGGGGCCCGAGGACGAGCTTCGATTGACGGTGAACACCCAGCCGGCGCTCGTCGCCGCATCGGTGGCGGCGCTTCGGTGCTACCGGGCTCGGGGTCTGGAGACGGAGACGCCGGACTTCGTCGCCGGCCACAGCCTGGGCGAGTACACGGCGCTCGTCGCTGCCGGCGCGCTTGAACTCGGCGACGCTCTGCGCCTGGTCCGGGCTCGGGGCGAGGCCATGCAGAAGGCGGTGCCGGTGGGTCAGGGTGCGATGGCCGCGGTGCTTGGCCTGAGTGTCGAAGACACGGCTGAAGTCGCTGCCGAGGCGGCGGCCGACACCCGCGGGGTCTGCCAGCTCGCCAACCTCAACGCGCCCGGGCAGATCGTGATCGCCGGCGCCAGCGAAGCGGTGGAGCGGGCGATGGTGCTGGCGAGCGGGCGGGGCGCGCGCCGGGCGATTTCGCTGCCGGTTTCGGCCCCTTTCCACTGCGCCTTGATGGCGCCGGCCCGCCGGGCGATGGAGCCGCTGATTCGGGCGGCGCCGATGGCGGACCCGCAGGTGCCGGTGGTCTGCAATGTGGATGCGGCGCCGGTGACAACCGCGTGCGCAGTCAGGTACGCGCTGGTGCGGCAGATCGACGGCCCCGTGCGCTGGGCGGAGTCGGTGACGGTCATGGCAGCCGAAGGCGTCGACCGGCTGATCGAGTTCGGGCCCGGCAAGGTGCTTTCGGGCCTCGCGCGGCGGATCGAGCGGCGCCTGAAGGTCCGGGCGGTGGCCGAACCGGGCGATATGGAGTGACGAACGTGAGCCTCTTCGATCTGAGCGGACGGACGGCGCTGGTCACCGGCGCCTCGCGCGGTATCGGCCGCGCCTGTGCCGTACTCCTGGCGCGGCAGGGCGCCCGCGTGGTGCTGGCGGCCCGGAACGAGGAACTGCTGGGCGAAGTTGCCGCCGAAATCGATGCCTCAGGCGGCGAGGCCCATGCGATGGCGCTCGATCTGGCCGATCACGAGTCGATGCCCGCCGCGGTGCGGCAGCTTCCGAAGGAGTTCGCGGCGGTCGACATCCTGGTCAACAACGCCGGCATCACGGCCGACAACCTGCTGGCCCGGATGACCCTGGACCAGTGGCAGCGGGTCCAGGACGTGAACCTGACCGGCGTCTTCGTCCTGACCAAGGCGCTGGTGCGGGGCATGATGCGCCGTCGTTTCGGGCGGATCGTCTCGGTGTCATCCGTGGCCGGTGTGCTCGGCAATGCCGGGCAGGCGAACTACGCCGCGTCCAAGGCCGGGCTGATCGGGTTCAGCAAGTCCCTGGCCCGCGAGCTGCTGAGCCGGGGGATCACGGTGAACGTCGTGGCGCCGGGCTTCATCGAGACGGACATGACCGCCGCGATGCCGGAGGGCGCCGGCGAGCGCTTCCTGGAGCAGTACGGCGTAGTGCGACTCGGCACGGTGGACGACATCGCGCCCGCCGTGCTGTACTTGGCGAGCGACGAGGCGTCCTACGTCACCGGCGAAGTCCTGAGCGTCAGCGGCGGGATGACCTGAATAGCCGGAGACACAACACGAGTTGGACGGATCGCCTTCGTGGTGGCATAGTCTGCGTCTGTCAGTGGGCCGGAAGAACGTCAAACCTGCGCCAACACCCCTGCCAACACCCCTAAAGAGGAACCAGAATGTCCGTAGTCGAAAAGGTCAATAGCATCATTGTCGAGCAGCTCGGAGTCGATGCCGACGAAGTCACTCCGCAGGCCCGTTTCACCGATGACCTCGGTGCGGACTCGCTCGACATCGTCGAGTTGGTCATGGCCTTCGAGGAAGAGTTCGGCATCGAGATCCCCGACGAGGATGCCGAGAAGATCGGCTCCGTCAAGGAAGCCACCGACTACATCCAGGCGCACGGGGGCGACAACTAGCGAGCTGGCTCCGGCCGCCCCGAGCGGGTCCGCTGACAAACGGATTCATGAACGACCGTAGACGCGTCGTCATCACCGGCGTCGGCTTGGTGTCTCCGCTCGCGGTGGGGACGGAGGCCACGTGGTCCGGCCTGATGGAGGGCCGGAGCGGCGTCGGTGCGATGACGCGGATTGACGCGTCGCCGTACACGACCAAGATCGCCGCCGAAGTGCGGGACTTCGACGCGGAGCAGTTCATGCCCCGCAAGGACATCCGCCGTGTCGATCTCTTCATCCAGTTCGCCGTGGCGGCGGCAGCCCTGGCCCGTGAGGACTCGGGGCTCGAGATCGATGAGGCGAACGCCGATCGCGTCGCCACGGTCGTCGGCTCGGGCATGGGCGGGCTGCCGCTGATCGAGCACATGCACGACGTGTGGCGCGACCGCGGACCGCGCCGGGTGTCCCCGTTCTTCATCCCCGGCCTGATCGCCAACATGGCGTCCGGCCAGATCTCGATCCGGCACGGCGCCAAGGGACCGAACTCCTGTCCCACGAGCGCCTGCACGACCGGCCTGCACGGGGTCGGCGATGCGTTCCGCCTGATTCAGCACGGCTACGCCGACGCGGCATTCGCCGGCGGCACGGAGGCCACGACCTGCGACCTGGCGGTGGCCGGCTTCGGGGCGATGAAGGCGCTTTCGGTGCGCAACGACGAGCCGGACAGGGCGTCGCGGCCCTGGGATGTCGGCCGCGACGGCTTCGTTCTCGGCGAGGGCTCCGGGGTGCTGATCCTCGAAGAACGCGAGGCGGCCCTGGCCCGCGGCGCCCATGCCTATGCCGAGATCCTGGGTTACGGCATGAGCGCGGACGCCTACCACGTGTCGGCGCCCCAGCCGGACGGCGACGGCGCGGCGCGGGTGATGAAGGCGGCGCTCGCCGACGCCGGGATGGCGCCGGACCGGATCGACTACATCAATGCCCACGGCACCTCGACGCCGCTCGGCGACATCGCCGAGGTCCGGGCGATCAAGCGCGTCTTCGGCGACCACGCCTACCGCCTGGCCGTGTCCTCGACCAAGTCGTCGATGGGGCACCTGCTGGGAGCGGCGGGCGGCGTTGAAGCGGGGCTGCTGGCGCTCGCCATCGACCGGCAGGTGCTGCCGGCGACGCTCAACCTCGATCAGCCCGACGAGGAGTGCGATCTGGACTTCGTGCCCCACGAGGCCCGCGACGCGAAGGTCGACGTCGCGCTGACCAACTCCTTCGGCTTCGGCGGCACGAACGGCGCCCTGATCATGGCCCGGGCGTAGCGCGGCAGAACGACCGGAGGCCGGCGCTTCGCGCCGGATGCGGGCAGGATGCCCGCGTTCCCAGGTCGGATCGTTCTACCGCGCAAGCTTGCATGGAACAAGAGGTTCACCGGGTTTGTCAGTGCTGCACCTTGGGCTCGCCGCTGCCCCGCAATTGCGTAGAGCGACACGGTGCACCGTCGACGGTTCTCTGGGTGCGCGGGCCTTCTGGCCCGCATCAAGTGCGCCGCCGCGAAGCGGCGTGCACGAGCTGTTTTCGGCAACAGGCGCTCCCGCCAGAGCGGAGCCGGCCTCCGGCCGGCGCGTCTTCCTGGCCGCCTCCGGCGGCAGCGGGCCAGAAGGCCCGCGCACCCAGAGACAAGTCGGTGCCCCGCCTGGAGAGCGCCGGGCAACCAGCCGACATGCACGGCCCCGTTTCGTGCGCGTCAGCGCAGCGGACCACCGCTGTGGATACTCCTAGTGCTATTCCTTGACACTCCAAGGCCTTCCGGTGTCTAATCCGGCGTCCCGGACCATTCCGGTCCCCGCAACCCGCACCACGCCATGAACTCACAGGCCAGCGACAGCGCGATCTCGATGCCCACGGTCGTTTCGACGACCGGCGTCGTTGCGCAGGCCTGGTGGGCTCACGGTCACGGCAAGGGCTGAATCCGGGCTTAGGTCCCGGTACGTTGTCCGGGACGAGGGTGAACGAGAAGACCTCCTTCCGGATCGAAGGAGGTCTTCAGTTTGAGTTCGACACCCGAGAATCCGCCGCGAGTCACCGCTGCGGAGGTTGCGCGGAGCACGACTTCTACGGAGGTCGCGCGGAGCACGACTTCTACGGAGGTCGCGCGGAGCACGACTTCTACGGAGGTCGCGCGGAGCACGACCTTGGTGGCGTCGTTGACGGAGGCGCCGAGTGCGTCCGGCGACGAGTTGCGCGCGCTGTCGGAGCGCGCCGACTGTCTCGAGGTGCGTGCGGATCTGGTCGGCGAGATCGACGCGGAGTGGCTGCGGGCCCGCTTCGCGGGGCAACTCCTCTACACACTGCGCAGCGAGGCCGAGGGCGGCCGCGGACCGGTCGATGCGGGTCGGCGGGCGGAGCGGCTGGCCGCGGCCCGCGGGTACGACCTGGTCGATCTCGAGGCCGACCGCGATCTCGGTGCAGGCGTCCTGGCTGCGGTCGAGCCCAGCCGGCGGCTGGTGTCCTGGCATGGCCGCGGCGCCAGCCTCAAGGCGTTGCGAGGCCGGCTCAGACAGGTGTCGGGCGCGGCGGCGCGGCTCTACAAGCTCGTCAGCGCTCCGAAGAGGTCCGGTGAGGAACTGGCGCCGCTCGAACTGCTGCTCGAAACAGGCCGGACGGATGTCGTCGCGTTCGGGGTGGGCGCCATCGGCGCCTGGACCCGGCAGGTGGCGCCACGGCTCGGCGCGCCGTGGATCTACGGCGCCGCGGGTTCGCTGGCCGCCGCACCCGGTCAACCGTCGATCGAGCGCCTGCGGGCCGACTACGGTCTGCCGAGCCTGCCCCGGGTGTCGAGGCTGTTCGGCGTCGTCGGGCACCCGGCCGCGCACAGCCTGTCGCCACGGCTTCACAACGCCGGCTACCGCGACCGCGGTGAGGCCGCGCTCTACGTCGCCTTCGACGCGCCCTCCTTCGAGACGTTCTGGAGCGAGGTCGCGCAGAGCGATTTCTTCGAGCGCGCGGGGCTCCCCTTGGGCGGCCTGAGCGTCACCGCGCCACACAAGGCGGCGGCTCTGGCCGCTGCCTCGGAGGCCGGCGACCTGGCGATCCGAACCGGAGGCGCGAACACCCTGCTTCCAGGCCCGGGCACCGCGGCGGAGAGGCAGTGGCGGGCGAGAGCACGGACCCGGAGGGCGTCGTCGGTCCGCTTCGCCGGCGCGGGGTCGAGCTTTCGGGCCGCGCTGCCGTGGTCATCGGCGCCGGCGGCGCCGGTCGGGCCGCGGCGGCGGGTCTGGCTGCCGCGGGTGCTGTGGTCGCGCTCGCCAACCGCACCGCCTCGAGCGGCCAGGCAGCCGCGGAATCGCTCGGCGTGGCCTTCGTTCCGCTCGACGAACTGGCGCCCGGCGCGTTCGACGTCGTCGTCAACGCCACGTCGCTCGGCCACGATCCCGCGGACCCGCTTCCCTGCGATCCCGACGCGCTGGGCGCCTCGGCGGCCGCGGTGGAGCTGGTCTACGGCGGCGGACCGACGCCCTGGAGCCGGGCTCTCATGGCGCGCGGCGTCCGAGTCGTCGACGGCCGGGAAGTGTTGCTGCACCAGGGTCTGGCGCAGTTCGACGCGATGACGGGAAAGCCGCTTTCGTTCGAGGTCGGCGCCGCGGCCCTGGGACTGGAGGCCTAGCAGCCCATGGCGAAAGTCACGCGGCATTCGAGCGGCCATGCATCCCGCCCGGCATCGTTGCTCCTCGGTCGAATACAGCCCGGTATGCTCCCTCGTCGCGCCTTGCCGGACGGGCGCCTGACCGCTCTCGTTGCACGCGCACTTCCACCACGGGCTGCTAAGCGATGAAGATCTCCGCCGGCCTGCCGACCGGAGTGTCGGCCGCTCTCTTCGACAGCGTGAAGCGCCGGCGCCGGCTGGAGGCGCGCCTGACCGCGCTGCTCGAGGAGCGCGACTTCGGGGAGGTGCTGCTGCCCATCCTCGACTACTTCGAGCCCTACCGGCCGCTGCTTCAGGGGCGCCGGCTGGAACAGCTCTACCGCTTCGTCGACCGGGACGGTCAACTGCTCGTGCTGCGCGGCGACTTCACGCCGATGCTGGCGCGGCTGCTGGCACCGCACCTGGACGACCTGGAACTGCCGCTTCGTCTCTACTACCGCGGCGACGTGGTGCGGCATCAGCCCTTGCGTCCCGGCCGGATGCGGGAGTACTCGCAGTTGGGCGCCGAGCTGCTGGGCGGCGACCGCACCGAGGCGGACTTTACGGTGCTGACCCTGTTCCTCGACCTGCTGCTACAGGCCCGCGGCGACGCCCCTGCGCCGGGCGTCTCGCCCGCATCCGGCGACGACGCCGCGCTCCGGGTCGTCCTCGGCATCGCCGGCGCGCTCGACGAGCCCTTGCTCTCGGCGGCCGGAGATGGCGCCGGCGAACTCGCGCTGCGAATCGCAAGTCGCGACCGGCTTGCCGCGCGCCGGGCCGGTCTCGCCGACATCGTAGAGCGCGGCTATCCGGAAGACCTCACCGTGCTCGGGGACGCCGCCGGTGCGGTGACCGAACTGCTCTTGCTCCGCGACCGGCTTTCCGCCGAGTACCGCGACCTTGGCATCGAGGTCGAGGTCGATCTCGCCGAGTTCGCCGCCGCCGCCCTCGACCCGAGGGTCGGCGTTTCCTCGGGCCCGCGCGGCTACTACGACGGCCTCATGTTCGCGGCCTACGCGCCGGGGACGGCCCTGGCCCTGGGGGTCGGGGGTCGGTACGACAAGGTGTTCCGGTCGCTCAGCGGCGACTGCTCGGCGGTCGGCTTCTCATTCGGGCTCGACCTGCTCGTGGAACTCGAGGAGGTCGGAGCATGATCACGTTCGGCCTGCCGAAGGGACGCAACCTCGGACCGGCGCGCGACGCGCTTGCCGCCGCGGGCATGGGTCTCGCCGATCTCGATTCCTCGCGCCTGCGCCAACGGTTCGGGGGCGTCGGAGTGCTGGGGGTCGAGGTCGAGGTGCTGCTGCTCAAGGACTGGGACCTGCCGCTCTATGTGGAGCACGGGATCGTCGACTGCGCGATCGTCGGCAGCGACGTGCTGGAGGAGACGCAGCCCGACGTCTTCCAGCCGCTGCGCCTCCTGGACGGCCGCAGCCGCCTGTCGTTGATTGCCGAGACGCCGGAACTGCCGCGGCGCAGCGGCCAGCTCCGGGCGGCGACGCGCTATCCGGCGTGGGCGGCGCGGCTGCTTGCCGCCCGCAACCTGCACGTCGAGGTGTTGAGCCTGACCAGCTCGATCGAGCTGGGGCCGTTGCTCGATCTGACCGACATGGCGGTCGACATCGTGCAGACCGGCGCCACGCTCAGAACCCACGACCTGCACGAGGTCGAGGTGCTGGCACAGGTGGCGCCGACCTTCGTGGTCAACCGGGCCTCGTTTCACGCCCACCGGCGCCGGCTGAGCCGGCTGTTGGGCGCGCTCGAAGAAGCGGGGGCCGCCGGTGACTGAGGTTCGGAGTGGAGGAGCGTTGCAGGTCCTGGCGGCGGACAGCCGTGCCGGGCGGCAGCGCCTGGAACTCCTCGACCGGCGGGGCCGGGGCGGTGTCGCGGCCGAGATCGGCCATGCCGCCGCGGAGATCGTCGACCGTGTCCGCCGCGGCGGCGACGCGGCGCTACTCGAAGCCGTCCGTCGCTTCGACGGCTTCGACGCGGCGTTGGCGTCAGATCTGCGCCTGGATCGCTCGCTTCCGGGTTCCGACCTGGGAGCGCGGGCTTCCAGCCCGCATCCGGCGGCCACCGCACACGAACTCGACCCGCAGGTCCTCACCGCCATCGAACGCGGCCGCGACGCCATTGAGGTCTACCACCGGGCACAGCCGCACGGTCCGGGCGTCCAGCGCCTGGAACGCGACGGCGTCTCGATCGAGGAGCGCCGGCTGCCGATCCGCCGGGTCGGGATCTACGTGCCGGGCGGGCGGTTCTCCTATTCCTCAACGGTGCTGATGACCGCCGTGCCGGCGCGGCTCGCGGGTGTCGAGGAGCTTGTCGTCGCCACGCCGCCCCGGGCCTACCTCCAGAGCCCGGTGCTGCGGCATGTGCTCGACCTGGTCGGAGCGGACGAGGTCTGGGGCATGGGCGGCGCCCACGGCGTCGCGGCGCTCGCCTACGGCACCGAGTCGATCCGCGCCGTCGACCTGATCGTCGGTCCCGGGAACGCCTGGGTGGCGGCCGCAAAGCAGCACGTGGCGGGAGACGTCGGTGTCGACCGCGACGCGGGCCCGTCCGAGGTCGTCATCGTGGCCACCGACGGCGCTCCCGCCGACTGGGTTGCGGCCGACCTGCTGGCGCAGGCGGAGCACGATCCGCTGGCGGTCGCGGTCCTGGTCACGGACTCGGCGCCGCTTGCCGACCAGGTGGCGTCGGAGGTGGGCCGGCAGCTCTCCCGGCTGCCGACCCGGGACACCGCCGCCGCGGCGCTCGAAGCGCACGGCGCGGCCTTCGTCGCCGGCGACCTGGACGGCGCGGTCGCGCTGGCCGAACGGCTGGCGCCGGAGCATCTGCAACTGATCGGCGCCGCCGCGGAAGCGCGCGCGGACGAGATGCGCAATGCCGGCGCGGTGTTCGTCGGTGCGTGCTCGCCGGTCGTGTTCGGGGACTACGTGGCCGGACCCAGCCACGTGCTGCCCACGGGCGGCAGCGCGCGCTACGCCTCCGGTCTCGGGATCGAGGACTTCGTGCGGCGCAGTCACACGGTTCGCTTTTCCAGCGAGGCCTCTAAGGCCTGGGCCGGCGCCGCCGAGACCATGGCGGCCACCGAGGGCCTGGCGGCCCATGCCGCGGCGGCGAGGTTGCGCCAAGGCGCGGAGGCGGAGTCATGAGTGCTTCCGCCCGGGGCGCCGGCGCCTTCGTCCGGCCTGAGTTCCGCCGCCTGTCCGCCTACACGCTCGACCGGGGAACGTACCGCTACCTGCTCGACCAGAACGAGGCGCCGTGGGATCTGCCGCGGGCGCTCAAGCGCGAGGCGCTGGCGCGTCTGGCCGAGCGCACCTGGGCCCACTACCCGGACTTCCACGCCGAGCGTCTCCGGCGTCTGCTGGGTCAACAGTGCGACTGGCCGGCGGAGGGCGTGCTGGTCGGGAACGGTTCCGGCGAACTGCTGACGACGGTGCTCGAAGGCGTCGTGCGCCCCGGCCAGGAGGTCCTCGCCTGCGAGCCGTGCTTCGGTCTCTACGAGACCTTCGTCCGGCGCGCCGCCGGCGTGCCGCGGTTCCTCGAACCGGCGCCGGACCTGGCGCTGCAGACCGACGAACTCCAGGCCGAGATCGAGCGCGATCCGAGCCGGCCGGTGATCCTGTGTACGCCGAACAATCCGACCGGCACGGCCGCGGATCCCGGCACGGTGGAGCGCCTCCTGGATGCGCTCGAGGCGCCGCTCCTGCTCGACAACGCGTACGGCGAGTTCTGCCGCCACGACTACCGGCCGCTGCTGCGCCGCCACCCGAACCTGATCGTGTTCCGGACCCTCTCCAAAGCCTGGTCCCTGGGCGGCATCCGCCTCGGCTACCTGCTCGCGGACCCGGAACTGGTGGCGGAACTGATCAAGGTCAAGCTGCCCTACAACATCGGTCACGCGTCGGCGGCCATCGGCGAGGTGGCGCTCGAACACGCCGACCGGCTCCTGCCGCGGGTTGCCGTGGTGCGGGCACGCAGGGAGCAGTGGGCGGTCATGCTGCGGGAGTTCGGTTTCGAGGTGCTCGATTCGGAGGCCAACTTCCTGCTCGCGCGCCACCCCCGCTGCGCCGAGATCCGCATGGGTCTGGCTGCCGAGGGCATCCTGGTTCGCGACGTGAGCCGCTACCCGGGTCTGGCCGACTGCATGAGGATCGGAATCGGCGCCGGTCCGGCGCTGCGCGCGACCCGGCGTGCGCTGGCCGGGATGCTGGCGGCCCCTCCGGAAGCAAGGGGATGTAACGCGGGAGAGAAGCCATGAGACGAGCGGCCATCGATCGCAAGACGTCCGAGACCCAGATACGCCTCGACCTGTCGCTCGACGGCGGCCCGTCCCGGCTCGACACGCCGAACGGTTTCTTCTCGCACATGCTGGACGCCCTGTCGCGGCACGGCGGTCTGGGGCTCGACCTCGAAGCCCGCGGCGACACCCACATCGACCTCCACCACACGGTGGAGGACACAGGGATCGTGCTCGGCGACGCGCTGCGCGAGGCCCTCGGCGAGCGGGCCGGAGTGCGGCGCTTCGCCCACGCCTTCGCACCGCTCGACGAGGCGTTGGCGCGCGCCGTGATCGACCTCTCCGGCCGCGGTTCTTTCCACTTCCGGTTGCCCGCGGAGCTGGAGCAGGCATGGGTCACGACCGAGTTCCCGCTCACCCTGATGGGTGACTTCTTCGGCGCCTTCGCCGACCGCGGACGGCTGACCCTGCACCTGGACGTCCTCTGCGGCCGCAACCCGCACCACGTGGCCGAAGCGTCGTTCAAGGCGGTGGCTCTGGCGCTGCGTGACGCGGTGTCCCTGCGGGCTGACGCCGGGAGCGGCGCCGAGGCGCCGAGCACGAAGGGGAGCCTGACGGCATGACCGGAGCGGCGACAGGGACAACCTGCAAAGCGACGGTGATCGACGCCGGCGTCGGCAACATCGGCAACCTGGTGCGGGCGCTCCGCCACTTGGGCGCCGAGGTCGAGATCACCTGCGATCCGGCGGTGATTCGAGACTCACGCTGCCTGGTGCTGCCCGGTGTCGGCGCCTTCAAACCACCGCGCGAGACGTTGCGCGGCGCGGCCGAAGAGGCGATCAGCACGGCACTTGGGAACGGCGCGTACCTGCTCGGCATCTGCATCGGCTACCAGCTCCTGTTCGACAGCAGCGAAGAGTTCGGGGTGACGGACGGTCTCGGCCTGCTCGCGGGCCGCGTCACCGAGCTGCCGGGCGGCGTGCCCCTGCCGCACATCGGCTGGAATCGCGTCTTCGGCACAGCAAGCCATCCCCTGCTCGCCGGCGCGGCCGAGGACGACCACTACTACTTCGTCCACTCCTTCGCGCCCGAGGGCGTGCCGGAGGAGTGCGTCCTGGGACGCTGCCGCCACGGCCGCAGTTTCGCCGCGATCACGGGCCGCGGGCGGGTCGCGGGCACCCAGTTTCATCCCGAGAAGAGCGGCGCCACGGGCCTGCGGCTGCTGCGCAACTACCTGGCCTGGGCCGGCGACGTGGCTGGCGGCGCCGATGGAGGAAACGGTGCAACTGTTGCCGGCAATTGACCTTCGCGGCGGTCAGGTCGTGCGTCTCGAGCGCGGCGACGACGGGCGCCGCACGGTCTACGACGCCGATCCGGCCAATGCCTTGCGGCGCTACCGCGAGGCGGGGGTGTTCCGCATCCACGTCGTCGACCTTGACGCCGCGTTTGGCGGTGCTCCCCAACGCGAACTGGTCGCGGATCTTGCGCTGCGGGCGGCGCCCGGCAGCATTCAGCTCGGCGGCGGCCTGCGCGACCGCGCGTCCGTCGAGTGGGCCTTCGCGGCCGGCTGCGAACGGGCGGTGGTGACCTCCCTGATCGTCCGCGACTTCGACCTGTTCGCCGGCCTCTGCCGCGACTACCCGGGGCGCATGGTGGCGGCGCTCGACATCGACCGCGGCGAGGTGCGGCTGGCGGGCTGGACCGAATCGGCCGACCGCTCGCCCGCTGCGCTGTGCGAGCAGCTTGCCGGTCTGCCGATCGCGGCCGTCCTGGTCACCGACATCTCGCGCGACGGGATGATGCAGGGTCCCAACATCGACCTGGCCTGCGAGATCGGCGTCATGGCCGGCGTGCCGGCGATCCTCTCGGGCGGCGTCCGTTCGGCGGCCGACCTGGAAACCGCGGCTCGGCGGCCCGAACTCGAAGCCGCGATCGTCGGCCGCGCGCTCTACGACGGATCGCTGCCCCTGGGCGAGGCGATCGCCGCCTGCGGCGGTGCCGGAATGCCCGCCGCTGCCGCCTCAGGGAGTGCCTCGTGAGAGCCACCATCGAGCCGACCGGCCTCACCCGCCGCATCATCCCCTGCCTGGACGTAGCGGCGGGGCGGGTGGTCAAGGGCGTCCAATTCAAGAACCTGACCGATCACGGCGACCCGACCGAGGCCGCGGCCCGCTACGCCGCGGAGGGCGCCGACGAGATCGTCTTCCTCGACATCACCGCCGCGCCCGAGCGCCGCGACACGGACCTCGACTGGGTGCGCCGGACCGCGGAGCAGGTGTTCATTCCGCTCAGCGTCGGCGGTGGCGTGCGCAGCGTCGGCGACGGCCGCAAGTTGCTCCTCGCCGGCGCCGACAAGCTGGGGATCAACACCGCCGCGGTCGCCGAGCCTGAGCTGCTGACGCGCCTCGCCGAGCGCTTCGGGCGCCAGTGCGTCGTGCTTTCGGTCGACGCCAAGCGTCGGCGTGAAGAGGGAGCGGAGGACCAGAGCTGGGAGGTCGTCACCCACGGTGGCCGCACGCCGACCGGGCTCGACGCAATCGAGTGGATCGAGGAGGGAATCGAGCGCGGCGCCGGCGAGATTCTGCTCACGAGCATCGACAGCGACGGCATGCAGGCCGGCTACGACCTGGAACTGCTGCGGCGGGCGTCGGCGCTGTCACCGGTGCCGGTCATCGCCTCCGGCGGCGCCGGCACCCTGGAGCACCTGGCCTGTGCCCTGGAGACCGACGCCGCGGCGGTGCTCGCCGCCTCGATTTTCCACCAGTCCACGTACTCCGTGGGCGCGGTCAAGGAGTACCTCGGCCGCCGCTTTCCGATCCGCATGTGATGAGGAACCGAGGAGACCAAGAGATGACAGCGACGGCGATCGACCCCGCGGCGCTCACCTACGACGACCGGGGCCTGCTGCCCGTCGTGGTCCAGGACGTGCTCTCGGGCGCGGTGCTGATGCTCGCCTACGCCAACCGTGAGGCGGTGGAGTTGACGCTCACGACCGGCGAGGCCCACTTCTACAGCCGCTCGCGGCAGGAGCTCTGGCGCAAGGGCGCCACCTCGGGCAACACCCTGGCGGTGGTCGAAGTGCTCCAGGACTGTGACCGGGACGCCCTCCTGGTGCGGGCGCTGCCCGCCGGTCCCGCCTGCCACAACAACACGAGGAGCTGCTTCGAGCCGAACGCCGCCGAGTTCGAACTCGGCTGGCTGGCCCGTGTGCTCGCCGAGCGGGCGGAAGCAGGGCCGGAGGAGAGCTACACCGCCCGCCTCCTGGACCAGGGAGTCGACCGGATTGCGCGCAAGGTCGCGGAGGAAGCGGGCGAGACCGTGATCGCCGGTGTCCGCGCCGACGCGGCGCCCGAGTCCGCCGAGCGCCGCGGCGATCTCGCGGCCGAGGTCGCCGATCTCGCCTACCACCTGCTGGTCCTGCTGCAGGCGACCGGCGTCGGGATCGCCGACGTGGCCGCCGAGCTGGGCCGCCGCCATCAGCAAGCCGGGGGAAGGCAGCCATGAGCCGGCCCGCAGCAGCCATCGCCCACACCCGGGAGTTCCTGGCCGACACGTCGACTCCACTCGGCGTCTACGCCAAGCTGGCCGCGCACGCGGAGGGAGACGCCGGGGCCCGGCGCTTCCTGCTCGAGAGCATCACCGGCGGCGAGCACGTCTCCCGCTACAGCTTCCTCGGCGCGAGCCCGTCGCAGGTCTGCCGGGTGTACCTCGACCGGCTGGAGACCGAAGACCTCCGCCGCGGCGGCGACATTCAGATCGAAGCCGGCGACCCGCTGCCGAAGCTGCGGCGCCTGCTCGACGGCGTGTCCGCGGATCCGGCGCCGCCGCTGCCGTTCGCCGGCGGCTGGATCGGCGCCTTCGGCTTCGACGCGATCCGGCTCGTCGAGCCGTGCCTGGTCGATCACCCGGGCGGCCGCCCGCCCGACCCGTTCGGCTTACCCGTCGCCATCCTCGCCCGCTTCGACGACGTGCTCGTGTTCGACCACGCCCGCCAGCGCATCGTCGCGGTGGCGAACGAGATCGAAGGCGAGTCGACGGCGGCGGACGCCGAGGTCCGGCTCGATGCGCTGCAGGCGGTTCTCGAGAGCCGCGGCGAGGCGAAGGCGGTGCGGGTCGAAGATCTGGGAATCAAGGCGGAGACCGCCGACCCCACCCTGAACGACGAGGAGCACGCCCGCGCGGTCAACAGGGCGAAGGAGTACATCGCCGCCGGCGACATCTTCCAGGTTGTCCTCGCCCGCCGCTGGAAGATC
Organism: Candidatus Multivorans sp.; assembly: GCA_965216125.1. GTDB lineage: Bacteria > Acidobacteriota > Thermoanaerobaculia > Multivoradales > Multivoraceae > Multivorans. The sequence goes on along the minus strand of OZ244152.1, from coordinate 766,991 downwards.
GACCTCGAGGTGCCGCCCGCAACCGTCTACCGGGCATTGCGCCTGGTCAACCCGTCGCCGTACATGGTGCTCTTCGAGGCGCCGGAAGTGTCGCTGGTCGGCGCCTCGCCCGAGATGCTGGTGCGGCGGACCGGGCGGCGCCTGGAGGTGCGGCCGATCGCCGGTACCCGGCCACGGGGCAAGAATGCCGCCGAGGACCGGGCCCTGGCCGAGGAGCTCATGGCCGATCCGAAGGAGCGCGCGGAGCACGTGATGCTCGTCGACCTGGGGCGCAACGACCTCGGGCGGGTGGCGTCGCCGGGCGGGGTCTCGGTGGCCGATTTCATGGTCATCGAGCACTACAGCGACGTGATGCACATCGTCAGTTCGGTCGAGGCGGAGCAGTCTGCCGCGGCCGGAAGCGGCGCCGGCTCGGCCCTCGACGCCCTTCTGGCCTGCTTCCCGGCCGGCACGCTGTCCGGGGCGCCGAAGATCCGCGCGGTCGAGATCATCGACGAACTCGAGCCGGAGGCGCGCGGGATGTACGGCGGCTCGGTGGGTTACTTCTCGTTCGGCGGCGACATGGACGCCTGCATCACGATCCGGACGCTGGCGGTCGTAAACGGCGAGGCCTCGATCACCGCCGGAGGCGGCATCGTTGCCGACTCCGACCCGGCGCGCGAGGCGCAGGAGACCCGGGACAAGGCCGCGGCGCTGCTCCGGGCGGTCGCTCTCGCGCGCGACTTGGAAGGCTGAGCATGATCCTCGTCATCGACAACTACGACTCCTTCACCTACAACCTGGTCCAGATGTTCGGCGGGCTCGGCGCCGAACTCGAGGTGGTGCGCAACGATGTCGAGAGCGTGCCGGATCTGCTGGCGCGCAACCCGGAGGGCATCGTCCTGTCGCCGGGGCCGGGCCGGCCGGAGGACGCGGGAGTCTGCATCGACCTCCTGCGGGCGAGACCCGACGTGTCTCTGCTCGGGGTCTGCCTCGGGCATCAGGCGCTGGGGTCGGCGTTCGGCGGCGCCGTCAGCCGGGCAAGGGTGCTGATGCACGGCAAGACCTCCGAAGTCGAGCACCGGGGGGTCGGCTTGCTGTCCGGCCTGCCGTCGCCCTTCGTCGCCACGCGCTACCACTCGCTGGCGGTTGAAGAGGCGAACCTGCCGGCACAGCTCGAGCCCCTGGCCTGGAGCGAGGACGGGACGCTCATGGCGATGCGGCACCGGGAACTGCCCTACTGGGGCGTTCAGTTCCATCCGGAGTCGGTGCTCACCGACACCGGGGCGCAGTTGCTTCAGAACTTCCTCGATCTGTGTGGAGAGGCCAATGACTGATCTCGACCTTTCGACCCTGTTGCGCACGGCAATCGCCGGCGAGGACCTTGCCGCCGCGACGGTGGAGGAGCTGTTCGGCCGCCTGATGGACGGCGAACTGTCCGAGGTGTGGAAGAGCGCGTTCCTGGTCGCGCTGGCGGCGAAGGGCGAGTCGGTGGGTGAGATCGCCGGCGCCGCCCGGGCGATGCGGGCGCGGGCGGCGCCGGTGCCGCACCGGAGTTCCGGCGTGATCGACACCTGCGGCACCGGCGGCGACGGCCGGGGCACGTTCAACATCTCGACCGCGGCCGCGCTGGTGGCGGCGGCTGGCGGCGCGCGGGTGGCCAAGCACGGCAACCGCGCCGTCTCGAGCCGCTCCGGCTCGGCGGACGTGCTCGACGCTCTCGGTGTGCGCCTCTCGGGCGACACGGAGGCTCTCGGACGCTGCCTCGACGAGGTGGGCATCGCCTTCCTGTTCGCGCCCATGCTCCACCCGGCGATGGCCCAGGTCATGCCGGTGCGCCGCGAGCTCGGCGTGCGCACGCTGTTCAACGTGCTCGGGCCGATGACCAACCCGGCCGGGGCGAAGCGGCAGTTGATAGGCGTCTTCGCGGCCGGTCTGGTCGAAAAGGTCGCGCACGTGCTGCGGGATCTGGGAAGCGACCATGCCATGGTCGTCCACGGCGACGGTCTGGACGAGATCACGACCACCGGGACGACCACGGTCGCCGAGGTGCGGGGTAGCGAGGTGCGGACGTTCGAGGTCCACCCGCGCGACTTCGGGATCGCCGAGGCGTCACCGGACGATCTCCTCGGCGGCGGCCCCGAGCGGAACGTCGAGCTGATGCGCGGCGTGCTCGGCGGCGGCGAGGGGCCGCTGGCCGACATCACCTGTCTCAACGCCGGGGCCGCGCTCTTTGTCGCCGGCAGGGCGGAAGGCCTCGCCGCCGGTGTCGCCGCCGCGTTCGAGGTGCAGCGTTCGGGAGCGGCAACCAGGAAGCTCGAACAGCTCGTCGGCTGGGCCGGCTGGAACGACGGAGGCGGCGGAGACTGAGGCCGTGTCCGAAGTACCCGACATCCTGCGGCGCATCTGCGAGCAGCGGCGCCAGCGCGTGGCTCCTGGGAGCGCGGGCTCCGCCCCTGGGTGCCCGGGCGTCTCGCCCGCATCCGGCGCCGCCTTGCCAGGCCTCGCCTCCGACGCCCCGGGCCGCCGCTTCCTCGACGCCATCTCCGCCCGCCGCGGCCGCGCCGTAATCGCCGAGATCAAGATGGGATCGCCCAAGCTCGGCGACCTTCGCGGCCGCTTCGATCCGGTCGTTCGGGCCGAGACCTACGCGGCTGCCGGCGCCGCCTGCCTGTCGGTCGTGGTCGAGCCGGACCACTTCTACGGCAGCTACGAGCTGCTCGCCGAATGCGCCGCCGCCTCCGGCCTGCCCGCGGTGGCCAAGGACTTCGTCGTCTCCGACGTGCAGCTCGAATGGGCGCGCGACGCCGGCGCCTCCGCGGTGCTTCTGATCGCCGCGCTCTACGACGCCGCGGAGTTGCGGCGGCTGGCGACGCTCGCTCGCGGCTTGGGCCTCGCGCCGCTGATCGAGACCCACAGCGACGACGACTTCGAGAAGCTGCGCTCGAACGGTGGCGAGGGAGACGGGGGCGGCGACCCCGAATGGGAACTGGTCGGCATCAACAACCGCGACCTGCGCACCTTCGAGGTCGACCTGGAACGGAGCGCCGACCGCGTCGGCCGCCTGCCGGTCTCGGCACTCAAGGTCGCCGAGTCGGGGATTCAAACGGGCGCCGATGTCGCCAGGCTGCGCCGGGCCGGTTTCGACGCCTTCCTCATCGGCGAGCGTCTGGTGCTCTCCGGCGACCCGGCGGCCGCGCTCGCGGTTCTGCTGGGCGAGCCGGCAACGTCGGGAGCGACCCCATGAAGGTCAAGATCTGCGGCGTCACCACGCCCGCCGACGCGCGCCTCGCCGTCGACCTCGGCGCCGACTTCGTCGGCCTCAACTTCTACCGTCCCAGCCCGCGTTGGATCGACGTCGACCAGGCCGCGCGCATCCGCGCCAGCATCGGCGACGCGGCCCGTGTGGTCGGCATCTTCGTCAACCACACCCGCGAGCAGGTCGAGGCGATCGACCGGCAGGTCGGCCTCGACTACCTCCAGTTCAGCGGCGACGAGAGCCCGGAACTGGTCGCCGAGTTCAGGGACCGAGCCATCCGCGTCCGTCGCCTCGGCGGCGCGTCCGCCGCGCCGGCCCGGATTCCCGACGAGGACTGCTGGGCGGTCCTGATCGACCGCGCCCACGATCGGCTCTACGGCGGTTCCGGCGAGAGCTGGGACTACGCCGCGGCGGCCGATCTCGCCCTGTCGCCGGCCGACGCCGCCCGCCCACGGCGCGTGTTCATCGCCGGCGGCATCGGACCCGGCAACATAGCCCAGGTCGCGGCGGCGGTGCCCGGCGCCTACGCCGTCGATACCTGTTCGGGCGTCGAGTCCGCGCCCGGACACAAGGACCGCGCCAAGTTGGAGCAGTTGTTCGCCAACCTCGCAGAGGGAGCAGCACGATGAAGGTAAGAACACCCCTCTCCCCCGCGGCCATGAAACCGGACGAGGGCGGCCGTTACGGCATCTACGGCGGGCGCTACGCCCCCGAGACCCTGATGGCGCCGCTCGAGGAACTGAGCCGCGCCTATGACCGGCTGCGGCGCAAGCGCGCCTTCCAGCGCCGGCTGAAGGACCTGCTGGCGCACTACGTCGGCCGCCCGACGCCGCTCTACTTCGCCGAGCGCCTGACCGAGCATCTCGGCGGCGCGCGCATCTACCTGAAGCGGGAAGACCTGCTCCACACCGGCGCGCACAAGATCAACAACGCCCTCGGCCAGGTGCTGCTGGCGAAGGAGATGGGCAAGACCCGGATCATCGCCGAGACCGGCGCCGGCCAGCATGGCGTTGCCACTGCCACGGCCGCCGCTCTCCTCGGTCTCGACTGCGTCGTCTACATGGGCGAGGAGGACATGCGCCGCCAGCGCCTGAACGTCTACCGGATGCAGCTCCTGGGCGCGAGAGTGGCGGCGGTCGATGCCGGCAGCCGGACGCTCAAGGACGCGATCAACGAAGCGTTCCGCGACTGGGTCTCCAGCTATGCCGACACCCACTACGTGCTCGGCACGGTCACCGGGCCGGCGCCCTATCCGCGCATGGTGCGGCAGTTCCACAGGGTCATCGGGTCCGAGGCCCGGCGCCAGTTGAAGCGGCAGGCGGGCACGGCGGATCCGGATGTCGCGATCGCCTGCGTCGGCGGCGGCAGCAACGCGATGGGCCTGTTCTCCGCCTTCCTCGACCGTCCCGACGTGCTGCTGGTCGGCGTCGAGGCCGGCGGCCGTGGGCCGGACCTCGGCGACCACGCGGCACGGTTCTCGGGCGGCACGCTGGGCGTGCTCCACGGCGCCCGCACCCTGGTGCTCCAGGACGAGGAGGGCCAGGTCGTCGGCACCCACTCCGTGTCCGCCGGGCTCGACTACCCGGCGGTCGGCCCCGAGCATGTGTTCCTGCACGCGCACGGGCAGATCGAGTTCACGTCGGCCACCGACCAGGAGGCGATCGACGCCTTTCACCTGCTGTCGTCGATGGAGGGCATCCTGCCCGCGCTCGAATCGGCGCATGCCATCGCCGAGGTCACGCGCCGCGCGCCCGGAATGGCCGAGGACCAGATCATGCTCGTCAACCTCTCCGGCCGCGGCGACAAGGACGTGGAATCGGTGCTGGAGTACGGAGCCCCTGGGAACCAGGATTCTGCCCCTGGGAACGCGGGCATCCTGCCCGCATCTGGAAATGGAGGCGCGACGTGAGTCCCCTCCGCAAGCGCGCCTCCCCCGACGGCGCCATCGCGGCCGCCTTCGCCGGCTGCTCCAGCCAGAAGCGCGCCGCCTTCATTCCCTTCATCGTGGCCGGCGACCCCAGCCTCGAGGCCACGCCCGACCTGCTGCGCGCCCTGGTTGCGGGCGGCGCCGACGTGATCGAACTCGGCGTCTCCTTCTCCGATCCGATCGCCGACGGTCCCACGATCCAGCGCGCTTCGAACCGGGCTCTCGCCGCCGGTTCCTCGCTCAGCGCGGTGCTAGGGATCATCGAGCGCCACCGCGAGGAACTCGGCGTCCCGATCGTCCTGTTCACCTACTACAACCCCGTTCACGCCCGCGGCGCCCTGACCTTCGCCGCCCAGGCCGCCGACAGCGGCATCGACGGCGTGCTCTGCGTCGACCTGCCGCCCGACGAGGGTCTGCGCGAACTGCAGCCGGCCCTCGTGGAACGCGGCGTCGACTCGATCTACCTGATCGCCGCCACCAGCACGAAGGAGCGCATCGACCGCGCCGCGGCGGCGTCGAGAGGCTTCGTCTACTACACCGCCCGCTCCGACGTCACCGGCGAGCGCGAGGACCTGATCCCCACCCTGGACCGGGAAGTGAAGCGGGTACGCCGGCGGGTTCGCCTTCCCGTCGCCGTCGGCTTCGGCATCTCGACCCCCGAGCAGGTCGAGGAAGTGGCCCGAGTGGCCCACGGCGTCGTCGTCGGCAGTTCCCTGGTGCGGCTGGTCGAAGAGAACGCCGCCGCCCCGGATCTGGCGGCGAGGCTCGAACGCCGGGTCGTGGAGTTGACGGCGCCGCTGCGGCGCTGACACCCGCCCCGCGGGGGGCGCGGCGCGGAGTAGCGCTGCCGTCCCGGTGTCCGCCGAGCGGAGAGCGGGCGACGATGTGGCAGATCTGGCCGGTCTTGGGAGAATCTGACCGAAATCCGCTAAATGGCGGCCGGTCCTCTTCCGTATCTGTCCCTAGAGTATTTGGCGGAGTCCACACCGCAACCACCACCTTGAAGGAGGATGGCCAACTGCAGACCGAGGATGACGAGTGAACGGCAGCAGCTCAAAGAAAGCACTGGCTGTGATCGTGGCGGCCTGCGCCATGCTGGCCGCGTCGGTGCGCGAGGCGGCGTCCGGTCGTCAGCCCGAGTCGTTCCCGGCGCCGCCGCGTCTCGAGGATATTGCTCTGCTTGAAGAGATCCAGGCTTGGCTTGAACCAACCGGCTCGGACACAGCGTCGATCCGGGCCGGCGTCCCCCTGCATGAGTCGATTCGAGCGCGCCGGGAAAGCTTCGAGCTCTTCATAGGCGTCGCAGACCGCAGCGCGGTTCGGGACCGGATGCAGCGCGTTCCATTCGGCTCACAGATTCTCTCCGCGGCCGGGCGCCACGGGATCGACCCCCTGCTCGTAGCGGCAGTCGTCCAGACCGAGTCCGCCTTCGACGACCTGGCGGTCTCGCCTCGGGGCGCGTGTGGCCTGATGCAGTTGATGCCGGAAACGGCTCAGTATTTTGGCGTGAGCAACGTGTACGACCCGAGCGAGAACCTGGAGGCGGGCACACGCTATCTGGTCTCGCTCCTGCGCCAGTTCGATGGCGACCTCGTGCTCAGTTTGGCGGCCTACAATGCCGGGCCAGGCGCTGTCGGCCGCTTCGGCGGCCTACCGCCGTTTCGCGAGACGCGCAACTTCACCGAAGGCGTCCTGCGCATCTACGTCGAGCACCACCGGGCGGCGTGGGTTGCCGTCCATCCGAGACGGCTCGATTCCGACGTTCTGGGCCGGATCCGGCGCCGAGCCTGCGCGTTGCACCCGTCGAGCGGGACCGCGGTTGTGACAGCGCCGCCCGCAGCGGACCCGCAGCGTTTCCGGCGGTCTGGCGATGAACCGTGTGCGGGCATGAAGAAGCGTCGGAAGTCAACGGTGTCGTAGCCTGGGCCGCGCGTATCCGGGCGAGGCGTAGAATGCCCGTGCTTCATGGGCGGGCGATCGTTTCCCTGGCGGTCCAGACCGACTTGGCTCTGCTGGTCGGGCGGGAAGGAGTCCGCGTGGGCGCTCCGGGAGCTCCGGGCCGATCCGTCCTGCGATGTCCGCGGACTGATCGCACTGGTGAACGAGAAGAACGGCCGCGTCATCCTGCACGGCGTTCGGCACACGCTGCTTCAATGGCAGGCCGAGGCGGTCGAGCTGCCGCTACGGCTCGTTCCGCTGGATTGGACGTCCTCGGCGGCCGAGCGGAACGCTGCCCTGGCCAGAGGGTTCGGCGAGCTGCGGACGGATGGCGCGCAGCGTGTCGCCTTTGGCGACCTGTTGTCTGTGCGCGGCCGCGACCGACGCCTGGTGGTCACTGCCGAATCGGGACTCGAGACGGTCTTTCCGCTCTGGGGACGGGACACGTGCGACCACTCGGCAGACATTCTGGAGGCCGGTCTGTCGGCCTGGATTTGCTGCGTCGACACCGGCTGCATACCGGCGGATTGCGTGGCGCGCCGTTTCGACGCGAACTTCGTGGCCCGTCTGCCCGACGGCGTCGACCCGTGCGGCGGGAACGACGAGTTCCACACCTTCGTGGAATGGGCGCCGGGCTGGAACCGTCGCGTGCGGGTCGAGCCGACCCGAGAGATCGAGGTCTACGACGTCGCCTTCGCGGAACTGGAACCGGCGCCGGTGCCCGAGGCCGCCGTCCGCGCCCAGCCCGGCGACGGAGTCGGGGAGGTTTGGGCGGGGGACGGCTCTCCGGCGCAGCCGGCCATCGACCCCTTCAGCCATTTCGCGCGGCTCGACCGCGTGCGGCGGTATGTTGACGCCCATCTCGCCGGCGACCTGGCTGTCGACGTGGTCGCCAAGGTCGCGGCGATGTCGCCGACGGGCTTTTCCCGGTACTTCCGGGAGCACGTGCGGATGACCTTCACGTCGTGGTTGGTCCACCACCGGGTCGAGCGCGCATGCCTGCTCCTGCGGGAGAACAACACCGCGGTGAGCCGGATCGGGGAAGCCGTCGGTTTCCACAGCGAGCGGACGTTTCGCCGGGCCTTTCACGAACAGATGGATTGCAGCCCCTCGGCGTACAGGAAGCGGTCGCTCGAGGAGTAGGCGGTGGACGCCGTGGCGCCCACCTTCGTGCCAGTCAATAGACTGGCCGGGAGGGACTCGGAGGGAATGGGACGACGAACCGAAGGCCGCGGGGCTACAGTGACGCTGGGCACCCGTCTCGGCTGGTGGCGGATGACGTCGCTGGCCTTCCTGATCCTGGTGGCGGTCGTAGCCGCGCCGCTGCAACCCACCGCCCAGGCCCAGCCGCCGGACGAGGTCGAACTCACCGTCCACGTTGACGCGATCGCGTCGCGCGAAGAAGCGCCGTCCGGCGATGTGACGATCGAGTTCACCGAAGCCTCGACCCGCGAACCGGTGGCGTCCTACGTCGTCGAGGCTTCTTCGGACGAGCAGACCCTCGAGGTCACCGTGCCGGCGCTCGATTCGCGGTCCGGCTGGTTCGCCGCCGCGCGCTCGCCCGGCTGGTGGAGTTCGACCGCCTACATCGCCCCGGATGCCCGGGAAGTGTCGCTGACGCTGGTGCCCGAAGGCGTGGTGCGCTTCGCCGTCGACGGCACCGACAAGGGAGTCGACCTCCTGCGGACAGGCCAGGTCCGGATCGCCGGCCGGGTCGGCAACCGGGGTGTGCGACTCGAGCGGGGGCTCCGGCTCTCCGCGCGAAACGCGCGAGGCCGAAGGCCGAGCTCCTTCTACGGTGGCCCCTGCGAAGTCGACCGCGAGCCGGACCGGCGCGAAGTACTCATCACCTGCCCCTTCGCCCGGGACGAAACGGTGGACTTGCGCGTCCGGCTGGGACTGTTCCTGCCGGTCTTGCGGTCCGAAGTGACCGTCACCGCCGACACGGATCTGGGCCTGATCGAGCCGGTTCGTGGAGCGGTGGTCACGGGGAGTATGGGTTCGAACGACGGGGCGAGCCATCGGTTCTGGATGAGGCAGCGGGATGCCTATGGGGCATTCGGCTGGTCCTCCTGGACGGATGGCGGCGGCGTTTTCATGTTCGAGGGGCTGTCGCCGGGGGCGTATGAACTCAGGCTGGCTGGCTCGGACGGTGACAGTTGGCCTGTGCGCATCGGGTCGCTGAACGACCGGATCGATCTGGGACAGCTCGAGTCGGCGGCAGGGAATCTCCTGACCGTCTCCTTCCTGGCGCCGAGCGTCCTGGAGATCGGCGAGCTGAAGCCCTCGGTCTGGGCCGCGACGCTCGGGCCCGATGGTGAGGTGGAGAGCCGGAGTCGAATGTTCGAGTTCGACGAACGGGGAACGGACGGTTCCTTTCTGTGGCGAGGTCTGCCGGCGGGTGACTATGAAGTAGATGTCGAGGACAACCGCGGCAACCGCTGGCACCACGAGGTGGTCAGTTTCTTCGGCCACGACCGCTACGCCGTCGAACTCGACGCGGTGCCGCTGGTCGGACGGATCGAGCGTGGGGGGGAGCCGCTCGAGAACGTGATGGTCTGGTTCGGCGGCATGTACGGTTTCGAACGGGTCTCGTTCCGGAGCCGGGAGGAGGGCCGCTTCAGTGGCCTGCTGCCGCGGGAGGGCTTCTGGCCGGTCGAGGTGACTCCGGCGCCCGACTGCGATCCCTGTGAGGGCTCCTGGGATCGCGACGGCTGGGGCGATTTCGATAGCAGCGAGATCAGCGGCGGTGGGAACTTTGAGATTGAGGCGGACTCCGACGGCGTCGCGCGCGTCGCCATTGACCTCGCGGCTGGTGCGGTCAGTGGGCGCGTGTTGAGGCGAAACGTGGAGAGTGGCCTTTTCGAACCGGTGCCTGGGGCTCGGGTTTGGGTGTGGGCCGTGGCCGAAGTGGCCGGCGAACGCCATGACCATCGGTTACCGGGGAGTTGGCGCAGAAAGACCGATGCCTCCGGGACGTTCGAGATCACGGGTCTACCAGAGTGGGAGTACAGCATCAGCGCTGAGACCTGGGTGGATGACCGCGACCTGAAGTCGCGGGAGTTGCAGCTTCATGTGGCGAGCGACGACCGGATCGAGGATCTCGAGCTTCTCCTGGACGATCGGCGGCCCGTGTCCATCGTCGTCCGTTCGGGCGGTGTCCCCGTGTCCGGCGCGCAGACGTTTGTGCTCTTCCCGGCGGGCACGCCAAGCGTAGAGTCGGGCGAGTACACCGACGGCTCAGGCGTGGCTTCGCTCTGGCTGCCGATGGGGGCGGAAGTGATCGACGTCGTGGTCCGAGCCGAAGGCCTTGGGATGATCGGCTGGCGGTTTGAAGTTCGGGATGAAGCGCCGTTGGAGGTGAAGATGTCCCCGGATCGCGGCGACCTCCGCGTGCCGCGCTCGTGGGACGCTTGGCTGGTCACGCCGGGCGGCGTCTCGGTCAAGATAGGCCGCACTCTCGCCGCCATAAACGACCGAGGCCAAATTCAGACCGATGGAGACGAGTTCGTAGTGAGGGATCTGGCCCCGGGCACCTACTCGTACTGTTTGCCGGGCGGTGTCTGCAGCACGGTCGATGTCGTGCCCTGGGCCGAGAGCAGGGTGCGGGAGTAGCCTGTCGGAACGGCATTGCGGGCGTCTCGCCCGCATCCGGCGCGCAGCGCCGCCGGGCCTCAGTTCGCCGCCGCGCCGGCCCGAGGAGTCGGCACAGTGACCGGCTCGCGAAGCAGCGACATCACTCCCGTCGTCTCGTCCCGGAGGCCGACGGCGACCTGGTAGTCGCCTTCGGGCAGGTTCAGCGCGACTTCGAAGCGGTAGGTGCCGTCCACTGCCGCGACGCCGCTGTCGCCGCCGACCAGGAGGGACTTCTGACGCACCGTAGTGCGGGCGCCCTTCTCCTCCTCGACCGCTAGCATCCACAGCCGGAGCCGGCCGGTTTCTTCCCCCCGGAACGGAAGAGCAAGGATCGCCTCGGCCGGGACGTCGACGAGAACGACCGCTAGATCGTTCGCGTTGATCAGCGCCTTGCCGCCGGTCTCGGAAGCGACGATGTGCAGCCCGCTTTGCGCGTTCATGGCGCGCAGGCTGACGTTCTCGAAGCTGGGTCCGATCGCGGGGTTGTCCAAGGAGATGTCGGGGGAGGCGCTACGCACGCCGGCGGCGTCCAGGCCGTAGAAGGTAACCCGGTTCGCGTTGGAATGCGCGGTAACACGGTTGAACCGGCTACTCTCGTCGTACTGCACCATTTCCGACATCGCCTCGGAGGCCGCGCTTGGTCTGAGGTCCCTGCAGAGCTGATTGCCGAGGTAGTCGAACACCGAGATGCCTGGCCGTTGCGGCAGGCCGTCCGTCATGTACACGACCGCCTTCTTGCCTGGCACGCCGGCGAGAGTGGAGACCAAATCGGCAAGGCCGTCGACCGCGACGGCCGTGTTCGTCGCCTGGTTGTCCGCGAACTGCCTCGCCAGGGAGAGGAGTTCGCCCCAGTTGTCGAGGCAGGGCCGGCAGAACGGCGCCGATTCGCAGGCCTCGTGGCTGTCGATCAGCGTCTTGATCGTGAACCGCCAGGCGCTTTCGCCGGCCTTCACGGCGCGGGCTGTTCCCTTGGGCTGCCCGGCCGCTCTCCGAAGACCTTCGACTCGAAGAAGTTCGAGATCTCGACCGGCACGCCGTCGACGTAGAGCTCGAAGTCGTCGCGCTTCAGGCCGCTCACCGGGCGGCCCTTCCTGTCCGTGACGACGACATCGACTTCGACCACCTGCACGTAGACGGTGTCGACGAAGGTCTCGGTCGGTTGGGCTCCGAGCCCCGCCGCAAGGAAGGCGCCGAGCAGCGGGATCAGACAAGAGAGTCCTAGGCTACGCATGGTCAGGGATACTTGTACTCGCCGATTCGGTCCCGTTCATGAGCCGCACTCCCGGACTTCATTCGCGATCGTTTCGTCCGGCGCGGGACCCGGTTCGCCGGAGTTCGTTTGGCGAAGCCGACGACCGCCAGCATCAGGACTCCCAGCGTGAGCAGCAGAGCGTTCTTCATGGCATCCCCCTTCGCCCGACTTGGGCAGTTGGTTGATCTGCCAAAACACTAGCGGCGCTGAACCGAAGAAACCGGCCCTTCTCTAGCTGACATCGGCCGGATCCGTTCGACACCGGCCAGATCCGCCCGGATCGGGCTACGCCGCCGGAGCGCCGCGCCCGGCGATGAGGAGTTCCCACAGCTACCGCAGCCGCGGCGGCTACTCACTGAAGGAGACCCACCAGGGCAGACTCGCGTACACTCGAAACACGGCCGAGGTGGCTCACTTTCAGATCGTCGCCAACAGCGAACGGACGTTTCGCCGTGTCTTTCGCGAACACGCAGGTTGCAGCCCGTCGCACTACAAGAAGCGGTCGATGCATGAGAAGGTTGGAACCGGTGGCGTCCTACATAGTCGAGGCGTCTTCGGACGAGCCGACCCTCCAGGTCACCGTGCCGGCGCTCGAGTCGCGTTCCGGCTGGTTCGCCTCCGCGCGGTCAGAGGGTTGGTGGAGTTCGACGGAGTACATCCCCTCGGACGCCCGGGAGGTGTCGCTAACGCTGGTGCCCGAAGGCGTGGTGCGCTTCGCCATCGACGGCACGGACAGGGGAGTCGATCTCCTCGAGACAGGCCAGGTCTGGATCGGCGGCCGGGTCGGCAGTCGCGGTGTGCGCCTCGACCGACGAACCTACGGCGGGCCCTGCGAAGTCGACCGTGAGCCGGACCGGCGGGAGGTGCTGATCGCCTGTCCCTTCGCCCGGGACGAAACGGTGGACCTGCGCGTCCGGTTGGGCCTGTTCCTGCCGTTGTTGCGCTCTGAGGTGACGGTCACGGCCGACACCGGCCTGGGGCTGATCGAGCCGGTCCGGGGCGCGGTTGTGACGGGCAGCGTGGCTTCGGCCGACGGCTCGAGCCACCAGCTCGCCCTGATTCAGCGACACGCGCCGCTGGCATTCGGTTGGTCCGGCTGGACGGATTCCGGCGGCGTCTTTGTCTTCGAGGGGCTTGCGCCGGGCGCCTATGAACTCCGGATTCGCGCTTCCGATGGCGACAGTTGGCCGGCGCGCATCGAGTCGTTGTCGGACCACATCGACCTGGGACCACTCGTGTCGGCGGCGGGGAATCTGCTTGCCGTTTCCTTGGTGTCGCCGAGCACCTTCGAGATCGGCGGCTTGAAGCCGACGGTTGTCGCTGCGGCGCTGGGGCCGGACGGTGACGTGGAGGCTCGCGGACAGCGCTTTGAGGCGGAGGAACAGGGAACGGATGGCGCGTTTTTCTGGCGAGGCCTGCCCGCGGGCGACTATGAGGTATGGGTTGAGGACAACCGGGGCAATCGTTGGCACAGGGAGGTCGTTCACTTCTTCGGGCACGATCGCTTCTACGTCGAACTTGACGCGGTTCCGCTCGTCGGGCGGATTGCGCGCGGTGGGGAGCCTCTGGAGAACGTCATGGTCTGGTTCGGCGGCCTCTATGGTGCAGATCGGGTGTCCTTCCGCAGTCGCGAAGAGGGCCGCTTCAGTGGCTTGCTGCCGAGAGAGGGTGATTGGCCGGTAGCAGTGACTCCGGCGCCCGCCTGCGATCCGTGCGAGGGCGACTGGAACACGAACGACTGGGAAGGCTTCGATAGCCACGTCGTCGACAGCTTCGGTTTCTTCGAGATCGAAGCGGATTCTGACGGCGTGGCCCGCGTCCGACTCGACATTCCGGCGGCCGGGGTCGGCGGTCGGGTCGTCAGGGTCGACCTGGTGAACGGCACCGTGGAACCGGTCGCCGATGCACGTGTGCGGGTCAGTGCTGTACTCGAGGCCGACGGTGAGCAGCGCGCCCCGGAACTACCAAGTTCCTGGCTGCGAAGAACCGATGCGCTGGGAAGGTTCGAGATCACCGGCCTGACGGAAGGGGAGTACCGTGCGACCGCTGAGGCTTGGCTCGATGAGCGCGTACTGGAGTCGCTGCTGCAACGGTTCCGGGTAGCCGGGAACGACCCGATCGAAGACTTGGAACTGCGGCTGAACGACCAGCGGCGAGTAACGATCGTCGTTCGGGCAGGCGGTGTGCCGGTGGCCGGCGCCCAGACCTTCATCCTTCACCCTGCCGGCACGACCCGTGTCAGATCGAACGGCACGACCCGCGGCGCCGGTACAGTTCCGCACTGGTTGCCGATGGAGGCGGAAGTGGTGGATGTCGTCGTCCGGGCGGAGGGCTTCGGGATGAGCGGCTGGCGCTTCGACGTCAGCGACGGAGCGCCGATTGAGATCGAGATGTCCCCGGACCGCGGCTCTCTTCGGGTACCGAACGAGCGGAACGCTTGGCTGGCTACTCCCGTGGGCGCATCGATTCGGATGAGTTCGCTTGTCGCAACCGACAACAAGGGCCGCGTAAGGAGAGACGGCGACGAGTACGTCGTAACGGACCTGGCGCCGGGAACCTACTCGTACTGCACGGAGGACGGCGCCTGCAGCACGGTGGACGTGGTGCCCTGGGCCGAGAGCAGGGTGCGCGAGTAGCGGTTCAGTTCGCTGCCGCGCCAGCCTCGGGAGTCGGCACCGTCACCGGCTCGCGCAGCAGCGACATCACCCCCGTGGTCTCGTCCCGGACCCCGACGGCGACCTTGTAGGCGCCCTCGGGCAGGTTCATCGCGACTTCGACGCGGTAGTTGCCGTCCACGGCCGGGACGCCGGTCGCGCCGCCGACGGCGACCGTCTTCTGACGGACGGCGCTGCGGGCGCCCTTCTCGTCCTCGACGGCGACCATCCATAGGCGGACTTGAGCAGTCGCGTTTCGCGCCTCGCCGTCCTTGCCCGGCAGCGTCACGATGGATTCGGCCGGCACGTCAACGCCGACCGTCAGCTCGTGGACCTTCTTCTCGAGCGGCGTGGTGCCGGCGAAGTCGACACGCGCTCCGAGCGGGTTCTCCGAATTGCCGAGGTAAGCGACGGAGAGCAACCGTTCGGCGAGGCGCTCGTCCAGCGACTTGTCGCGGTAGGTGCGCCGGTACTCAATCCTTCGCCCCTTGTCGGCGCCGGGCGCGAGCAGGACGGAGATCTGCCTTACCCGGCCCAGCTTGCGCTCCTCGGGCACGAAACCAAGGGAGTACGAGGCAGAGAGCTGGCCGGTCATGTCGTCGAACAGAATCGCCAGATCGTTCGCGTTGATCAGCGCCTTGCCGCCGGTCTCGTTGGCCAGCAGGTGCAGCCCGCTCTGCGCATTCATCGCGTGCAGGCTGACGTTCTGGAAACTAGGCGCCCGACTGGGGTTGGTGAGCGAGATGTCGGGAGCGGAACTGCGCAGGCCGGCTGCATCCAGGCCGTAGAACGTGACCCGGTTCGCGTTGGCATGAGCGGAGACGAGGTTGAACCGGCTGCTCTCGTCGTACTGCACCATTTCCGACATCATCTCCGAGGGCGCGCTGGGCCGCTCGAACGCGCAAAGTTGATTGCCGAGGTAGTCGAGGACGGAGATCCCCGGCCGTTGCGGCAGGCCGTCCGTCATGTAGACGACCGCCTTCTTGCCCGGCACACCGGCGAGCGTGGTCACCAGGTCGGCGAGGCCGTCCACTGCGACCGCCGTGTTTGTCGCCTGGTTGTCCGCGTATCCTCTCGCCAGCGACAGCAACTCGCCCCAGTTGTCCTCGCAAGGTCGGCAGAACGGCGCGATCTCGCAGAATTCGTAGCTGTCGATCATGCTCTTGATCGCGAATCGCCGGGCGCCTTCGCCATTCTGGATCGCGCGCGGCGACCCTTTCGGCACCGCGGCTGCCCCTTCCAGGATCGCGTCCAGGTCGCGGGTCGACGGCACGAGGACTTCGAGCCGGTGGTCGAACCGCGCGAGCATGAAGCTCGCGTCCATGGACCGCCACGGTTCGACCGCGGCCTCCAGACGTCGCAGCAAGCGGGTGCGGTGAGATGGGAAGATGTTCGGGTCATCCAGGTAGAAGACGACGGTGAGCGGGCCTTCGTCCGTGGCGCCGGGCGTGGCCTCGCTGCGGACGACAGCGCGTTCTTTGTTGGGCCGGCCTGCCCGTTCCTCCACGTAGATCGCCGACTCGTAGAAGTTCGAGATCTCGACCGGCTGGCCGTCCACGTACAGCTCGAAGACCTCGCGCGCCAGGCCCTTGACCGGACGGCCCTTCTTGTCCGTGACCACGACATCGACCTCGACGACCTGCACGTCGACAGTGTCGATGAAGGGTTGATCGGTTTGCGCCGAGAGTGTGGCCGAGCCGGCAAGGCTCAGCAACAGGGCCAGGACCAGAGCGGATCCGCGATTGTGGTCAGTGAGTGTCACCGTCTTACGTCCTGCGCCCCTGTCGGAGCGGGTCGTCGGTGTAACGACGAACGAAGCTACTTCTGTACTTGCAACTTATGTGCCTGGGGAGGCGCGAGTAGCGGTTCTCTCGGGCGAACGGTGGCGCCTCGGCCGCAGATTCAAGCCTTCAGCCTACTCTGGTGCTAGGCCTTGCGCCTGCGGGGCGGATCGTTCGCTCAAATGAAGGTGGCCGTGAACGGATCCACGAGCGCGACTCCGCAGCCGCCGAAGTCGCGCGTGTTCCGGGTCGCCAAGGGGAGCTGATGTTCCACGGCGGTTGCGGCGATCAGCATGTCCGCCTGAGTTCGCGTCTCGCCGGTGGCCTGGAAGCGCCCCCGGAGGTCTCCGGCCCGACGTGCGACGGCTTCGGTCACCGGGAGCACGTCGCAGAAGCCGGCCAGGAACTCGCTGAACCAGATCTCCACCCGCTGCGTCGGGCGCCACGAGAGCCCGTAGCGGACTTCTTCGATGCTGACGACGCTGAAGGCGAAGGGGGGCTTCACCGTGGCTGCCCATCGCTCGACGACTGGATTCGGTCGCGACCGGCTGAGCTCCGCCACGATGTTCGTGTCGAGCAGGATCACCTCGCGCCTGCTCGCGAGCGGCCGGACTCCTGGTGCTCGAGGCCGTCCAGGTCCTCGGGCCAGCCCTCGCGATTCCGGCGCTTTCCGACCTGAAGCTCATAGTCTTCGTCCGCGCAGACGGCACGAAACTCGGCGAAGAGGTCGGCCAGACTTCTTGCGGACCGTCGTTGCCTCTTCTCCACCGTGTTGAGAAGGTCGGGATTCACGACCGCGGCTACCAGTTGGTCTCGGTTGTAGATCTTCTGGGGCTCGGTCTGGGACCGGCGAACGACTTCGGAAAACTGCTGCTTTGCCGCACCGATGCGCCAAGAGGTCGTGTCCATGATAGACACGTTATGACCTCTGATATGGACAAGTCAAGGCGAAACCGCCTGCGTCGGCTCGGGTTGACTCAGTTCGCTGCCGTGGCGGCTTCCGGAGTCGGCACCGTGACCGGCTCCCGAACCAGCGACATCACCCCCGTCGTCTCGTCCCGAACGCCGACGGCGACCTGGTACGCGCCCTCGGGCAGGTTCATCGCGACTTCGACGCGGTAGTTGCCGTCCACGGCCACAACACCGGTCGCGCCACCGACGGCGATCGTCTTCTGGCGAACGTTCGTCCGAGCGCCCTTCTCGTCTTCGACGGCGAGCAGCCAGAGGCGGAGTTGAGCCGTCGCGTTTCGTGCCTCGCCGTCCTTGCTCGGCAGCGTCACGATCGCCTCCGCCGGCACGCTGACGCCGACGGTCAATTCATGGACCTTCTCCTCGAGCGGCGTCGTGCCGCCTAAGTCGAGACTCGCTCCGAGCGGGTTCTCCGAATTGCCGAGGTAAGCGACGGAGAGCAACCGTTCGGCGAGGCGCTCGTCCAGCGACTTGTCGCGGTAGGTGCGCCGGTACTCAATCCTTCGCCCCTTGTCGGCGCCGGGCGCGAGCAGGACGGAGATTTGTCTTACCCGGCCCAGCTTGCGCTCCTCGGGCACGAAACCAAGGGAGTACGAGGCAGAGAGCTGGCCGGTCATGTCGTCGAACAGAATCGCCAGATCGTTCGCGTTGATCAGCGCCTTGCCGCCGGTCTCGTTGGCCAGCAGGTGCAGCCCGCTCTGCGCATTCGTCGCGTGCAGGCTGACGTTCTGGAAACTAGGCGCCCGACTGGGGTTGGTGAGCGAGATGTCGGGAACGGAACTGCGCAGGCCGGCTGCATCCAGGCCGTAGAACGTGACCCGGTTCGCGTTGGCATGAGCGGAGACGAGGTTGAACCGGCTGCTCTCGTCGTACTGCACCATTTCCGACATCATCTCCGAGGGCGCGCTGGGCCGCTCGAACGCGCAAAGTTGATTGCCGAGGTAGTCGAGGACGGAGATCCCCGGCCGTTGCGGCAGGCCGTCGGTCATGTAGACGACCGCCTTCTTGCCCGGCACGCCGGCGAGCGTGGTCACCAGGTCGGCGAGGCCGTTCACTGCGACCGCCGTGTTTGTCGCCTGGTTATCCGCGTATCCTCTCGCCAGGGACAAGAGGTCGCCCCAGTTGTCCTCGCAGGGCGTGCAGTGCGGATCCAACTCGCAGAACTCGTGGCTGTCGATCATGCTCTTGATCGCGAATCGCCGGGCGCCCTCGCCATTCTGGATCGCGCGCGGCGACCCTTTCGGCACGGTCGCGGCCCCTTCCTGAATCGCGTCCAGGTCGCGGGTCGGCGGCACGAGGACTTCGAGCCGGTCGTCGAACCGCGCGAGCATGAAGCTCGCGTCCATGGACCGCCACGGTTCGATCGCGGCTTCCAGGTGTCGCAGCAGGCGGGTGCGGTGAGACGGGAGGATGTTCGGGTCATCCAGGTAGAAAACGACGGTGAGCGGGCCTTCGTCGGTGGTACCGGGCGTGGCCTCGCTGCGGACGACAGCGCGTTCTTTGTTGGGCCGGCCTGCCCGTTCCTCCACGTAGATCGCCGACTCGAAGAAGTTCGAGATCTCGACCGGCCGGCCGTCCACGTACAGCTCGAAGTCCTCGCGCTTCAGATCCTTGACCGGACGGCCCTTCTTGTCGGTGACGACGACATCGACCTCGACCACCTGGACATCGACGGAGTCGATGAAGGTCTGACTCGGCTGGGCCGAAAGTGTGGCCGAGCCGGCAAGGCTCAGCAACAGGGCCAGGACCAGAGCGGATCCGCGATTGTGGTCAGTGAGTGTCACCGCCTTGCCTCCTGCGCCCCTCTCGGAGCCGGTTCGTTGGTTCAACGGCTAAACGCTGCAACTTCGGTGCCTGGTGGCGCGCGGCCGCGATGTTCACCCAACTACGATACAAGCTTGTTCCAGAGTTCTTCCAGATGACCCCCCGTTCCACCGCCGCGCTCCAGGCCGTGGTCGCCGGCATCCTGTTCTCGACCGGCGGCGCCGCGGTCAAGGCGACGAAACTCGACGCCTGGCAGGTGGCCGGGACGCGCTCCTTGATCGCGGCCGCGGTGCTGCTGATCGCGATTCCCGCGGCCCGGCGGTGGGCCGGCGGACCGGGAGCGGCCGGCGGCGCCGCCGTGTCCGCCTGGTGGCGCAACCCGGCCCGGCGTCGGGCGCTGCTCCTCACCCTGGGGACCGGCTGCTGCTACTGCCTGACCCTGGTGCTGTTCGTGCACGCGAACAAGCGGACCACGGCCGCCGAGACGATCTTCCTGCAGTCGACTGCGCCGCTGTTCGTGCTGCTGCTGGCTCCCATCCTGCTGCGGGAGCGACCTGGGGCGAGGCAGCTTCTGTTCGTGCCGCTGTTCGGCGCCGGTCTGGTGATGGCGTTCTTCGGCGGCGCCGATGCGGCCGCCACCGCGCCCGATCCCCGGACCGGGAACGTGCTCGCCACCTTCTGCGGTCTGGCCTATGGCCTCACGCTGATCGGCCTGCGCGCCGCCGGCAGGCCGTTGCCCGTGGGACGAGCGGCCGGTGCGCGCGGCGAAGTGTCCTCTTCAGGGGACGGTCGCGGTATCCGCGCGCCCGGGATCGCGGCCGCGGCCTGCGGCAACGTGATCGTATGCCTCGCCTGCCTGCCGGTGATGGCGCCGATTCAGGCCGCCACTCCGGGTGACCTCGTGATCGTGGCGTTTCTCGGGCTGTTCCAGGTCGCTCTCGGCTACGTCTTCGTGACCCGGGCCGCCCGCGTCCTGGAGGCGCCCGTTCTCGCGCTCCTGGTGCTCCTGGAGCCGGCGCTCAGTCCGTTCTGGGCGATGTGGCTCCACGGCGAGCAGCCGCATCTGCTGACCTGGCTTGGCGGCGGAGTCATCGCCACGGCGACATTGCTGCTGGCGACGACGGTGCGAAAGGCGGCGTAGTAGAGCGCGCAAGCTCCTACGGTCTGCTAAACAATCGCTCCCAGCGGCGTCTTCACCACTGAACCCACCCGCGCGCCGGCACCGAGCCGGCACGCCCGGAGCCAAGGAGGCGCCGTTTGACGACTGCCGCCGTTTCGATGACCACAGAGCCGCCCGCAGCGCCTCCCCCGATGCCGGATTCGACCGGAGCGGGGCTGCGTGATCTATTCGAAGAGCATCACCAACTCATCTTCCGCACCGCCTGGCGGGTCACGGGCAACGCGAACGACGCCGAGGATGTCCTGCAGACGATCTTCCTGCGGCTCCTGAAGCGGCCCCCAGCGGCGCTTGAGACGGGGAACGCCGGCGGCTACCTGCGGCGCGCGGCCATCAACGCCTCGCTCGACCTGATCCGTTCCCGCAAGCGTTCCCGTCTGGTGGCGCTCGATCAGCAGTTGATCGAGGAAATGGAACCGGCCGGGGACGGCGCGAGCGACCCCGGTCGGCGCTTTGCGGGCCTGGAACTGCGAGACCGGCTGCGCCGGGAGCTGGCGAAGGTGAACCCGCGGGTGGCGGAGATGTTCGTTCTCCGCTACTTCGAGGGCTACCGGAACTCCGAGATCGGCCCGATGATGGGTACTTCGCGCATGACCGTGGCGGTGACGCTGCACCGGCTGCGCAAGCGTCTGAGACTCGTGCTGGCGGACGAGCTGCAAGCGGCTGAAGCCGACGACAAGCGATCGGTAAGGGAATCCGGACGGGAAAAGGAAGGACAGGAAGCAACGGGGGTGCAGACGTGAGCAACCGCAACCAGATGAATCGGACCCTGATCGAAACCGCTCAGGGCATCGCCGCCGAGCAGCCGCCGGCCGATGCCGCCGCAGCGGCAGCGGAACGGGTGCGAAGCGCCCTCGCCGCCGCCACCGCGGATGCCGTGGCCGTCGCGGATCCGAGCGACGCCGACGCCCCGACGCTGACTCTGACCTCTTGCGCCGACTACCAGGCGCGGATGCCGGCCCTGGTCGCGGGCACCCTGCCCGAGGCCCAACGCCTCCTGGTCGAGGATCACAGCCGCGAGTGCATTCCCTGCCGCAAGCACCTGCAGGCCGTGCGCGCGGGTCGCGCCGTCTCGGACTGGGCCGGGCCCGCGGCGCCGGCGCGAGTGGGCCGCTACTACGCGGCCGCGGCCGCGGTCGTGGCCGTTGCGGCGGCAGGCGTCTGGACCTCGGGACGGGTGCTGCAGCCGCCCCAGGACGGGATCGTCCAGGTCCAGAGCGTCGATGGCCGGATGTTCGTCGCCGGCGCCGGCGGCGCCGACCTGGTGCCGCTGGCCCCCGGCGACGCGGTCGACGGCGGTGAACTGATTCGCACCGGCGCCGGCAGTCGAGCGGTGCTCGAACTCGCGGACGGGTCGCGTATCGAGGCCGCCGGCCTGACCACCTTCCGCGTCGACGCCCGGCGCCGGGGCGACCGCATCCGGGTCGACCGGGGCAGCGTGATCGTCCAGGCGGCGAAGCAGGAGAACCGGTCCCTGGTCGTGTCGACCCAGGAGATGCTGGTGTCGGTCAAGGGCACGATCTTCGCCGTCACCCACGGCGTCAAGGGGTCGCGGGTCTCCGTGATCGAGGGTGAGGTCGAGGTCGAGCAGGGCCGCAAGCGCCAGAACCTGCTGGCCGGCGACCAACTGCGGAGCCGGTCGACGCTGGTGGCGATGGCGCTCCAGGAAGAGATCGGGTGGAGCCAGGACGCCGACCGTTACGTGGCGCTGCTCGAGGAGTTCAAGTCGCTGCGCAGCGACCTGAACCAGTTGATGGAAGCGGCGCCGGTCCGCTACTCGACCCGGTTGCTCGACCTGATGCCGAGCGATACGACCGTCTATGTGGCGATGCCGAACGCATCGTCGACGCTGAGCGACATGTTCGATTTGGTGCGATCCCGGATGGGGTCGAGCGGGCTGTTCGCCGAGTGGTGGGCGCAGCTTGAGGCGTCGGGTGCGGTCGAGACGATCGACGACCTGGTGACGAACCTGCGCGAGCTCGGCGACGCGATGGGCGACGAGACCGTCGTGGCCCTTGTCGGCGGCGCCGGCGACGAAGCGTTCGCGCCGCTGCTGGTGACGGAGGTGACCGACGCCGCGGCCCTGCGGGAAGCGCTCGAGGATCACATCGCGGATCTCGTGGAGGAGGGCGACGAGGATCCGATCCGCATCGTCGACGAGCTCGATTCGGCGACCGATTCGGACGGCGAACTCCTGGTGTGGATCGACGACGACATCGCCGCCGCCTCGACCTCGCTGGCGCGACTGCGCACCGTGGCAGGGAACGCCGACGGCGCCACGAACGCCTTTGTCGGCTCGCGCCTGCACGGTCGGCTGGCCGAGGGCTACGCGGCCGGCGCGGAACTGCTGGCCGCGGTCGACCTGGCGACGTTCGTCGACAGCCTGGACGAGGGCGACGAAGACGATGAGGGCGCCGAAGCGTTCGCGTTCACCGGCCTCGACAAGGTCCAGGATCTGGTCGTCTCCCGCACCCAGGACGGTGACCGCGCGGACATCACCGCGACCCTGACCTTCGACGGCGAGCGTTCCGGAGCGATCTCCTGGTTGGCGGAACCCGGGGCGAATGGCGCCCTGGACTTCTTCTCGCCCGACGCCTCCTTCGTCAGTGCCGGCGTGATCGAGGATCCGCTCACCATCTACGACGAGATCGTGGACGCCCTGGAGGAAGCGGGCGTGGACGATGAGGCGCTGGCCGAGATCGAGGCCGAACTCGGCCTGTCCATCCGCAACGACTTCCTGGTCCATCTCGGCGGCGAGTACGCGGTCGGCATCGACGGCCCGGTGCTGCCGTCGCCGGCCTGGTTGGCGGTGGCGTCGGTCTACAACGCGGAAGCGCTGCAGAGTTCGATCGAAACGCTGGTGGAGAAGGCGGCCGACGCTCTGGCTGAGGCGGACGAAGACGGCGACGCGAGCCTGACGCTGGAAGAGCAGGAGTCGAACGGCCGCACGGTCTACCGTCTTTCACTCGAGTTCGACGACAGCGACGAGGACGCCGCCGCAGCCGACGCCGACTCGGGCGACGAGTGGGACGACGTCCTTGAGGCCCTGCTCGAAACTCCGCAGATCTTCTACACGTACTTTGATGGGTACATGGTGAGCGCCTCCAGCGTGGCAGCGATCGACACTGCGATCCGGTACCGGGG
Source organism: Candidatus Multivorans sp. (assembly GCA_965216125.1). GTDB lineage: Bacteria > Acidobacteriota > Thermoanaerobaculia > Multivoradales > Multivoraceae > Multivorans. The sequence continues at coordinate 743,511 of OZ244152.1, read as the reverse complement.
CAGCGACGCCTCGCTCACGGACAGCCAGCAGTTCATCGATCTTCTGCCCCCGAATGGGTACATCGACTTCTCCGCGATGGTCTACAACCGGCTTGCCGAGACGGCGAGCGAACTGTTCGAGCTGTTGCCGACCGATGTCGTGGACGACGATCAGCAGGCCGTTGCGCAGGCGATCGAGGATTCGCTGAGCAGCCAGGGGCCGTCGCTCTACACGGTGTACGCGGGCCGCAGCGAGATCGTCGTTACCTCAAGCGGCCCCAGTTTGCTGGCCTTCTCCGGGTTGGGCCAGGTTCTTGGACTCGGCACGCTCCTGCAAGGCCTGGAGTGATCGCCGCGCCGCCGGTCATCGATCTCGACGGCCTCGGCGTCCGCTTCGGCCGGCACCAGGTGCTGGACGACCTGCGGGGCGCCTTCTCGGGCCGCGCGATCGGCCTTCTGGGGCCGAACGGCGCCGGCAAGACGACGCTGATCAACACCGTGCTCGGCTTCTACAAGCCGACCGCCGGCACCGCCCGCCTGTTCGGCATGGACATCACGGCCCAGGGCCGGGAACTGCGGCGCCAGGTCGGCTACATGCCGGAGCGGGACGCCTTCATCGCCGGCATCTCCGGCGTCCGCTTCGTGCGGCTGATGGCGGAACTATCCGGGCTGCCGCCCGAAGCGGCGCTCGAGCGCGCCCACGAGGTCTTCTTCTACGTCGGTCTGGGCGAGGCGCGGTACCGCAACGTGGAGACCTACTCGCTGGGCATGAAGCAACTGCTCAAGCTGGCGCAGGCGATCGTCCATGGACCGAGCCTCCTGTTCCTCGACGAACCGACCAACGGGCTCGACCCGCCGGCCCGGCTCCGCATGCTGCGCCTGATCCGGGAGATCCGGGATTCGGGCAAGGCGAGGATCGTCGTCTCGTCGCACCTGCTTCGCGACGTGGAGGATTGCTGCGAGGAGGTGTTGGTGCTCAACCGCGGGCGCATCGCCACCTACTGCAACCTGGCCGAGGAGCGCCGCGCCAACCGCCGGTTCCTCGAGCTCGACCTCGGCTCGGAGCGCGAGGGCGCGGGCAGCAGCTTCCGGGCCGCGATCGAAGGGCTCGGCTGCGAGGTCGCGGTGGTCAACCGCCGCCGGATCAAGGCCGTGCTGCCGCCGGGCATCGAGGTACGCCACATCTACGCTTCGGCGATCGAGCAGGACGTGACCATTCGCCGCCTGGACTACAAGCGCACTTCGCTCGAGGACATCTTCCTCAAGGCGATGGAGGGCGACGATGGCCGTCTATGACCGTGGCTACAGGGGCTACGAGGGTTCGCTGATGCCGGCGCGGAGCCGGTTCCTGGTCATCAGCCGCTACGGACTGCGCGACGTCTTCGCGTCGCGGATGTTCCTCGCCTTCTTCGCCTTCTGCTTCGCCTGGCCGCTCGTGCTGCTGGTCGGGATGTATCTGCGCTACAACGCGGAGGCGCTCGCTCTGATCAACATCAGCGCGACCGACCTGCTGGAGTTCCTCCAGGTCAACACCTGGTTCTTCGAGAATCTGTTCCTGCGCGCCCAGTTGTACCTCGCCTTCGTCGTGGTCCTGATCGTCGGGCCGTCGCTGTTGTCGGCGGACCTGCGCAACCGGGCGATGCCGCTCTACCTCTCCCGTCCGCTGACGCGGACGGACTACGTGCTCGGCAAGCTCGTGGTTCTCGCGGTCCTGGTCTCGGCGATCACCTGGGCGCCGGGGCTGCTTCTGTTCACGATTCAGGCCTCGCTCGGCGGGACGGAGTGGTTGGCGGAGCACTGGAGAGTGGCGCCGTCCATGGTCGCCGTGTCGGCTGTCTGGACTCTCTGCATGTCGCTGCCGATGCTCGCCATCGCTGCCTGGGTGAAGTGGAAGCCGTGGGCGCGGATCGTGTTCATGGGCGCCATCCTGAGCGGCACCGCGTTCGGCGAATTCTACAAAGAGTTCTACGACTCCTGGCTGGGCAGCATGGTGGTGGCGTTCGACGTGACGGCGGCGCTCTCCGCCTCTGTCTTCGGCACCGAAGGGAACGTCCAGATGCCGGACGCGGCCGCCTGGCTGGCGGCGGGCCTGCTGGTCGCGGCGTCGGCGGCCCTGCTCTACCGGCGCGTCCGCGCCTTCGAGGTCGTCTCGTGAGCGGGATCGACGCCGGCGGCGACCGCGACATCGTGCTCAGCGATGTCTCGAAGTTCTACGGCGACGTGCTGGGCGTCAACCGCGTCGACCTGGTGATCGAGCCGGGAATCACCAGCCTGGTGGGGCCGAACGGGTCCGGCAAGAGCACCCTGATGAACCTGCTCGCGGGCCTGTTGCGGCCGAGCCGGGGCGAGATCAGCATTCTCGGCATTCCGGTCAGCCGACCGCAGGATCTCTTCCGTCGCTTCGGCTACTGCACCCAGTACGACTCCTTCCCGCGCGGGGTGACCGGCTGGCAGTTCGTGTTCTCCTACCTGCTTCTGCACGGCCTGGACCGCACCACAGCGGAGCGCCTGACCGCGCGGGCGCTGGAGCGGGTCGGCCTGGTCGACTCGGCGCATCGCCGGGTCGGCGGCTACAGCAAGGGCATGCGGCAGCGGATCAAGCTGGCGCAGGCGATCGCGCACCAGCCCCAGGTCATGGTGCTGGACGAGCCGCTCAACGGACTCGACCCGATGGTGCGCGCCGAGACGATCGAACTCTTCCGTCACCTGGCCCGTGAAGGCCAGCACGTGCTCATCTCGAGCCACATCCTGCACGAGGTCGACCTGCTCTCGGACCGCGTCATCCTGATCTCGAACGGGTACATCGTGGCGGAAGGCGAGGTGCACGGGATGCGAGCCGAAGTCGCGGAGGTCCGTGAACAGCCGATGCAGGTCTTCGTGCGCTGCAACCGGCCTCAATGGCTTGCCGCCCGCGCCTTCGAGCTCGACCACGTCACCGAGGTCCAGCTTCACGACGACGGCGGCGGCATCCACCTGCGCACGCGCGACGCAGACCGCTTTCTGCGCCTGGTCGGCGAACTGGTCGCCGAGGGCGGCGTCGAGGTCGAGGCGGTGGGCCCCGCCGACAGCGACCTGCAGGCCGTCTACCGCTACCTGATGACCGACGAGGGCGAACCGTCGTGACCGTAGCGCCGGAGACAGCCGCCCGCGCGGGCTTCGACTGGGCGCTGTTCGGCCGGCAGGTCGGCGGACTGGTGCGCCTCGAGCTGCGCCGGCTGCTGCTGACCCGCCGGGCGGTGATCCTGGGGCTTGCGGCGGCGGTACCCGTCGTGATCGTCCTGTTCGTCGGCTCGATACCCATCGGCGGGCAGACGGTGCTGGAACGGTTCGGCAATCGCACGGTGTACGAGACCATCTTCGAGACCGTGTTCCTAGGCGCGATCCTGTTCTTCGGTTGCCTGTACGTCTTCTTCAACCTGTTCCGCGGCGAGATCCTCGAGCGCAGCCTGCACTACCTGTTGCTGACGCCGCTTCGCCGCGAGGTCGTGGTGGTGGGGAAGTACGTCGCCGCCGTGACCGCCGTGGCGGTGTTGTTCATGGCCAGCACGCTCTTCAGCTACTTGCTGATCTACCTGCCGGTGGGCGTCTCGGGAGCGATCGAGGACCTGACCGCCGGCCCGGGCGGCGCGCATCTCTTCGCCTACCTCGGCGTCACCCTGCTCGCCTGCATCGGTTACGGCTCCTTGTTCACGCTGATCGGCATGGTGTTCCGCAACCCGATCATTCCCGCCGGCGCGCTCTACCTGTGGGAGATGCTGCACTTTCTGCTGCCGCCGGCGCTCAAGAAGCTGAGCGTGATCCACTACCTGAAGGGCCTGCTGCCCGTGCCGCTCTCCGACGGCCCGTTCGCAGTCGTCGTCGAACCGCCGCCGGTGGCCGTCTCCGTCCTCGGCCTGCTCGGCCTGACCGCCGTGGTGCTCGGGGTGACCGCGCTGATCGTCCGTCGCATGGAGATCCGGTACACCGAGGACTGAGGTTCCGGCTCTTCTCATCGGGCGAGCCCGTCGCGCATCTGCCACCATACGCCCATGGCCACGATCGACATCGGCGGCCTCGCGATCCCGGAAGCAGCGCTGACCTTCAAGTTCGTCCGCTCCTCCGGCCCGGGCGGTCAGAACGTGAACAAGGTCGCGACGGCCGCGCAGTGCCGCCTCAACCTCGACGCGGCCGGCATCGAAGGCCCGGTACGCCTTCGCCTGGAGCGCGTGGCCGGCAAGCGCCTCACCGTCGCCGGCGAGATCGTCGTGTCCGCCGATACCCACCGCACCCAGGCCCGCAACCGGGCCGAGGCGCTCTCGCGGCTCGCGGCGATGATCGAAGAGGCCCGCACCGAGCCGCGGCCGCGCCGGCCCACCCGGCCGTCAGCCCGCGCCAAGGCAAAGAGGCTGGAGGCGAAGAAGCACCGCGGCGAGACGAAGAAGCAGCGCGGCCCGGTCGATGCCGGCAGCGAGTAGAAGGAGTCGACCACAGCCGGTACGACGAACTCGTGCGCGGCGGCGGCGTTACCTCAGCGCCTTCCGGCACGAGACGGTCGTGAACCAACCGCGGTCCGCGGTCTCCAGATCGATCTCGATGTCCTGACCGCGAGTCAACTCATCCCACACCGGATGGTCGAGCTGAGGGCAGGCGATCTCGGCGGTCATTCGATCTCGCTGGCGGCCGGTCATGTTCATCAGGTCGCCGGCGAACTCGGGGATCACCTGGATCCGGTGAATGAGACGGTCCACCCGTTCCAGTTGTCGCCCTACCCATACCCGGTTCCAGCCCGGACGCAGCCGCGAGGCCGGAAAGTCCTGGCTGTGGCGGTAGACCAGGTCGGCGCTGACGTGGGGCGCCGTGTTGCAGGCCGCAGGCAACAGGACCGCGACGAGCAGCGGCAGTGGGACAAACAAGCGGCGCATAGCGGCAGACAAACTACCGCACTTGACGCGCCGGCGACAGTGCGGGCCGAAGCTATGCTTCAGCGGATGAAATCGAGAACAATCCTCGCGGTCCTCACGCTTACCCTCGCGGCGCCCGTCGCCCACGCCGACGACTGGCCCCAGTGGCGGGGCGCCGAACGCCGCGGCGTCTGGCACGAGGACGGCATCCTCGACCGCTTCCCCGAGGACGGACTTCGCTTCGTCTGGCGGGCGCCGATCGGGCCGGGCTACGGCGGCCCCGCGGTGGCGGACGGTCGCGTGTTCGTGACCGACTTCGAGCGGTTGCCGGGGAACCACGGCCGTGAGCGCCTGGTCGTGCTCGAGGAGACCACCGGGAAGCAGCTCTGGGAGCACTCCTGGGAAACCGACCTCGCCGGTCTCATGCCGGCCTACTCGAACGGTCCGCGGGCCACACCGACCGTCGACGGCGACCGCGTCTACGTGCTCGGCTCGGCCGGCTGCCTGGCGGCCCTGGCGGTCGAGGACGGCCGGGTGCTCTGGCAGGTCGACCTGGTGGCGGACTACGGCGCACCGGTGCAGGCGTGGGGCTTCGTCGGCGCGCCGCTGGCCGATGGCCGCCAGATCATCACCCTCGTCGGGGCTGAGCCCGACGCCATGGTCGTGGCCTTCGATCGCGACTCGGGCGAAGAGATCTGGCGCTCGATGGAGGTCAGGAACGAGCCGGGTTACAACTCGCCCGTGATCTACGAACTCGACGGCCGGCGGCACCTCATCGTCTGGCACCCGAAGGGCATCGCCGGCCTCGACCCGGACGGCGGCGAGGTGTACTGGCAGTTCCCCTACGAGGTGGAGTACGGGCAGACGATCGCGACCCCGATCCAGCAGGGAAACCAGCTCCTCGTGTCATCCGCGTCGCACGGCTCGACCCTGATCGAAGTCACCGCCGCGGGCGGCGTTTCCGGCTCGAGCAAGCCGCAAGCCAGGATCGTCTGGAAGGGAAAGAGCTCCAGCAAGGAGGAAGTCGACGGCCTGCACGCCTTCAACTCGACCCCCGCCTTCGACGGCGACACGATCTACGGCATCGGCGGCCTGGGCGCCCTGCGCGCCGTCGACCGCGCCACCGGCAAGGAGCTCTGGGCGACCTTCGGGCCCAGCGAGGACGCCCGCATCGCCACCGCGTTCCTGGTCAGGAACGGCGACCGCTACTTCATCAGCAACGACCGCGGCGAGTTGATGATCGCCCGCCTGAGCCGCGACGGCTACCACGAGATCGACCGCACCAAGCTGATCGAGCCGACCACCAGGAGCATGCGGGTTCGCCGCGAACTCGGCAAGCTGCTCTGGGTCCACCCCGCCTACGCCAACGGCCACATCGTGCACCGGAACGACCAGGAGATCGTGCGGGCGTCACTGCTGGCGGAGTAGGCATAGACTCTTGAACTCCAATACGCGTTGCAACACCAGGGTTGCAGCCAAAGGCCTTCGGGGGGAAGTATGATACGTAACCGCATTCTTCTGGTCGTATTGGCGGCCATACTCATACTCGCTGGCTTCGTCCTGTATCGATTGCTGCCGAATGATCCGGGAAGCGATCCGGCGGTAACCGAGACAACCCAGGCAGTCGGAAGCGCCGACTACGCGGATCTGGTCTCCCTCTTCGGAGAGTTTCGTTCGTTCCAACAAGGCGGCACCGGCAACGTCCAGTGCTTCTCGCAGAGCGGCTGGATCCTGTCGAACCTGGACGCTGCGCCCGACTTTTCCGCCACGGCAATGGCAGAGAAATACGGTGAGCTGAGGACGTTTCAGGAGCGATTGGAGTCGATAGATCCCACGGACTGGCCGATCTCACAACAGGTTGACTACCAGCTTGTCCGGGCGGAGACGAACGGTTATGAGTTCCAGCACCGGGTTCTCAGCCCATGGTCCAGGGATCCCGGATTCTACAACGACGTGATCGCCACGCTTGCCTACGTAGCTGAACCACCTCTCCAGGGGGACGAGGTCGCGGATCTGCAGTCAAGTCTCAGATCGGTACCCGATGTGGTGCAACAGGCGAAAGAGAATCTCAATGACTTTTCGGTGATCGCCGCCGACCTGGCCACTCTGGCGATTCTCTCTATTGGAGATTCCAGGTCGGACTATGAATCGCTTGCGCAGGGCCTGAGGACTCATCATCCGGAACTCGTGGCGGACGTTGAGTCGGCGCTGGCCGCTATCGACGACTATGAGGACTGGATACTGTCCAACGAACATCGGATGACGGGCGCCACGGGGGTGGGTAGGGAAGACTACAACTGGCTGCTCAGGAACGTCTATCTGGTTCCCTATACCTGGGACGACATTCGAACGATCGTTGAACTTGAGGACAATCGCGTGATCAGCTTTCAACGACTGGAGGAGCACCGTAATCGCGATGTTCCACCGATTATTCCGGTCGGGTCACAGGTCGAGTACAGGGAAGGCATCGAAGAAGCCGTCGAGCACATCATGAGCTTCCTGCGCGACGAGGAGATCTTCACCATGCACGACTTCCTGATGCCGGATGACTACCACGACTCGCGGTTCTTCGAGAAGGGCTATTCTCTGGAGGACCCCTGGCCCGAGACGCACGACTACTTCTTCAATTTCTCTCACCGGGAAGCGGTGATGGAGAACACTCATGAGCTGGTCGGCCATCATTTCGACATGCTCAGAGCGGAGCGCGACAATCGCCCGATCCGTGGCGGAGAGCGGCCGTACAAGATTTCGACGGCGCGCGACGAGGGCCTCGCGTTTGCCCTTGAGGAATTGCTGATGCATGCAGGATATCTGGACGGACGTAATCCTCACGGCAGGGAAATCACCTATGAACAGGCGGCTTTCCGTACCGTGCGCGCACTCTCCGACATCTACATGCACAGCGGCGACTGGAGTTTGGAAGAAGCGACGCAGTTCTGTATCGACAATGCGCCGCATGGCGAATTGCTGGAGGGCAGCCACCATCTGTGGTTTGAACTGGATACGACGCTGCGCGGCGTGGGGCATCACATGCTCATGGTCCTGGGGAAGGTCCAGTTCATGAAGCTGATGCGAGACCGCGCCAATCAACTCGGCGACGACTTCAATTTGCAGGAGTTCCTGGACGAAGTCTACGCTGCGGGCCAGATACCCTGGTCGCTCATTCGGTGGGAAATGACCGGATACGACGACGAGGTCTCACAGCTCTGGTAGCAGAAACGTGCGGCAGGGCAATGCTGCTACTGAAACCGAGGCTACGCCTCCCGTCCGCCGGAGTCCCCCATAGCCCCCACCGACGCCGCATCCACCGCCACCGCCGCCTCCCTCCGCCTCTGCCGCTCGCGAGACACGACGAAGCTCACCAGACCCACCAGGAACGCCGCCGCAGGCAGGAGGATGTACACGGTGGCCATCACGGACTCAGGCTCTTCCTTGATGAGTTCCAGGCCGCCCCTGGCGAAGTGCAGGAAGTAGATGGCCGCAGCCGGCACGCTGAACCAGGGATCGCGAAGAGTGGCCTCGACGGGCGATAACGGTTGGCTGGCCGTCTCCGCCTCGACCGGCTTCTCCGAGTCATCCTCATCCTTGCCCTTCGAGCCCTTCTTGGATGCACCTCCGCCGATCAGACCGAACGCCATGGCCAGCGTCGCGATGCCCAGGGACGCCAGGAACCACACGGCACGCTCGGTTTGCGGCGGCTCAGCTACCAGATCCAGGACGAACCGGCTGGCCAGGATGAACACGCAGAAGATGGCCGGGATCTGGTACCACGGGTGGGTGAACAGCGTCGACTCATGCCACACGGGGCCGGTCGTGGGGACCGTCTCTCCGTTGCTCCGCTCGATCCCGAACGGTTTCAGGACTGCCCTCAGCGTTGCCAGCGCCGCTATCGCCAGCGCCGCCGCGTACGCCATCGAAGCGGTCGATGTGCGGAGCGCCTCGATGCTCAACAGGCCGGCGTCCTGACCCACCCAGAAGAGCCCCATCAGGACGGCGAACTTCGCCGACGGCCTGGACTCGTCGTGCTTGTCCTTTGCGGTCACGATGTCGGCACCGAGTTGCGGTGGCCGGTCAGGCTAACGCATTCGGGTCGAGCCTCGTGTGCGCTTGGGGGTACCCTTGCCCGCGGGCGCGGCGCCGGCGCCGCAACGCGCCGCTCACGGCCGTGAGCGGCCCCGACTACGGGCGCGACCAGGAGGAACACCCAGGTGGCGGCCAGCATCAGGACAAGACAAGCCGCGTACGCCATCGCCACCGCGGAGGTCCGGATCGCTTCGAGGGTGAGTACACCCCCCATGAAAGCCGCCATGCCGAGCAGAACGACCAGCGCGAACCTGGCCCAGGGAGCGGACTCGTGGTGCTTGTTGTTGGGCGTCATGACGTCGATTCTGGCTTTCGGCGGAAGCCCTGGATCAAGGAGACGATCACGATGATGACCATTGGTCGGTTACCGCGAACGGGTTGAGCGGTTCGGAGCTTCCGTGTCGAAAGAATAGCTTCCGCCCGTATCTCGGGGCGACCCTCGAAACACCTCCCGGCGGTGCCAATCGATGAAATCGGTGTCGGGGCGCTGCTCGGCGCGCTGTGGTTCCCGGATCGACCGACCGCTGCAATCCAGGAGCTGCCGGAACGCTTGGCTCTGGCCGTTCACGGCGTCGGACACGAGCAGCCGGAAGCCCTCGGTCGCACCTTCGAGACCGATGGCGCCGCGGTCGAAGGTCCGGTGATGCAAGATGCAGAGCGCCAGCCCGTTGCGTACGTCGTCAGGTCCGCCTGCGGCATGCCAACGGATGTGGGCCGCATCGAGCCCCACCAAGTCGTCGTCGATTCTGATGTCGAAGTCACACACGGCACACCGCCGCTCGTAAGCCGTCAGGACAGCGTGGCGGAAGTCGGGGTCGCGGGGTCTACGGGCTCCGGACGAGACTTCCCTTTCGGCAGGTCGGGTTAGGCCGACGGCGATGCGGATGGAGTCGTGAAGCGAAGGCGCAAAGTGGCCATCGAGGAGGCTTTGCGCGGCTTGCGCGACGAGTCCCGGAGCGTCGAGCAGCATCTGTTGAATCGGATCGGGGAAGCCGCCGCGCGCTGCGTGGTCGATGAGCTTTCGATGGGTGACGCCCCCCCTTCCTCGGAGGGAAGCCAGCTCGGTGTCGGTGACGACCTCCCACAGCCGGTCTCGAGACAACCGATCGAACGGAGCTTCTGGATGGTGGACCGACCGAGGCGGGCCAAACTGACGGAGCAGATCAGTCAGCGGTTTGCTGACTTCGCGGTCGTAGCGGGCGAGTCTCTTCTCGCCTCGTACCAGCCGACCCAACGCCAGGAGCAGCAGTAGCGGTTTGTGCGGCGCTCGTTTGCCGCGCTTCTTCCAGGTGTTGATTCGGCCCAAGAGGCTGAGAAACTCTCCTTGATCCATGTCGGCGTCGGTGGACGGTGTACTGCTGCCCACTCGATAGACTGTAGCTCCTTGTGCTTACCGCCGCCGGCAGACGAACAGCTCGTACTCGCCCGGCTCGATCTCCGAGTGATCGCACTCCACGGCCTCGGCCTCGAAGCCGACGTCGGCCAGTAGCCCGAGCCACTGCTCACGTCGGAACAGGGCGGTGATGTGGCGATCGTGCACAACCTCGACGCTGCCGTCGCCTGAGCGCAGGACGAATGCGTAGTCGGTGGTGATCGTGGTGTCTTCGGGGTCCGGGTCGAAGGAACACTCGAGGTAGTGGGCGCTCTTGTCTTCTCCGTCGCAGCCGCCGCAGTCGGTTCTGGGCTGGTAGTTCTCGCGCAGGTGGTCGGGGGCGAAGAGGGCGCTGCCGCCGGGCCGGCAATGGACGTAGGCGGTCTCGATTGCGGCGCGCAGGTCATCGAGCGTGGTCATGTAGTCCACGGCGTCGTGGATGAAGACGCAGTCGAAGGTCCGGTCGAGGCGCACGGTTCGCATGTCGCCCTGGATGTGCCGGCATTCGGGGTTGAGTTGCCGGCTCATGGCCAGCATCCCTGGGGAGAGGTCGACCAGGGTCATCTCGAAGTGCGCTTTGAGGTGGGAGGCGTTGTGGCCGCCGCCGCTGCCGAGTTCGAGGATGGTGCGGGGGGTGCCGGCGCAGGCTTCGAGCAGGTGGCGGAGGTAGATGCCGGCTTCTTCTTGGTACTCCTCGGGCGGGGAGATGAGGGGCCACCAGGGGGCGATTTCGGCGTAGAGCTTGGGCATTGTGGCGGGGAGGATTTGGGCTTGCCGGCCTGCGGTGTTGCCGGATGCGGGCAGGGATGCCCGCGTTCCCAGGCCGGAACTCAGCCGGAGTGCGAGGCGGTGGAGGCGGCGATGATCGCCGGCATTGCAGCGGCCGCGGCCACGGCGGCCTGCGCCGCGGCGACGGCGTCCGCGGTGGCCTTGCCGACGAGGTCGCCCTGGGCGAGGCTCTTGATGCGCTGCTTGCGAGATCGCAGCTCCTTGCGGCCGAAGATCGGGTTGAGCAGGCCCACCGCCTTGGCGAGCGAGGCGAGGACGACGGTTCGGGGCTCGACTTCCCGGTCGTTGCCGAAGATCGCCACGCGCAGGCGTTCGATGATCTCCTGCTCGGGGCCGGGATCGATCTCGGGATAGATGCGGCGCTTGAAGATGACGAGCAGTTGTTTCTCGTCGGCCTTCAGGATGCCGCGCTCGCAGAGGCGCCCGGCGACCCGGTGCCGGAGCTTCGAGGTGCACGAGAAGCGGGTGATCCAGGTCTGCAGCGATGCCCGTCGCTTGGCGTCCCGGATTTTCTTCAGGCATTCGTCGATGAGGGGATCGCCGATCCGCCGGATGTTGCGGACATCGACGATCTTGCGCCGTCGCGATTCGTCGATGCGGATCCGCTCCTGCAGCAGGAGTTCGGCGGCGATGGCGCCGCCGAGGCCGATGCTGGTGTGTGCGCCCAGGAAGGTGCCCTTCGTGTCGTGCAGGGCGAGGAGCATCAGCTCTTCGTGGAGGAGGAGGGGGTCGTCGTGCATGTGAAGATTCTAGAACGCTTCGCTCCAGGGGCGGCTCAGCCTCAGCGCGGAGTTGATCAGGCCGACCATGGAGTAGGTCTGGGGGAAGTTGCCCCAGAGTTCGCCGGTCTCGGGGTCGAGGTCTTCGGAGAGAAGGCCCACCGGGTTGCGGCGTTCGAGCATCTGTTCGAAGAGGTGACGGGCCTCTTCGTGGCGGCCGAGGGCGTTGATGGCGTCGATGTACCAGAAGCTGCAGACGGCGAAGGAGGTGGCCGGGGCGCCGAACTCGTCCTCCTGGTAGCGAAAGAAGTTGCTGCCGTCGCGGAGGGGCTCCAGCGACTCGACGGTGGCGGCGAAGCGGGGGTCGGCAGCGTCGAGGAAGTCGAGATCGTGGAGCAGCAGCAGGCTGGCGTCTATCCCAACGCCGTCAAGGGTGGCGGCCAGCCCGCCGCCTTCGGTCTCGGCGTTCTGCAGGATGTGCTTGCGGATCGCTGCAGCCTGGCTCGTCCAGTACGTTTGACGGTCGGCCAGGCCGAGTGCCTTCGCGATGCGGGCCAGGCGGTCGCAGGCGGTCCAGCACATGACGCTCGAGAAGGTGTGGACGGCGCTCCGTTGCCTGAACTCCCAGAGCCCGGCATCCGGCTGGTCGAACAGGGCGGCGGCCTGGCTGCCGAGTTGCTCCAGCCAGCCGAACACGCGCGCGTTCCCTGGTTTGACGAGCCGCCGGTCGAAGAAGCTCTGGGTGACGGAGAGGATCGCGCTGCCGTAGTTGTCGTTCTGGAGTTGGCGCCAGGCGTCGTTGCCCACTCGCACCGGCCCCATGCCGCGATATCCGGAGAGGTTGTCGAGGGTGCGCTCGGTGAGGTCGCGTTCGAACTTGATCCCGTAGACGGGTTGCAGCACTCCGCCCTCGGCGGCGGCCGCCAGGTTGGTGATGTAGCCGAGGTAGCCCTCCATCGTGCGGGTCGCGCCGAGACGGTTCAGCGCCTGGACGACGAAGTGGGAGTCGCGGAGCCAGCAGAACCGGTAGTCCCAGTTGCGGCCGCTGTCCGGCGCCTCGGGGATCGAAGTGGTCATCGCGGCCAGCACGGCGCCGGTTTCCTCGAAGCTGCACAGTTGGAGGGTGATCGCGGCCCGGATCACGGCCTCCTGCCACTCGAACGGCACGGCCAGGTGGCGCACGAACTCGCGCCAGTAGCTCTCCGTTCGGCTCCGGAACTCGCGCGCCACGGAGTCCACCGGCTCGGTCAGGCTCTCGTCCGGCCCGAGCAGCAGCGTGAGGGGCTGTTCGACGACGAAGGTGATCTCGTCGGTGATGAAGGCGACGGGGGCGTCGGTCGTCAGGCGCAGCGCGCGTTCGGGGCCGACGTAGCGGACGTGGTTGCTGCCCCGGGTCAGTGCGGGGCGACGCGCGCCGTAGTCGAACCGGGGCCGCAGGCGGATGCGGATGCGGGGCTCGCCGCTCACGCGTTCGATCGTGCGGACGATCATCGTGGGGCGGAAGGAGCGTCCGAACTGCTCGAACCGGGGCGCGAAGTCGGTGATGCGGACCGCGGCGCCGTTGCCGTCCCGAAGCGTCGTGACCAAGATGGCCGTGTTCTCGAGGTAGTGCTGATCGCTGCCCTGAAACCCTTCGAGAACGACATCGAAGAAGCCACCGGCCTCGGGGTCGTGGTCGTCGGTGCCGCCCAGGAGCGAGTGGAACACGGGATCGCCGTCGAAGTGTGGAAGGCACGCCCAGCAGATGCGGCCGCGCGGATCGATCAGTGCGCCGAAGCTGCAATTGCCGATCACGCCACCGTCGAGCGGACGGACTGCGCCGGTCGTCATGGGCTCTCGCCCGCCAGGCCGTCGCACAGGGCCTCCAGCCAACGGTGCAGCTCTCGCACGCCGCTCAAACCGTACTGCGCGCTGCTGGTGCGGCCGGTTTCGCGTTCCAGACCGACCACGATCGCGGCGCCGCCGACGCTCTGCGCGGCGGCGAAGCCATCCTCGTCCGTGATGTCGTCGCCGATGAAGACGGGCACCCGGCCGCGGAACGGCGCTTCGGCCATGAAGTCCTCGACGACGGTGCGCTTGTTCGGGCGGTGGGGCTTCAGCTCGAGCACCATCTTGCCTTCCTGGACACGGTAGCCGGATCCGAGCGAGGCCCGCACCTGTTCCATCAACTGGCGCGCCGCGGCCTCGGCGCCGGCGGCGCGCCGGTAGTGGAGCGCCAGGGTCGCCGACTTGTCTTCGAGCAGGGTGCCGGGGTGCGTCGCTACGAATCGCGCCAGTTCGCGGCGGGCCGGGCCCAGCGCAGCGGCGCCGTCCGTCTGGTTGATAGCGCCGTCGGCGGACCTGCGTTCCAGGCCGTGCAGCCCCGCCGCCGGCAGTTCGAGGGGCGCGAAGAAGCAGTCGAGAACGCCCAGCGAGCGTCCGCTGGCGAGCGCCAGCGCGCCGCCGAGCCGGCAGCGGAGTCGTTCGAGCAGGCCGCCGATCCGTTCGTCGACGTGGACCGCATCCGGCGCGTCCGCGATCTCGATCAGGGTGCCGTCGACATCCAGGAACAGGGCCCACGATGTCGGCGGAGGGAAGTCGGAACCCGCATCCAGCAGGATCCAGGCGGCGTGCGGAGGATGCGCTTTCTGGTTCACAGGGCTCAGCCTCCGAGATCCCTTACGATACAGAAACCGATGGCCCCTCAGCATTTGCCGGCTGCTCGACAGTCGGAGCTTGTGATCGTCGCGAACACGCTGCCCGTGCGTCGCGAGGAGGTGGACGGCGAACTGCGCTGGGCGCAGAGCCCCGGCGGTCTGGTCAGCGCGCTGTCGCCGATCGTCCGTGAGGCGGGGGGATGCTGGGTGGGCTGGACCGGCGGCGCCGACGATGCGCCGGCGCCGTTCCGCCACGAGGGCATCCTGAACGTCGCCGTGCCGGTGTCGGAGGCCGAGGTCGCGGGCTCCTACGAGGGAATGTGCAACTCGACCCTGTGGCCGCTGTACCACGACGCGGTGCGGCCGCCGGAGTACCACCGGCACTGGTGGAACCCCTACGTGGCCGTCAACCGGCGCTTTGCCGAGGAGGTCGCGCGCCGGACGGCGCCCGGCGGCCGGGTTTGGATTCACGACTACCACCTGCAACTCGTACCGCGGATGCTGCGCGAGCTGCGGCCTGACGTGAGTTCGGGGTTCTTCCTGCACATCCCCTTTCCCCCGGTCGAGCTGTTCCTGCGCCTGCCGTGGCGGCGGGGGTTGCTGGAGGGGCTGCTCGGCGCCGACGTGATCGGCTTTCAGACCCCGGCCGGCGCCTACAACTTCACACGGCTCGCGGACCGCCTGATCGAAGCCGAACCGCAAGGTGGGACGATCCGCTACCAGGGGCGTGACATCCGCGTCGGCGCCTTCCCGATTTCCATCGACACGGACCGCTACACGACCGCCGCACTGTCGCCCGAGATCCGCGAGCGGGCCGAACAGCTCCAGCAACTTCGCCGCGGCCGGAAGATCATCCTGTCCGTCGACCGTCTCGACTACACGAAGGGCATCGACCTGCGGCTCAAGGCGTTCCTCGAATGGCTGGGACGCAAGGACCGGTCGATCCGGGACGCGGTGATGGTCCAGGTCGCGGTGCCGAGCCGCGAGCGCATTTCGGAGTACCAGATCCTGCGGCGCGACGTCGAGGAACTGGTCGGCCAGATCAACGGCGAGTACGGCGAACTCGGTGTCGTGCCGGTGCAGTACCTGCGCCGGAACCTGCCGTTCGAGGAACTGATCGCCTTCTACCTTGTCGCCGACGTGATGCTGGTGACGCCGCTGTGCGACGGCATGAACCTGGTCGCCAAGGAGTACGTCGCGACGCGTCTCAAGGACGACGGCGTCCTGGTGCTGAGCGAGTTCGCGGGCGCGGCCGCCGAGCTGCCGGACGCCCTGCTGGTCAACCCCCACGACGTGAACGCCATGGCGGCAGTGATCGAGCAGGCGATCACTCTCGATCCGGCCGAGGGAACCCGCCGCATGAAGGCGATGCGGGGGGTCGTCCGCCGCCACTCCGTCCACGAGTGGGCGGCGCAGTTCATCGAGGCTCTGACCTGATGTGCATGGAATGGCAGGGCGTGTGACCGTGAAAGCCAGGCCGCAGGCCGGAGATCACCCCGTCAGCGATGCCGAAGCGGGGTTCGAAGTAGGCGAGGGTTTCGAACGCTTCTCGCAGAAGGACGACGTCTTCTGCCGTTCGTTCTGGGACCCCGAGGTGAGGACCTCTCGCTCGGACATGTTCTACGAGACGTACCGCACGGCGGAGCTGCGTTGGCGCCCGGTCGACGGGTTCACGCGGCGCGACTACGCGCTTCGCAACGCTTCCTGGCCTGAGCGGGACGGCGACGGGGGTCGGCTACAGCAGCGACACGGTGACGGGCCGCGTCTACAACATCTCCAACATCCGCGGCGTCAAGAAGTGGACGACGGACGCCGAGAAGTGCTTCCGGTTCTGGTCGAACCAGAACACCGACTGCTCGATCTGCGTCAGGGTCTGCCCCTACAACCGGGACTACTCCAGGCGCCTCAGCCGGCTCTGGCGGTGGATGGCGGGGACCCGCTTGCGCCGGCTCGCCCTCTGGCTCGACCGCCGGAGCAAGCGTGGGCGACGGGTGGCTTCCAGGACGTGGTGGGGGGCGCCGAGAGTCTGAGGCCGTCAGGCCGCCCACGATTGCCGAGCCTTGAGCTGCCGCCGCGGGAGGCGTGCATGGACCGGCGCCAGATCGACGTCACCTTCGAGGTGGCGGATTGGGTCCTGGTGACCGCCGATCAGACCTACAGAGCGGTCGGGGAGTTGTCGATCTCGATCGTCGACGACGCCGTGGAGGAGGAAGGCGAGTCGCTTCGGCTGTTCACGAATCACGAGACCAACCCGCCCTACCGCATTCAGTTGCCGCCGGACTTCGTGCTCGCGATCCTCGACAACGACGGCGAGCCGGTGTACGCACTTTCGGCGGGACGGCGACGGTGGACACGGACTACACGATCGACACGACGACGCTGACCCTTGATGCAGGAGCAACCGAGGTCGCGGCGACGATCACGGCCGTTGACGACACGAAAGACGACGACGCGGAGACGGTCGTGGTCACGGCCAGCCTCGACGGAATCACCGTGGGTTCGGCGCAGACGATCACGATCGATGACGACGACGATGAGTCGGTTGCGGAAGTGGAGTTCTCGGGGTGGACTCCCCAGGTGATCGAGGGTGAGGTCACCACCTTCACTCTGGTTCGAAGCGGGCCGGTGACCGACCCGTTGACCGTGTCGGTGGAAGTGTCCGAGACCGGGTCGATGATCAGCGGCCAGGCCCCGACCTCGGTGGTGTTCCCGGCGGGCGCCGACTTCAAGACACTGAACGTCTCGACCGTGGACGACGACGTGGATGAGCCGGACAGCGTGATCACCGCGACGATCACGACGGGTGAGGACGCGCCCTACGCGCTCGGCACGGATGTGTCTCTCGAGTCGATCGTCGACAACGACTCGGCGCCTCCAAACCCGGTTCTACCCGAAGTGACGATCGCGGCCTGTCCGTCGCACTGAGGTCGACCCTGGGCGCCGCGTCGAGCGGAGTCGCCCGGTTGTGGGAACAGCAGAACGCGGCGCCTCTGGGCTACCGCGCGACGCTGCCGGGCAGCACGACGGAGACGGAAGTCGGATACGGGCTGGCCCTGTTGGGCGGCCGGGGAACTCTGACGCCGTATCTGGGCGCGGGGCTGTCCGAGCGCTACGGCGAGACCTACAAGGCCGGTGCGCGGCTCAAGGTCGGTGAGTCCTTCGCTCTGGAAGCTGAAGCCGCTCGCCTGGAGGAGAATGGCGCCACGCCGTCCCGCTACCAGGCGGCACTGCTGGCGAACCTCCGTTGGTAGGCCGGCTGTTACGATCACCCAAGCGCTCCGCCCGGCGGTGCGCACGAGAACAGGAGGAACGCCGAACGGCAGTAGGGATCTCGCCCTGAGCCGGTCGGCTGACACGATGTGGATCAAGAGATACGACCCCGCCCGCTACCTTCCCGGTGACGCCGGCGTCACCCTGCCGAGCCGTAAGCCGACGCCGCGGGAGGTCTACATGGACCGCCGCAAGTTCGTGGCCGCGGCCACGATCGGTATCGCCGGCGCCTCGCCCCTGGCCTCCCAGTTTCGTCTCCGCCAGCAGGTGCCGGCGCCGCCGCCGGCGCCGCCGCTCGAGGAGAAGCTGAAGCCGGCCCTGTCGCGGCCGGACGTCTATCCGGCCGAGGCGGCCGGCAAGCCCCGGCGCAACACGAAGTTCGCCGGCCCGCCGGCCAGCGTCGGCGGCGAACTGACGCCCCGCGACGTCGCCGGCGGCCACAACAACTTCTACGAGTTCCTGCCCGGTCGCGGCGGCCCGGTGTGGAAGTTCGCCGGCAAGTACACGGTCGAGCCGTGGAAGGTCGAGATCAAGGGCTTGTGCGACAACCCGATGACCCTCGATCTGGATGACATCTTCGCCTTCGAGCACGAGGAGCGCCTCTACCACTTCCGCTGCGTCGAGCGCTGGGCGATGAACGTGCCGTGGAGCGGCTTCCCGCTCAGCAAGCTGATCGAGAAGGCTGCGCCCAAGTCCTCGGCCAAGCATGTTCGCCTCGTGACCGGGAGGGAGGACAAGCAGATGCCGGGCGTTCGTGAGACGCCGTGGTACCCGTGGCCCTACGCCGAGGCGTTGCGCATCGACGAGGCGATGAACGAACTCGCCTTCGTCGCCACCGGTATCTACGGCGAACCTCTGCTCAAGCAGCACGGTGCGCCGCTACGGATCGTGGCGCCGTGGAAATACGGCTACAAGAACCCCAAGTCGATCGTCGAGATCGAGTTCGTGGCCGACGAACCGGACACGTTCTGGCAGATCCAGCCCCACGAGTACGGCTACTTGTCCAATGTGAACCCGTACATCCCGCATCCGCGTTGGAGTCAGGCGACCTCGCACTGGCTGCACAACAACCAGCCTTTCGACACGCCGCTCTTCAACGGCTACGGCGAGCAGGTCTCCAAGCTCTACTCCGACGAGCCGACGACGATGCAGCGCCCGCTGCGTCAGGGTCAGATCGCCCGCTAGACGGATCGGGTTTGTGGTCCGTATCTGAAGTCATGAGCACCGCGACGGACACGCTCGCCACGGCCGAAGCACTGAAAGGCGCCGGCCTGGATGCGGACACCGCCAAGGCAACGGCTCGTGCGATCGACACCGGGTGCGCCGCCGCGGTTGAGGGACTGGTCACGCAGAACGGTCTTCGGGCCGAGTTGAAGGCGCTTGAAACACGGTTGGTCCTGTGGGGCGCTGGCATCGTGCTCGGCGGTTCCGCCCTGGTGCTGAGCGGCGTTGGTGTGCTGTTGAGGCTCGCCCTGTAGACGCTGGCGCTTTCCGGTACGAACGGCCGAGGTGGGACTCCTGGTTCGAGCGGTTCCGCTGCGCTGGCGCTACGGTCCGACTGTCGTCCCCCTACGACTCGTCAGCAGCCTTCGCTGCCAGCGACGCCCCCGCGCCATGCCGCGCCGCCTGCACTGCCGCGGCAAACAACCCGATTGCCACCCCGAACGCGACAACTCCGGCGAACTGCACCCACGCGCCGGCACTCGTGGGTGCGGCCATGGCCAGCAGTTCGGCCACAAAGTCGAAGGACTCGGCCGCATCGCTGCGCATCGCCTTTAGCCCCGCCAGACCGGTCAGCAACAGCCCAGCGCCGATCGCACCGACGATCCCTATGGCCGCGCCGTCAATGGCGAGCCGCCGCGGCGACCGTGGAGGCAGCAGCTCCTGGCGGCGGACTTTGAAGACCGGCTCCCGCTCGCTCGGTTTGACGAAACGGCTCAACATGTAGAGACCGGGGATGCCGAGCGGCATGGTCATCAGGAAGAAGTTCGACCATCCAACGGCGTCGACCGTGATGCCGGCCACTGGCCCTGAGAAGATGCGGCCGAAGCCGAAGAGAGTCGAGAACAGGGCGTACTGCGTTGCCGAGAAGCGCTTCTGGGTCATCCGCAGAAGCAGCACCGAGAACGCCCCCGTGCCCAGTCCCTGACAGAGGCTCTCGACACCCATCGCGCCGTAGAGCAGCAGCGAGTGCTTCGGCACGTTGGCTAGCACCACGTAGCCGAGGTTGGAGAAGATCTGGAGGGAGCCAAAGACCCACAGCGCTCTGCCGAGCCCGAGTGAGTTCGTGGCCAGTCCGCCGAGGATCGCGCCGCCGATGGTCGCGGTCAGACCGATCGCGCCGAGCCACACGCCGCGATCAGTGGCGGAGTAGCCCATGTCGACCAAAAATGGACGCAGAAGTGCTCCCGCCATGTTGTCGGCGGCCTTGAAGAGGATGACGAAGGCGAGGATCTCGACCGCACGGTGGCGGGAGAGGAAGCCGAGAAAGGGCAGCCAGACAGCCTCCCGCAGGGTACTGGGCGTAGGTGGCAGGTTGGTGGGCTCGGGCGCCCGGAAGGTCGTGATCCAGAGCATCGGCAGGTAGAGCGCGGCGAGAATCAGGCAGACGACCGGCCAGGAAGCGAAGGCCGCTACCGTTATGCTGAGAGAGCCGGCAACGTACATCCCGGCACGGTAGAGGGCGATTCGCGACCCGACCGCGGCGCCTTGCTCTTCCCTTTTCAGCACGTCCACGGCGTAGGCGTCGACGGCAATGTCCTGGGAAGCCGCGGCCATCGCGATCGCGAAAGTGAAGGCCAGCACCAGCCACGGTGTGTCGGGATGGTGGCCGACTCCGGCCAGAGCCAGTGTGGCGAGCAGCAGCCCGACCTGGGCTATTGCCGCCCAACCGCGACGGCGCCCGAGGAACGGTGGCGGGTAGCGATCCATCAGCGGCGCCCAGACAACGTTGAACAGCCACGGCGCCTGCGCGAGCGTGAAGAGGCCGACGACGCGGATGTCGACGCCGACGCTGCGCATCCAGTCCGGAATCGCGATCCAGACCAGCCCCAGGGGCATACCGGAGGAGAACGACATGAGGACGACGGACCTCGTGCGCCACGTCGAGAAGGCGCGGACCAGGCTCTTCCACATGCCTACCCGCTCGGGCGCCTGCTGCTCCTCGGCCATTGAGGTTCATCCTATGCGTGGCCGGCTATAGACTTGGAACATCCGCCTGGTCGCAGCCGTATTCGAGTCAGACGCCCAGGAGCGTGCGCGGCAGAACGTGGGGTGCGCCGATTCTTCCTGCGGCGCACGCTGCTATCTCGCCGATTCCGAGGAGGAACCCGACAGTGACCACCGCCGCCAGCAAGTCCCGCCCCCTTCATCGTTCCGGGTCCGACTGCCTGATCGGCGGCGTCTGCGGCGGTCTCGCAGCCTGGCTCGGCTGGAACCCCACCGGCGTCCGCCTGCTCTTCGTCCTGGCTTCCATCCTCTCGGTGGCGTTCCCGGGGATCATCGTCTACCTCGTGCTCTGGATCGTGATGCCACTCGGCGACTAGGCGAGCCGTTGTAGGCTGATCGTCGATCGATGACGACGATGGACGCAGCCAGTTTCCTCGACGCCCTCACCCGGCGCCTCGGTCCGGACCGTGTCCTTACCGGCGCCGCCCCAATGGCCGCCTACGAGTCGGACGCATTGACCGCGTTCCGCGCCCGGCCACGTGCCGTGGTCCTGGTCGAGTCCGCGGCCGAAGTCGTTGACATCGTGCGCCTCTGCTCGGCCGCCGAAGTGCCCTTCCTGGCCCGCGGCAGCGGCACGAGCCTGTCGGGCGGCTCGCTGCCGATTCAGGACGGCGTCGTCATCGCGATGAACCGGCTGAACCGGATTCTCGAAGTGGATCCGGTACGGCGGACGGCGGTGGTCGAGCCGGGAGTCGTCAACCTCTCCGTGTCCGACGCCGCGGCGCCCTACGGCCTGTACTACGCGCCCGATCCTTCGAGCCAGTCGGTGTGCACGATCGGCGGCAACCTGGCCTTCAACTCCGGCGGCGCGCACTGCCTGAAGTACGGCATGACCAGCAACCATGTGCTCGGCCTCGAGGTCGTGCTGCCGGACGGCGAGGTGGTCGAACTCGGCGGCGACAGCCTGGAGAGCGTCGGCCCCGACCTGGTCGGTCTGTTCGTCGGCTCGGAGGGGTTGTTCGGCATCGCCACGAAGATCACCCTGCGGCTGCTGCCCAAGCCGGAGACCTTCTTCACCCTGCTGGCGGCATACGACTCCCTGGCGGCGGCCGGCGAGGCGGTGGCCGCGGTGGTCGCGTCCGGTCTGCTGCCCGGGGCGATGGAGATCATGGACAACCTGGCGATCGAGGCGGCCGAGGCGGCGGTCGGCGCCGGCTACCCGCTCGACGCCGCGGGGCTCCTGATCGTCGAACTCGAAGGCGAGAAGCAGCAGGTCGCCGCCGAGAGCGAACTATTGCTGGCAGTGGTCAGGAAGTCGAAGCCCTACTTCGAACACATCGCCAGCGACCCGGACGACCGGATGCGGATCTGGAAGGGTCGCAAGAGCGCCTTCTCGGCGGTCGGGAGACTGAGCCCGGACTACATCGTCTGTGACGGCGTCGTGCCGCGGTCACGGCTTGGTGAGGCCCTGACCGAGATCCAGCGGCTCGGCGGACAGCATGGCCTGCGGGTGGCGAACGTGTTCCATGCTGGCGACGGCAACCTGCATCCGCTGATCCTCTTCGAGGGCCGGGTCGAGGGCGAACTGGAACGTGCCGAGGAACTGGCCGGGGAGATCCTCCGGTTGTGCATCGGCCTCGGCGGCTCGATCACCGGCGAGCACGGCGTCGGGATGGAGAAGCGGCAGTACCTGGGCGAGATGTTCGAAGAGAGCGACCTGGACGCGATGCGCCGCATCCGATCCGCCATCGACCCCGGCGAACTCGCCAACCGGGGCAAGATGTTCCCGGACGGGGAGGCGCCGGCGCTGTTGAGCCACGGTCCGCACCCGTTGGAGGTGGCGGGAGTCATCTCACGCGAATGACGGGCGCTCTCAGTCGGCCGGGTTCGGCGGTCGAGGTCGCCGAGGTCGTGCGCGCCGCGGAACGGATCGTGCCGCGCGGCGGCGGCACGAAGCCGGCTCTGTGGGCGGTGGACGGCGCCGAGATCCTCGATCTGTCGTCGCTCAACGGCATCACCGAGTACCTGCCTAGCGAGTACACGGTGACCGCCCTTGCCGGCACGCCCTTGCTGGAGGTCATCGAGCGGCTGGCCGCGGAGGGCCAGTACCTGCCGTTCGACCCGCTGCTCGTCGATGCGGGCAGCACCGTCGGCGGCGCCGTCGCCGCGGGCGCCAACGGCCCCGGCCGGCTGCGCTACGGCGGCCTGCGTGACTTTCTGCTCGCTGTGACCTTCGTCGACGGCCGTGGCGAGATCGTCCACGGGGGCGCCAAGGTGGTCAAGAACGCCGCCGGCTTCGATCTCCCGAAGCTCATGGTCGGCAGCCTTGGACGCCTGGGCGTGCTCACCGAGTGCACATTCAAGGTCTTCCCGCATCCCGAGAGCTGCGCCACGCTGCGTGTTGTCGGCATGGGCCTCGAGGAGGCGCTCGCCGCCGCCGGCCGCGTCGGCGCCGGCGCGGTCGAACTCGAGTGCCTCGACCTCGTCCACGGCCTGGCCGGCTGGGATCTGGAGGTCCGCATCGGCGGACGCAGTTTCGCGCTCGACGCGCGCCTGAACCGGGTCGCCGGGCTTCTCGAGAGCGCCCTCTCGACCCCTGGGAACGCGGGCGTCTCGCCCGCATCCGGCCGGAAGGCCCTCTCAGTCGACGCTGACGCACATCACTGGCGAGCCCGGGGCGAACTCCACTGGGCCGCTCCCGACGCCGCCATCCTCAAGTGCCCGTTGACGCCTGCCGCCGTAGCCACGCTTGAGAAGATCCTGGCCGACCTCGACGCTGACCGCATCGCCAGGGTCTACAGCGCCGGCGCCCAGCAGGCGCTCCTCGCCTGGCCCGCCGAACGCAGCGCCGATCTGCCTGACCTCGACCGGGCTTTGACCGAGTCGAGGCTAGCCGCCCTGGCCCTGCGTGCTCCGGCCGGCGCCGTCGCCTCGCCGATCCTCGGCTACCGCTCCGGCGGCGAACTCCTACGCCGGGTGGAGCAGGCGCTCGACCCGGACGGGCGGTTCGGCCGGCTGGGGTGATTGCGCTTCTCCATCGTCAAAGGACCTAGTCAGCTTTCGCGGAGACGGTGTGGCGCTGTTATCGTCGGATTGTCTGGCGGGATCGTATGGAGAGCACGACATGGACGTAAAGGAGGCCGTTGAAACGGCGAAGACCTACGTTACCGATCTTTTTGGGAGCGAGGGAGTCATGAATGTGGGCCTCGAGGAAGTCGAGTTCGACGATTCGTTGGAGTCATGGAAGATCACGGTCGGGTTCTCTCGGCCCTGGGATCACAAGAACGCTCTGACGGCCGCGCTCGGAGACTCGCGTCCTGCACGTTCGTACAAGATCGTGCGTATCAGTGCCGGCGATGGAAGCGTCATGTCGATCACGGCTCGCAGAGTTTCGGCTTCCGAGTAGGCGCTTGGGAGCCTCCGGTTTCTTCATCGACGCGAACCTCCTCGTCCTGTTGGTCGCGGGCAGCGTAGACACGCGTCTTATCGGCCGACACCGCCGGTTGCGTGAGTTCACCGTGGAGCAGTACGAGGGGCTGCGTGAACTCGTCGGGGCTGCGGAGAGAGTGTTCGTGATGCCTAACACGCTCACTGAAGCATCGAATCTCCTCAGGCAGCACCGAGATCCTGAGCGTTCGCTTCTGTCCGAGGCGCTGCGGGCCACCATCGAGGCAGGAGAAGAGGTTGTCGTAGCGAGTGCGGTTGCTTCGCGTAACAGCCACTTCGCTCGTCTTGGCCTCACGGACGCGGCACTCCTAGAGGTAGCGACGCCGGAGACGCCGCTGGTTACGGTCGATCTTGACCTCTACGTCGTGGCTTCAAAGGTGGATCATCGGGCGGCCTTCAACTTCAACCACTTGTATGGGCACTGGTAGAGGCTGCGCAGTATCGCGGCTGTTCAGTCCGGCGCGCGGTGCAGGGGTTTCGGCACGCAGCGCCTCCCAGCCTTCCTCGTGCTTTTCACGAGCCCTCCTGACCGGCTCCTGTGTGGGCGGGTATCAGCACCGCCGTTTCGCCGGCGTGCGTGGCGGCCGCCTCAGCTCGCCTTCGGCAGCGCTCCCATCACCGCCTTGACCTCGAGGAACTCCTCGAAGCCGAAGTCGCCCCATTCGCGGCCGTTGCCGGACTGCTTGTAGCCGCCGAAGGGGGCGCCGAAATCGGCGGGGGCGCCGTTGATGTGGACGTTGCCGGCGCGGATCCGGGAGGCCACCTTGCGGGCGTGGTCGAGGTCGCCGGACTGGACGTAGCTGGACAGGCCGTACGGCGTGTCGTTGGCGACCCGGACCGCTTCTTCCTCGGTCTCGTAGGGGAGGATGGCGAGCACCGGGCCGAAGATCTCCTCGCGGGCGATCGTCATGTCGTTCGTGACGCCGCCGAAGACGGTGGGGCGGACGTAGTAGCCGCTGTCGAGCCCATCGGGCCGGTCCGTGCCGCCGGTGACGAGTTCGGCGCCTTCGTCGATGCCCTTGGCGATCAGAGCCTGGATCTTGTCGTACTGGACCTTGCTGACGACGGGACCGATGGCGACGCCTTCCTGTCCCGGCGGGCCGACGACGGTCGCCTCGGCGGCGGCCTTGGCGACTTCCAGGGCGCGGGCGTGAGCGTCCGCGGGCACGAGCATCCGGGTCGGCGCGTTGCAGGACTGGCCGCTGTTGAGGAAACACTGCCGGGTGCCGGCCTTGACCGCCCGGTCGATGTCCGCGTCTTCGAGGACGACGTTGGGCGACTTGCCGCCGAGTTCCTGGGCGACGCGCTTGATCGAGTCGGCGGCCGCCTTGGCCACCGCGCGGCCGGCGCGGGTGGAGCCGGTGAAGGACATCATGTCGATGCCGGGGTGGGCGGACATCGCGGCGCCGACCTCGGGGCCCTCGCCGTTGATCAGGTTGAAGACGCCCGGCGGAACGCCGGCGTCGTGCAGGATCTCGGCCAGCAGGATCGCGTTGAGCGGCGCCACCTCGCTTGGCTTGAGCACCATCGTGCAGCCCGCGGCGAGCGCCGGCGCGACCTTGCAGGCGATCTGGTTGATCGGCCAGTTCCAGGGCGTGATCAGGCCGCAGACGCCGACCGGTTCCTTGACGATGTGAGTCGTGCCGCGGGTCTCGACGAACTCGTAGTTCTTGAGCACGGCGAGAGCGCCCGCGAAGTGACCCATGCCCGACGGAGCCTGCGCGGCCTTCGCGAGCCACGCCGGTGCGCCCATCTCGGCGGAGATCGTCTCGGCCATCTCGCCGATCCGCGCCTTGTAGCCGGCGACGATCCGGCCCAGAAGCTCGACCCGCTCCTCGCGGCTGGTCTGCGAGAACGACTCGAAGGCGGCCTGTGCCGCGTCCACGGCGCGGTCGACGTCGGCCGCGCTGCCGAGGCTGATCCGGCCGATCGGTTCTTCCGTCGACGGATCGATCACGTCCATGGTCTTCGGGGTCACCGGGTCGACCCACTCACCGTTGATGTAGAACTGCAGCGCTTCCTTCATGGGACTCTCCGAGGGTGTTGTTTTCCGGGACCGGTGAGTGTAGCCCGGATTGGGCCCTATCCGAGGAGCCGTCGTGCCGCGCGCTCGCCGCATCCGGCGCCGACCGCGATGGCCCGGCTCAGGCCGACTCCGTAGAGGACGTTGCCGGCCAGATAGAAGCCGTGGACTCCGGCGAGCGCGGCCTCGGTCCTGGCCACCCGTTGGGGATGGCCTGGGGCGTACTGCGGGATCGCGTGAGGCCAGCGGGCGATGTTGGTGAAGACGGGCTCGGCGTCGATGCCGACCGTGCGGCGTAGTTCCTGGCGAGTGAGGTCGATCAGTGCGCCGTCGCCCAAGTCCGCGGCCTCGGGGTCCACGCTGCCGCCGAACATGGAGCGGGCGAGGAACTGCCCGTCCGGGCTGCGGCCGCGGAAGGTCGCGGTCTCGTACTGGCAGCCGAGCATGCGGACGCCCTCGCCGCGGGCGACGAGGAAACCGTAGGCCGGCTCCAGGTGAGCCGCGGCCGAGGCGTCGAATGCCGTGTGGACCACGGCCATGGGAGGCGAGTCGATCTGCCGGAGTTCGTCCGCGGCCGCTGCCGAGACGCCGCCGACGAGATCGGCGGCCGCGGGCAGATCGGCGGCGACGATGACCGCATCGGCAGCGTGCTCGCCGCCGGATGAGGTGACGGTGAAGCCGGCGCCGTCGGCGCGGCGCTCGATCGACGTGACCGCGTGCCCGCAGCGGACCTCGATTCCAGGCATCGCGGCGACCGCGCGCGGCAGGGCCTGGATGCCGCGGCGAAAGGTCCGATGCCCGGGCGGCGGCACGCCCCGTCTACGGCCGGCGCGCATGGCCTTGAACAGGGAGCCGTGGGCCCGCTCCATCGCCACGAGCCGCGGGAAGGCGGCGGCTGCCGAGAGTCTCCGTGCGTCGCCGGCAAAGATGCCGAGGACGACGGGTGAGATCAGGCGTCTGGCGGCCTGCCGGCCCATGCGCCGGGCGGCGAAGTCGAACAGCGATTCGTCGGTGTCGGCCCGCCGGCCCGGCGCCAGGGGCTCCATCGCCAGCCGAGCCAGCCCAAGCGGCCCGAGCAGGCCGCTTCGGGCGAACGCGAGCGGAGTGCGCGACAGTTCCCGCAGCTTGCCGCCACGGTAGATGGACCGTCGGTTCGCCGCCGGCTCCGGCGCGATGACCTCCTCGGCGAGACCGCACGCCTCGATCATCTCCCGCAGCACCGGCTGATCGTCGAGGAAGCCTTGGGGGCCGGTTTCGATCAGAAGACCGTCGGCAAACCCTGTCCGCGCCTTGCCGCCGACCTCGGTGTCCGCTTCCAGCACGACAATCTCGAGAGAAGCCCCGGCGCGCTCCGCCTCGGCGGACGCCTTCCAGGCGGCGGCCAGTCCGGAAGGCCCGCCGCCGACGATGATCAGGCGGCCGGCCCGCTCGGCGCTCAAGCGTCGCGCTCCGCCTCGGCGTGGACCGTCTCGGCGTGGACCGTCTCGATCAGGGTCTGCACCGCCTCCAGCGGGGTCTCCGGCAGCACGCCGTGACCCAGGTTCACGATGTGTCCGCGGCCCGGCAGGCTGTCCAGCAGCCGTCTCGTCTCGCGTCGAATCGCCTCCGCGCCGGCGAGCAGCACGGTCGGATCCAGGTTGCCCTGCAGGCACAGCTCCGGTCGCCGCCGGCGGAGCGCTCCGAGGTCGGTGCGCCAGTCGACGCCGAGCACCTCGCAGGGCAGTTCGGCGTAGTCGTTGACCAACTGCGGCGCGGCGTGGAGGAAGAGGATGCGCGGCACCCCGGCGTCGCCGAGGCGCTGGAGCAGGCGTTCCAGGTGCGGCCGCACCCGGCGGCGCCACTCGGCACGGGCGAACAGGCCGGCCCAGGAATCGAACACCTGGACCGCGTCGGCGCCGGCCCGGTGTTGCGCGATCAGGTAGCGGGCGCAGAGGCGGCCGAGCCGGTCGAGCAGGGCGTCGAAGGCGGCGGGCTCTTCGTAGGCGAACGCCCGCAGCCGGGGGAAATCGCGCACGCCGCGGCCTTCGACCAGGTAGGCGGCCAGGGTCAGGGGCGCGCCGGCGAAGCCGAGCAGCGCCGTGCCCGGGTCGAGTTCCCGGCGGACGATCCGCTGGGCCGCCGTGACCTCGGGCGCGATCTCGGCTTCGTCGAGGCCGTCCGGGTCCGGCAGGGCGGCTACCGACGCGGCGTCGCGGATCGGTCGGGCGATCACCGGGCCGGGATCGAAACGGAAGTCGACGCCGAGTGCCGGCAGCGGCGACATGATGTCCGCGAAGGTGATCGCGGCGTCGAAGAGGAAGCGCCGGAGCGGCATCAGGGTCACTTCCGCCGCCAGTTCCGGGTTGCGAGAGAGACCGGCAAAGCCGTGGCGCTCCTTGAGCGCCCGGTACTCGGGCAGGATGCGCCCGGCCTGCCTCATGATCCACAGCGGCCGCCGTGGTGTGTCCTCGAAGCGGAGAGTGCGCAGGAGCAGGTCGGCGCCGGGCTGGGCAGGGGTGTTCGGCGACGCGGCCGCCGGACGGGCCGCGGAATCGGCAAAGGCAGTCACTTGGCAACGTCCGCCGCGCGGCGGCTCTCCAGCAGCTCAGGCGCCGCGGCGGCGAGGAAGGCGTCGACTCCTTCCTGGCCGATCTCGGTCGCGACGGCGCGCAGACCGACCACCGGCAGGTGGCTCAGGCGCTTCGCCATCACGGCGGTCCACTGCTTGAGCGCCGTCCGCTCGGTGTCGGAGAGGCCCTTCAACTCACCCTGCAGCAAACGGTCGAGGTTGGCGCCCAGGGAGTCCTGGTACTTCGCGCCGATCGCGCGGATGGCCCCGGCGACCGATCGGGTCGCCATCGCCTCGCGGTAGGCGTCGAGCTCCCTGTCGATCAGGACGCGGGCCTCGGCGGTGCGCTCGCGCCGGTCGCGCAGGGTTTGCTGGGCGCGTTCGTTGATGAGGTCCATGCCGATCCGTTCAAGGCCGGCCGCGTCGGTGTCGGAGGGTAGAGCGTCGGCCGGGATGGCCATGTCGATCACGAGAGGCGGGGCGCCCAGCTCACGGCGCCCGGCCGTGGCCAGGGCGTTCAGGCAGCGCCGGTCGACGACTGGTCCGGGCGCGCCGGTCGAGAACAGCACTGCTGAGACCGCCGGCGGTTGGGCCCGGAACGCATTGAGGCTCATGGTCTCGACGGTCGGCGCGGCTGTTCGCGCGGGGACGGCGCCGTCCGTGCGCTCGGCGAGCCCTTCGGCCTTTGAACGGGTGCGGTTGACGAGGAACAGGGGGATGCCGCGGGATCGCAACCGCTCAGTACAGGTCTCGGTCATCGCTGCCACACCCACCAGGGCGATCGGACCGGCGACCTTGGCTGCTCGCTCGCTCAACAGGTCGGCAGCAATCTCGGAGAGCGAGGTGCGCCCGGCGCCGACGCCGGTCTCGCGGTGGACCCGTTTGCCGGCACGGAGCGCGGACTCGACGACCCGCCGTAGTTCGGAGTCCACGGTGCCGCAGGCGGTCGCGTCCTCCAGCGCGTCGCGAAGCTGTCCCCGAATCTCCCGTTCGCCGGGCTGAGCCGAATCGAGGCCGGAAGCGACCAGGTAGAGGTGCTCGACGGCGCCCTCGTCTTCCCAGCTTCTGAACACGCGGCGCGCCGCACCGGCCCCGGCCACGAGGCGCAACAACTCTCGCCGGCACGAGGCGAGCGTGGCCCCCGGCTCAGCCGAGAAGATGAACGCAACCCGGTTGCAGGTGGCGAGGTAGATCAGCCCCTGGGCGCCGATCCTCCGCTTGAGCCGCCGCATCTCGGCTGCCCGCCGCTCATCCGGAACCGTGTACCGGGCGATCTCCTCCGCGGAGGCGTAGCGCCAAGTCGCAGCGACCACGCAGCAATTGTCCATCGGGCGATTCTGACTCAGTTCGGCGCGCGGATTGTCACAGTTGTGTCGCTAGATCTCGCGCCACTCGCGGGTGTTCTTGAGGATCAAGTCGGTCAGAGCGTCGAGGTGATCGGGGCGGTGGTTCAGGCAGGGGATGTAGCGGAGTCGCTGGCCGCCGGACTCTTCGAAGTAGCCGCGGTTCTCGACCTCGATCTCCTCGAGGGTCTCGATGCAGTCGGCTGAGAAGCCGGGACAGGCGACATCGACGTTCTTGAGGCCGGCCTGGGGCAGTTCGCGCATGGCAACGTCGGTCTTGGGGCGGATCCAGAGTTCGCGCCCGAACTGCGACTGGAAGGTGCTGAGAACGCGCTCTTCGTCGACGTCGAG
The DNA here is from genome assembly GCA_965216125.1 of Candidatus Multivorans sp. Taxonomy (GTDB): domain Bacteria; phylum Acidobacteriota; class Thermoanaerobaculia; order Multivoradales; family Multivoraceae; genus Multivorans. Next base: position 712,903 of record OZ244152.1, on the reverse strand, counting down.
TTCCTCGACGAGGAGGCGGGTCGTCTCCAGGCACTGGCGCTGGTAGGGGTCGCCGTTGTCGACGTAGCGCTGGGGCACGCCGTGGTACGAGAGAACGAGCCGGTCCGGTTCGCCGTCCTCCCAGGTCTCGCGGATGCTCGCAGCGAGCGATCGGAGGAAGCCCGGATCGTCGTAGTAGCTGTTGATCGTCCGCAGCTCGGGCACCCGGCGCCAGCGGCGAAGTTGCCGGGCCAGCATGTCGATCGTGGCGGCGGTGGTGGCGGCCGAGTACTGCGGGAACAGCGGGAAGAACAGGAGGCGCGTGCATCCCCTGCGACGCAGTTCGGCGAGCGCGTTCTTGATCGACGGTTCGCCGTAGCGCATGCCGAGGGCGACGTGGAAGGGCGGCTCCCCCTCGCGACGGCGTTGCCGCAGCCTGGAGGCGATACCCTCGACCTGGCGATTGCCGATCGCGAGCAGGGGCGACCCCTCGTCGGTCCAGATCTTCCGGTAGAGCTTCGCTACCCGCTGCGGGCGCGTGGTCAGGACGAAGAGGTAGAGGATCGGCAGCCACTTCCAGCGCGGCGCCTCGGCGATGCGGGTGTCGCTCAGGAACTGCCGGAGGTAGCGGCGGAGCGCCGGCGCGGTCGGCGCCGCGGGGGTGCCGACATTGGCCAGCAGGACGCCGATCGCCCTGCGGTCCGCGTCGCCCGCCAGGCGGGGCTCCGGTTCGTAGAGGGACGCGCCGGTCATCTTGGACCCTGCGTCAGATCCAATCGCGACGGACCAGGAAGTCCGAGGTGAGGCGGGCCTCAGGGGAGCCGGGTTCGGGTTCGTAGTCGTACCGCCAGGCGGCCAGCGGCGGCAGCGACGCCAGGATCGACTCGGTGCGCGCCCGAGCCTGAAGTCCATAGCGGGTGCCGCGGTCGTACACCAAATTGAACTCCACGTACCGCCCCCGCCGGTAGAGCTGGAAACAGCGCTCGCGCTCGCCGTACTGCTGGTCCTTGCGGCGCTCGAGGATGGGCAGGAAGGCAGGCAGGAAGTGATCGCCGACGCTGCGGGCGAAGGCGAAGCAACGCTCGAAGCGGTCGAGTTCCTGCGGCTGCTCGAGGCGGTTCAGGTCGTCGAAGAAGAGGCCGCCGACGCCGCGCATCTCCTGTCGGTGGGGGAGGTGGAAGTATTCGTCGCAGGCAGCCTTGTAGCGCTCGTAGAGGCCGTCGCCGAATGGCTCGCAGGCCGCGGCAGCGGTGCGGTGCCAGTGGATCACGTCCTCTTCGAAGCCGTAGTACGGGGTCAGATCGAAACCGCCGCCGAACCACCAGCCTTCTTCGTCCGCGTCTTGGGCGCTCGGGTTTCTGGAGTCTTGGGGCGGGTGGGCGATGAAGAAGCGGATGTTGGCGTGGCTGGTCGGGGCGTACGGGTTCCGGGGGTGGACGATCAGGGACACGGAGGTCGCCTCGAAGCTGCGCCCCGCGAGCTCCGGGCGCCGTTCGGTGGCGGCGAGGGGCAGGGAGTCGCCGCGGGAGTGACTGAAGTTGACCGCCGCCTTCTCGATCACGTCGCCGTCGGTGAGCACTCGCGGCCGGGCGACGCCGCCCCGTTCGTTGCGGAGTTCCCGGGCGTCGAAGACGCCGCCGTCAATCTCGACCAGCGCCTCGCAGATCCGGTCCTGGAGTTCCCGGAAGTACGTGGCGACGATCTCGGCGTCGGCTTTGACCGTCACGGCGTGGGGATGTCCGCCAGTACCTTGCAGACGGCGCCGGCAAAGCCGGCCAGCGTCTCCTTGTCGTGGGCGAGAGACAGGAAGCCGACCTCATAGGCCGACGGGGCCAGCATGTAGCCGCGCTCGAGCAGCCCCCGGTGGAGCAGTCCGAAGATCTCGGCCGTGTTTGGGTGGAAGCGGTCTGTACGGCGGGGCAGTTCGCCGTCGCCGTAGGCGAGCCAGAAGATCGAACCGCAACGGACCAGCCGGTACGGGTGGCCGCTCGCGTCGAGCACTGGTCCGAGTTCGCTGTCGAGGAGCGAGCCCAGCGCCTCCATTCGGGCCCAGCCGTCGTTGGCCCGAAGCTCGCGCAGGGTGGCGAGGCCCGCGGCGACCGCGAGCGGATTCCCCGACAGGGTACCGGCCTGGTAGACCGGCCCGAGGGGCGAGAGCTGATCCATCAACCGCGCCGGTCCACCGTAGGCGCCGACCGGCAGGCCGCCGCCGATCACCTTGCCCAGGGTGTAGAGATCGGGTTGGATGCCGAGCCCCGCGCCGACGGTGACGCCGGGCACCCGGAAGCCGCTCAGCACCTCGTCGAGGATCAGCAGGGCGCCGTGCTCGGTGCACAGGCGGCGCAGACGCTCGAGGTACTCGGGACGCTGCACCAGCAGGCCGTTGTTCGCGGGCAGGGGTTCGATGATGGCGGCCGCCAGGTTGCCGCCGTGACGGCGGAACGCCTCGTCCAGCGCGTCGTCGTCGTCGAGCGGCAGGACGATCGTGTCGCGGGCGGTCCCGGCCGGGATGCCCGCGCTCGAGGCGATGCCGAAGGTGGCGAGGCCGCTTCCCGCTTCGACCAGGAGCGCGTCGACGTGGCCGTGGTAGCAGCCCTCGAACTTGAGCACCAGGTCGCGGCCGGTGCAGCCGCGGGCGAGCCGGATTGCGGACTGGGTCGCCTCGGTGCCGGAGTTCACGAAACGGATCTTCTCGACGCCGGGGACGAGTTCCTTGACCATCCGCGCGAGTTCGACCTCGCCTTCGTGCGGGGCGGCGAAGGACGTGCCGCGGGCGGCGGCCTCCTGCACCGCTTCAACGACCGCCGGATGGCTGTGGCCCAGCACCAGCGGGCCGAACGAGCCGATGAAGTCGACGTAGCTGCGGCCGTCGACCGAGCGCATCACCGCGCCGTCGGCACTGGCGATGAAGGGCGGCGTACCGCCGACGGCGCGGTAGGCCCGCACCGGGCTGTTGACGCCCCCGACCAGGTGCCGCTGCGCCTCGGCCCAGAGTTCCTCGCTGGTTCTTCCGGCGCTCATCCGGATGCCCCCGCGAGCGGGTCGCCGCTCACTTCTTCATGCCAAAGGCGTTCGATGCCGGCGGCGGTCGGTTCGTGTGCGCACTTCACGTTGCCCGCTCCAGCGTTCCGGAGGGCCGCGGCCGTGGTCGCCCCGATCGCCCAGCAGCTTCCCGGCCAGTCGAGGCCCAACGACACGAAGGCGGCGACGGCCGATGGAGCCGTGAAGAGTACGCGCGCCCGTTCCGCTTGCCAACCCCCGGGCCAGGCGAGTCCAGGCGCCGGATTGACGGTGTACGCCTGCCAGGCGACGACTTCGCGGCCGGCGGCCTCGAGCGCCTCGACCAGGGCTCCGCCGCCGCGGGCCGAGTACGGCACGAAGAGGGGGCATCGAGGATCGAGTACGCGGGCGACGTAGTCGGCCAGGCTCCTGCCGTCCAGGGCTCGTGCCGCCAGGTTCGGCGGTACCCCGGCGGCGAGGAGGGCGCGGCCGGTACCCTCGCCGAGCGCGCACCAGGGCAGGCGACCCCAGGTCGGGTCGTCTCCGGCGCGCTCCGCGACCACGCGCGCGGCGGTTGGAGAGGACACGAGCAGCCACGGCCATTGCCGGCGGGGACGGTCCAGGTCGATGCGGTCGGCGGGCCAGGTGTCGTCGAAGACCTCGACCTGGGTCGCGGGGAGCGTGGCGGCGCTGACGGTTGGCGGGAGCAGGCGGGTCAGGCGGCGAGCGCCCGCAGCCTCGGTGGTCACGACGAGATCGGGGGTGTCGGTCGCCGGATGCGGGCGAGACGCCCGCGTGCCATCCGGGTTCACCACATCCTTCAGGTTTCGTTCGATCCGCGCGGCGAGGGCAACCAGGTCGACGCCGGTCCCGGAAGAGTCGGCTGACGCTTCGACGTGGATGTTCTGTGGCGCATCCCCCGCCCCGGCCGCCTCACGCCAGTCGTCCGGCGCGATTGCGGCGTGGACCGCGTCGATCGCGGGCTGCTGGGCGGTACCTCCGCGGGCGTCCGCCCAGGCGCCGAACGGGCGCAGGCAGCCGCCGCCGAGCCGGCCCAGCAGGGAGCGCTCGGCGAGAACCGCGGCGCGGGTCGGGGGGTGGTCGAGGCGGGCCATCGCCGCGTGGCCGTCGAGGCGGCCGCCGCCCAGGATCTGCACCGCGAGAGCCCCCTGACCGGGAGCGCAGGGCCAGGATCGCAGGTCCAGCCGGAAGCCCCGCACCGCCGCCGCCCAGGACGCCAGCTCGCCGCTTCGGGCCAGCCGCACGATTCCAGCCTCGGCGGCGAGCAGAGCCTCGATCGCGCCACTCTGGAGCCATTCCAGCCGGCGTCCGACGGAGCCGCGGACGGCGCAGCAGACGAGATCCGGCCGCAGAGCCAACGCTCCGGCCTGGCGCCTCGGGGACGACGTGCCCAGCCGCGCCCCGGCCGGCAGGATGTCGAACGCCTCGTCCGCGGGCGCCGCGCGGCGGGCGGCCCCTTCGCCGTTGTGATCGAGCAGCTCCGCCAGCGCCGTGGTTCCGGCGGCTTCCAGGCCGGGCATCAGCAGCAGAAGGTCGAACGGCCGCTCCCGCGCCGGCACCGCGGCGATGACCAGGCCCGGTTCGTCATCGACCGGAAGGTCCTTCAGCGAGTGGACGACCAGGTCGACCGTGCCGTCGCGTAGGGCCGCGCTCAGCTCGCCGGTGAACACGCCCTTGGCCTGGGCGAAACTGCCGCCGAGGCTGCGGTCGCCCTGGGACGACATGGCCCGGATCACCGTGTCCAGGCCAATTTGGCGCAGCCGGTTGGCGACCAGGTTCGCCTGGATCCGGGCGAGCGGCGTCGCCCGGGTGCCGATGACGATCGGGGCCATGGGCAGAGGATACGCCGCTTCGCCAGTCCATTAGAGTTACCAGCGTCGCCCCGAGCCGGTCGCCGCGCCAAATCCGTGGAGGTTCACGCCATGCTGTTGTCCCCGCTCCGTTTCCGCACCCCGCATTTCGCCCTGGCGGCCGCCGCCGCGGCCTTCCTTCTCCTGGCCGGCTGCGGCGGCGAACCCCGCCCCTCGGCGGCCGAGTTCACCGTCGCCGCGGACGAGGCCGTGCTGAGCAACAGCTACAACCTGAGCCGGGCCCAGTGGGTGCAGGCGACCTACATCAACGACGACACGAACGCCCTGGCGGCCCGCGCCAGCGCCGACTTCCTGGGCCGGATGGTCGAGTTCGCCAAGGAGGCGGCAACCTACGATCCGGAAGGGGAAGCCGAGGACACAGTACGCAAGCTCGGTCTGCTGCGGAGCGGACTGACCCTGGCCGCCCCCGCCGACGAGGCGAAACTGACCGAGCTGACCGAGATCACGACCCGGATGGAAGCCGCCTACGGCTCGGGCAAGCACTGCCCGGACGGCCCGAACACCGACACCTGCCGTGCGCTTGGCGACCTGGAGGACGTGATCGACAACAGCCGGGACGCCGATGCGTTGCTCGACGCCTGGGAGGGTTGGCGCACCGTCTCGCCGCCGATGCGCGCCGACTACCAGCGCTTCGTCGAGCTCTCCAACGAGGGAGCGCAGAGTCTCGGCTACCCCGACACGGGCGCGATGTGGCGGTCGAAGTACGACCTGCCGCCGGACGACTTCGCGGCCGAGGTCGACCGCCTGTGGGACCAGGTCAAGCCGCTCTACGACGACCTCCAATGCCATGTCCGGGCCGAGCTTTCCGACCACTACGGGCCGGAGGTCGTCGATCCGGCGGGGCCGATTCCGGCCCACGTCCTGGGCAACATGTGGGCGCAGACGTGGTCGAACATCTACGACCTCGTGGCGCCGCCCGCCGCGGCCCCGGGCTACGACCTGACCGAGATCCTCCAGAGCCGGGGGACGTCCGAAGTCGAGATGGTCGAGATGGCCGAGGGCTTCTTCACCTCGCTGGGGATGGAGTCGCTCCCGGACACGTTCTGGGAGCGTTCGCAGTTCGTCAAGCCGCGGGACCGCGAGGTCGTCTGTCACGCCAGCGCCTGGCAGCTCGACCTGGACGAGGACGTGCGGATCAAGATGTGCATCGACATCAACGCCGAGGACTTCTCGACCATCCACCACGAACTGGGCCACAACTACTACCAGCTCGGCTACAGGGAGCAGGCGCCGCTGTTCCGGGACAGCGCCAACGACGGTTTCCACGAGGCCCTGGGCGACACGATCGCCCTGTCGGTGACGCCGGGCTACCTGGTCGAGATCGGACTGCTGGACGAGGCGCCGTCGGCGGACGCGGACTTGGGGCTGCTGATGCAGATGGCGCTGGACAAGGTGGCCTTCCTCCCCTTCGGCCTGCTGATCGATCGCTGGCGATGGGCCGTGTTCTCGGGTGAGACCCCGCCGGAGGAGTACAACGCCGCCTGGTGGCGTCTGCGCGAGCAGTACCAGGGCGTCGGGGCGCCGAGCGAACGCATCGAGGAGCACTTCGACCCGGGCGCCAAGTACCACGTTCCGGGCAACACGCCATACACCCGCTACTTCCTGGCCCACATCCTCCAGTTCCAGTTGCATCGCGATCTGTGCGCGGCGATCGGCTACGAGGGGCCGCTGCACCGCTGCTCGATCTACGGCAAGGAAGAGGCCGGAAGGCGCCTGAACGAGATGATGGCGATGGGCCTGAGCCGCCCGTGGCCGGATGCGCTGGCGGCGGCCACCGGCAGCCGCGAGATGGACGCGACGGCGATCCTCGACTACTTCGCGCCCCTGGCCGAGTGGCTGCAGGAGCAGAACGAGGGCCGGACCTGCGGCTGGAACTAGCAAGACAGCAGGACGCTCCCATGCTGATCGCAACCTGGAACATCAACGGCCTGGGCGCGCGGCTCGACTTCCTCGTCCATTGGCTCAAGGCGCGGCAACCGGATGTCGTCGGCCTCCAGGAACTGAAGTCGACCGCGGATCACTTCCCCCGCCAGGCGCTCGAGGAGCTCGGGTACCACGCGGCCGTGTGCGGTCAGAAGGCGTGGAACGGGGTCGCCGTGCTCTCGCGCCATCCGATCGAGGAAGTCCAGCCGGGCCTTCCGGGCGAGGAGGAGGCCGGCGCCCGCCTGATGCGGGTGCGGACGGCCGGGCTCGACGTCACGACCGTCTACTGCCCTAACGGCAAGGACGTCGATCACCTGGACTATCCGCGGAAGCTGGCGTGGTTCGACTCGCTTCACGACTACTTCGACGGGTCGCTCGGCGCCGATGAACCGGCAGTGCTATGCGGCGACTTCAACATCGCCCCTACCAGGCTCGACACCCACGACGAGGAACGCCTGGCCGGAGGCATCCACCACACCGAGGCCGAGCGGGAGAGATACCGGGCGCTGCTCGATCTAGGGTTTGTCGACCTGTTTCGGGAACTCCATCCGGAGACGGTCAAGTTCTCGTGGTGGGACTACCGCTTCGGCGCCTTTCACCGCAACCTCGGCCTGCGGATCGACTTCCTGCTGGCGACGGAAGCGGTCCGGGCCCGAGTGGAACAGGTCGAAACCGACCGCGACTACCGCAAGAAGAAGGAAGGCCTGATCGCGTCGGACCATGCTCCGGTGATGGCGAGGCTGGCTTCGTAGTCCGCCTTTCGGCGCCGGGTGACCTGAATATGCTCGGTTTTGTCCGGGGCGGGGTTGGGTCGTAGAGGCTAGAATCGTCGAAGTGCACCGCGCGATTGATGTCATGACGACCCACGGTCGTCTCACCCGAGGCATGGCGGTTCCGCTGGCGGTCGCGCTGGCCTTGACCTTCGCTGCCCTCCTTCATCCAGGGTCGCAGGCCGTGGCGCAGGCGATCGAAGTCGAGGATCGGGAAGAGGGCCCCAAGAAGAAGACCGGCGCCGGCCGACCCACGCCGCCAGAAGGTCAGGTCTACACGTGGAAGGACGGCGACCGCAGTTCGAGAGCTTTCCTCCAGGCGGACCTGGTTGTGTCGCAGGAGGGCGCCGTCTCGCCCGTGGGGATCCCGGTCGCGAGAACCGCACAGGGGAGGATCGTCCGGGTAGCCAGCGCGAGCGAGGTCGAAGGTCAACCCGTGTTCAGGTCGTCCTCCGGCGCCCTGATGACGTTGCCCGGAGGTGTCCTCCTGGTTTTCGATCCGGCCTGGGGCGAAGGTGAAATGGACGCCTTCTTCACCGCCAATGGCATCGGGACGGACCGGGTCTCGCCGCTCGGCGCCATTCCGAACGGCTTCGTCGTCGCGACCGAGCCCGGCTTCGCTTCCCTGGAACTCGCGAACGCTCTCGCGGGACGGGATGGCGTGAAGTTGTCCAGCCCCAATTGGTGGAGAGAGCGCACGACCCGGTGAAGGCCGCCTGCTGAGCGTCAGATGTTCCAATCCGCGTCGGTGAGGCGGCCGCGGCAGGCGCTGTTGCTCGCCGCTCTTGCAACCGTCTGCGTTCAGCCCTATCCGGCCTCGGCTCAGGGCGTGTCGCCTGCCGCGCCGACGATCAGCGCGGTTCATCCAGGCGACGAGGCGTTGACGGTCGTCTGGGAGGCGCCCTCCGGCGTTGCGGACATCACCGCCTACGACCTGCGCTGGATCCTGACCAGCGCCGACGAGACGGTCGACGCCAACTGGAAAGTGGAGGAGGACGTCTGGACCCAGGGGTCGCTGCACTACGTTCTCGCCGGGCTGATCGACGACTCCGGTTACGACGTTCAGGTGCGCGCCGTGACGAACACCGACGGTACCTGGTCCGCGACCACTTCAGGGACCCCGACCGAACCGGGCGACGATTTGGACACGGCCGTCACTCTGCCTCTTGACCTACCGCTCGGTGGTGACATCGACGCCTTGGATGATCTGGACATGTTCAAGTTCACCTTGAGCGACGAGACCGGAGTGCTCTTCCTCACTCTCGGCGAGCTCGACACCAGGGCATTGCTGTACGACGCGGATGACGAACGCCTCGTCACGAACGATAACGGCTTCCGGGTGGACGAGCTGCTGAACCTCCTGTTCTGGAAGACTCTCGGCGCCGGGACCTACTACCTCCGTGTCTTCAGTAGTGTTGGGTCACCCGACACGGGGCCCTACCAGGTCCGCGCCAATACGATCGTGGACACGACCGGCATCAGCGATGCGGACGAGGTCGAAGTCGGCAGCTTCGGGAACGGCCTGATCGACCCGGGAGGCGACGAGGATTACTTCCAGTTCACTCTCGACGAAGAGACCGACGTTCTCCTTCGTGCCGGCCCTCCGGTCACCGACACGGTGGGTGAGCTACTCGACAGCAACGGAGTGTCCATTGCGGAGAGCGACGACGGCTTCCTCCTTGGGTGGTCGCTCCAGTTCCTCATCCGGAGGAAACTCGCGGCCGGCACCTACTACGTGAAGGTCAGGGCCTTCTCGGATGACGACGAGGGGCTCTACTCGTTTCACGTCGATACGGTAACCGAGCCTGGGAGCGCGATCGCCGACGCCGTGGCCCTCGCCTTCGACGAAATCGGCGGGGGGCGGATCGATCCGTCGACCGACGCGGACTATTTCAAGATCGAGCTGTCCGAAGCGACGCACGTCTTTGCCCGAGCCGTGAGCAACACGGTGGACATCGATGGCGCGCTGCTGGATAGCAGTGGCGACGCCGTTGCGACGAACCTGTACGAACAGGACTTCCCGTTGGGCGGCCCGATGGGGTTCACGATCTCCGACCGCCTGGATGCGGGAACCCACTACATCAAGGTGACCCGCTCCGGCGGCAACAGCACGGGTGGCTATACGATTCGCATGCTCAGAGACGAGAGCATGAACGAAGTCGTGGCCGGTTGCTCCGCCCTGACCGCTCCGTTCAGCGATCCTCTCTCCGGGTGCCAGTGGAACCTGAAGAACACGGGCCAGCTCGGCGGAACGTCGGGGCAGGACATCCGGGTCGAGGACGTCTGGACGGGCGGCAACATGGGCGCTGGCATCGGCATCGCGGTCGTGGACTCCGGGCTGCACGAGGGCCATCCCGACCTGACCGGGAACGTGGACTCGGCCCGCGGCCATGACTACACGGCCGGCGGGGACGGATTGCTCCACCCGCTCTACTCCCACGGCACCTCGGTGGCGGGTGTCATCGCGGCGCGGGACAACGACCTTGGAGGGAGGGGAGTCGCGCCCCGAGCGACGATCTACGGGTACAACCTCCTGCAGTCCGAAGTCGACGGGAACGAGGTCGACGCGATGACCCGCAACATGGCCACGACGGCGGTGTCGAACAACAGTTGGGGATTTCCTGACGGTCCGGGCCTGGACCCGGCGGCGGAAACATGGGAGATGGCCATCGACACCGGAGTCGAGAGCGGGTACGGCGGCAAGGGCGTCGTCTACGTCTGGGCTGCGGGGAACGGCGCGGAAGACGGCGACAACTCGAACTTCGACGGCTACGCGAACTACTACGGTGTTGTCGCGGTCTGCGCGGTGAACAACCGGGGCGTGCGGTCGGTGTACTCGGAGCAGGGAGCCAATCTCTGGATCTGCGCTCCGTCGAATGGAGGGAGCGCGGGCATCGTCACGACCTACAACTACGGCCGCTACGGCGACAGCTTCGGAGGCACCTCCGCCGCCGCGCCGACCGTCGCCGGCGTCGTAGCTCTGGTGCGCGCCGCGAACACCGCACTGACCTGGCGCGACGTGAAGCTGATCCTGGCGGCGTCGGCGCGCAAGAACGACAGTGGGAACGGCGGATGGCGCACCGGCGCCGGCAAGTATGGCGCTACGGGCACCTACAACTTCAACCATGAGTACGGCTTCGGCGTCGTGGACGCGAAGGCGGCGGTGGAACTGGCGGAGGGGTGGACCAACCTTCCGCCCCTCATCGAGACGGATCCGGTGAAGGTCACACCGAACCTGATTGTCCCCGGCGCGACGATCTTCAACCCTGGCGCGAGGGTCACGAGCACCATCACGATCGGCGCCGAGGTCGAGTCCATCGAGTTCGTCGAGGTCATCGCCGACATCGAGTCTTCGGCGTTCAGGGACCTCCAGGTGGAGCTCGTCTCGCCGTCGAACAATGTGTCGACGCTGGCCGTTCCCCGGTCGGTGCGGGTGGTGACCGACGGCGACTTCCGTTTCGGTTCGGCGGGGCACCTGGGTGAGGACCCCGCCGGAACGTGGCGGCTGCGGATTACCGACCATCTCTTTCTGGACAATGCGACACTCAGGTCGTGGAGTCTCAAGATCTACGGTCACCGTTCGACGCCCGGCGCCCCGGCCGTTCCCGTCGCGATACCGGGTCAGCGGGCTCTGACCGTCTTCTGGTCGGCGCCCTCGATCATCGGCGCGTCCGAGGTCACCAGCTACGACGTGCGCTACATCCTGAGTGGCGCACCGGACAAGGCGGACAATCGCTGGACGGAGGAGGAGGGCGTCTGGACGTCGGGTTCGCTGAGTTACATGGTGACCGGTCTGCTGGACCAGACGGAGTACGACGTTCAGGTCCGCGGAGTGAACGCCAAGGGCGAGGGCGTCTGGTCGGAATCGGCGACTGTCGAAACCCTTTCCAACCGGCTGCCGCTGCCCGTCGGTTCGCTGGTGGGACCGGACCTTCAGGTTGGTGACGGGACAGAGGACGTGGACGTGTCCGCGGCTTTCGAGGATCCCGACGGGGACACGCTGACGTACGACGCATCCTCGTCGGCGCCCGGTGTGGCCCAGGCGGACGCTTCGGGCTCGCTCGTGAGACTGACGCCTGTGGCGCCCGGCACCGCGGTGATCACGGTCACGGCGACCGACATCGCCGGCTCGAACACACCGGCGACGCAGACGTTCGACGTGAGAGTGAGAGGGATGCGCGGGGTGACCGTTTCGCGCGACGCGCTGACCATCAACGAGGGATCGACCGAGAGCTACACCGTGGTGCTGGACTCCGAGCCGACCGGTCCGGTGACGGTGACGCCGTCCGTGCCGTCGAATACGGACGTATCTGTGGATCCGCCCTCGCTGACCTTCACGACGGGTGACTGGAGGTTCCCGAAGACGGTGTTCGTGGAGGCGGAGGACGACACGGACGCAGTGGCTGACGCTCTGGTCACGATCAGCCACCAGGTGAGCGGCGCCGACTACGGCTCGGTGATGGCATCGTCGGTGACGGTGACGATCGTGGAGACGGACACGGCGACCCTGTCGGTCGAAGCGACGTCGGGGTCGGAGAGCAGCGGCTCTCTCACCTTCCGGGTCACGCTGAGCACGCCGAGCAGCTCCGAGGTGACGGTGGACTATGCGACCTCGAATGGTCCGGGTTCCGCCGGCGCGCGAGCAGATTCGGACTATACGGCCGCATCCGGCACGCTGACGTTCAGCACCGGTTCGACCGCCGCTCAGCAGATTCTCGTGGACGTGACGGACGACACGGAGGACGAGGAAGAGGAGGAGACCTTCCGACTGACGCTCAGCAACGCGCAGAATGCGTCGCTGGCAGGCGGCGGCTCGACGCTGCAGGTGACGGGGACGATTCGTGACGACGACGATCCTGAAGTCGAGGTGTCGTTCGGATTGGCGAGCTACGAGGTGACGGAGGGCGGCACGGTGAGCGTGGTCGTGCGTCTGGACCGCGATCCCGAGCGGGATCTGGACATCGGTCTGCTGCGGACCCACCACGGCGACGCGACGGAAGCCGACTACTCGGGAGTGCCTTCGAACGTGACGTTCGGGCCGGGCGTGAGGACCCAGGAGTTCCTGTTCGCGGCGACGGACGACACGTTCGACGACGACGGCGAGTCGGTGGTGCTGAGCTTCGTATCGTTGCCGGCGCGGGTCACCGGCAGCGGCGAGACGGTCCTGGCGATCCAGGACAACGACGGCAGTGGCGGCGGAACCGGTGGCGGAACCGGTGGCGGCGGCGGGTCTCCGCCTCCGCCTGACCCCGATCCGCCACCTCCGCCCCCGCCGCCACCACCACCACCCACGGTTTCGCTCGCGGCGGCGGAGGCTCTGGAGAGCGCTGGCGCGGTTGTGTTCGACGTCCGCCTGAGTGCGTCCAGCGGCGCCGCGGTGACGGTCGACTACGCCACGGCGGACGGCGCTGGCGCCAGCGGAGCGGAAGCAGGTTCGGACTACACGGCGACGCAGGCGACGCTGACCTTCCCCGCCGGTTCGTCAACGCAACAGATTCGCGTCTTGGTGACGGACGACGCGGCGGACGAAGGCGATGCGGAGACGTTCACGTTGACGCTCAGCAATCCGACGAACGCGTCGCTGGCCGGCGGCGGTTCGGTGCTGCGGGTGATCGGGACGATTCGCGACGACGACTCCGGTCCTCCCATGGCGGCCTTCGCGGTGACGGGCGCGAACTGCGCCGCCGACCTGTGCCGGACGGTCACCGGGGAGGCGGTGGGTTTCGTGGACACGAGTGCCGGGACCGTGCGCTCGCGGCGCTGGGAGTTCGGTGACGGGACGGCGTCGCGGTCCCGCAGGCCGGAGCATTCCTGGTCGTCGCCGGGGTTCTACGAGGTCACGCTGAGGGTGAGCGACGGGACGACCGAGTCGACCGCGTCACGGAAGTTTCTGGTCGAGGCGAGCGATCCGGCTGGCTCCTGCGTGGCGGATGAAGAGACGCTCTGCCTGCAGGACTCGCGCTACGCGGTGACCGTGGCCTGGTGGACCGGCGCCGGCGAAAGTGGCGCCGGCAGCGTGGTCCACGCGGGAACGAACGACTCGGGTCTGTTCACCTTCTTCAGCCGTGAGAACTGGGAGGTCCTGATCAAGGTGCTCGACGGCTGCGCACTCAACGGTCACGTGTGGGTGTACGGCGCGTCGACGACGGACCTGGGCTACACGATCCGGGTGGCCGACACGGTGACCGGGACCGTGAAGGAGTACCGGAACGAGCCGGGCTTGCCGGCGCCCGCGATTACCGACGCGACGGCGTTCGATGCGTGCGCCCGCTGACGGGCGCACGCATGGTTCACGGCTGGCTGCCAGCCGTAGCGGGCCGCCACCGTGGCCGGGGTTGCCAGCGGTGGACAGTATGGTCCGAAACGGGATCCCTTCGGTCCGAATCGAACCGATAGCCGCCGATAAAATCGCGCTCGATGCGACGGGCGATCGATTCTCGGACGCCGGTCGGTCGTTCCACAAGTGACGCGCCGGTCCGGCTCGCGGCCGCGTTCGCTTTGTTTCTGTTCGCGTTCGCGAAGCTGTCCAGTTCCAACTGGTGGAGAGAGCGCGCAACCAGGTGAAGTCGGCCGCTTGAGGTCGAGGTGTTCGAGTGCGTGTGTCCCTGAGACAACTGCTGCAGGCGCTGGCGCTTGTCGCTCTTGCCGCCGGTTTTCCGCTGTCCGATCCGGCGCTGGGGCAGGACACGTCCCTGACCCCCTCTCCGGACGATCCGGATGTGGCGGCTCGTTCCGAAGCTCTCTACACGATCACCTTCACCGGCGCGTGGACGACCACTGTGACGCCGGGAGGACTTCCCTCCGGCGCACACTTCTCGAAGCTCATCGGCGGTGTTCACAATGACGAAGTGACCTTCCTCAAGAGCGGCGAAACGGCGTCCGGCGGAGTGGAATCGATGGCCGAGATCGGAGGCACGTCGACACTGAGGAACGAGATCAACGCGGCCGGCGACGACCGGCTGAGCGTTCTCCAGGGCGCGAGCAACTCCATCGGCCCGGAGGCTACGGTGACCTTCTCCGACGTCACCCTGACGACCGATCACCCCCGCGTCACGGTGCTGACGATGGTCGCCCCCAGCCCGGATTGGTTCGCGGGCGTTTCGAGCCTGTCGATGCTGGACAGCTCGGGCGACTGGAAGGCCTCGGTCTCGGTGGATCTCTATCCCTGGGACGCCGGCACTGAAGACGGTACGGAGTTCTCGCTCACCAACAGCGCGACGAACCCGCAGGGCAACATCACGAGCCTTCAGGGTACGGGGAAGTTCAACAGCAACAAGATCGCGACGCTGACGTTCACCCGTCAATCGGTTCTGCCGGCGGCGCCGACGATCAGCGCGGTTCACCCGGGTGACGAGGCGCTGACTGTGGTCTGGAACGCGCCCCCCGACGTGACGGACATCAGCGCCTACGACCTGCGCTGGATCCTGACCAGCGCCGACGAGACGGTCGAGTCGAACTGGATGGTCGAGGACGGAGCCTGGAAGTCGGGCCCGTTGCGTGTCGTGTTCGGTGGACTGTCAAACGATTTCGGCTACGACGTCCAGGTGCGGGCGGTGACGGATACGCAGGGCGCCTGGTCGGCGACGGTCGAGGGGACGCCCGCCGAGCCTGGTGGCGTGCAGGCGACAGCCGCCGACCTGCCGCTCGGGATTCCGTTGGGGGGCGTCATCTCCCCCTTCAATGAAGTGGACTACTTCAAGTTCACGCTGGTCGCCGAGACCGGAGTCCTCCTCTTTACCCAGGGCCAGCTCGATACCGTCGGCATGCTCTTCGGCGACGGCAACTTCCTTGCTTCCAACGATGACGGCAACATCGTGGGCGGGCCACAGAACTTCCTGCTCGCGCTTACTCTGGGAGCCGGGACGTACCACATCAGGGTCACGACTTACGGGCTGGGGACAGGGTCGTACACGATCCGCGCGATTACGATCGCGGACACGACCGGCATCAGCGACGCCGAGGAAGTCGAAATCGATAGCTTCGAAAACGGCCTGATGGCCCCGGGCGGCGACGAGGACTACTTCAAGTTCGTGCTGTCGCAGGAGATGGATCTCGTGCTTCGCACGGGTCCTCCCATCGCCGACACGGTCGGGGAACTCCTCGACAACAATGGGGGGTCGATCGCGGCGAACGACGATGGCTTCCTGCTCGGCGGGCCAGGGCAATTCCTGTTCCGCAGGAAACTCGCGGCGGGCACCTACTACGTCAAGGTCAGGGGGTTCTCGGAGCGGGACACGGGCCTCTACTCGTTCCACGTCGAGACGGTGACCGAGCCGGGAAGCGCGACCGACGATGCCCTTGCCCTCGACTTCGCCGAAATCGGCGCGGGCAGGATCGACCCGTCGACCGATGCGGACTACTTCAAGATCGAGCTGACCGAGGCTACCCACGTCTTTGCCCGGGCCGTGAGCAATACGGTGGACATCGGCGGCGCTGTGCTCGATGACATGGGCGAGCCGGAAGACGTCCATCTGGTCGAGCACAGCTTTCGGCCCGACGGCCCGATGGGCTTCACGTTGGCCGATCGCCTGGATGCGGGGACGCACTACATCAAGATAACCCGCTCGGGCGGCGACAGTACAGGCGGCTACGCGATCCGCGTGATCGAAGACGTTGGCTCGAAAGCGGTCTATTCCCAATGCTCCGCTCTCAACTCGTCGTTCACCGATCCCCTGTCGGGATGTCAGTGGAACCTGAAGAACACGGGACAAACGGGAGGAACGACTGGGGAGGACATCCGCGTCGAGGAAGTCTGGGCCGGCGGCAACATGGGCGCCGGCATCGGGGTGGTTGTGGTTGACAGCGGACTGGACGAAATCCATCCAGACCTCGTGGACAACGTGGACACGGCCAGGGGCCACGACTACAGCCCCGACGGCTACGGTTTGCTCAACTTCTTCGGGTCCCACGGTACATCGGTAGCCGGTGTCGTCGCCGCGCGAGACAACGATCTCGGAGGGAGAGGAGTCGCCCCGCGCGCGACGGTCTACGGCTACAACCTCCTGGCCTCCAATATCGACCTGAACGAGGCCGACGCGATGACCCGCAACATGGACACGACGGCGGTGTCGAACAACAGTTGGGGGTTCCTTGACGGGCCGGCCTTGGATCAGGTAGCGGGGGCCTGGGAGATGGCCGCGGACACGGGAGTTACGAGTGGGTACGACGGCAAGGGCGTCGTCTACGTCTGGGCTGCGGGAAACGGCGCGGAAGGCGACAACTCGAACTTCGACGGGTACGCGAACTACTACGGTGTCGTTGCGGTCTGTGCAGTGAACGACCGCGGCCAGCGCTCCTACTACTCGGAACAGGGAGCGAACCTGTGGATCTGCGCCCCTTCGAATGATGGACTGCGTCCCGGAATCTTGACGACCTCCAACCACGGCCGCTATTCCGCCGCTTTCGGCGGCACGTCCGCGGCGAGTCCAACCGTTGCCGGCGTCGTGGCCCTGGTGCGCGCCGCGAACTCGGCCCTGACCTGGCGTGACGTCAAACTGATTCTGGCGGCTTCGGCGCGCAAGAACGACAGCTCGAACAGCGGTTGGAGCGCCGGCGCAGTGAAGTACGGCGCGACGGGAAGGTACAACTTCAACCACGAGTACGGCTTCGGCGTCGTGGACGCGAAGGCGGCCGTGGACTTGGCGGCCGGCTGGGAGAACCTCCCGCCGTTCATCGAAACGGACCCGGTCGAGGCCACGCCGGACCTGAGCGTCCCGGACGCGACGACCTCCAACCCCGGCACGACCGTCACGAGCACCGTCAGCGTCGGCACGGAAGTCGAGTTCATCGAGTTCGTCGAGGTGATCGCGGACTTCGACGCAGCGGCCTTCAGGGACCTGCAAATGGAACTCGTCTCGCCGTCGAACACGGTCTCGACACTGGCGGTTTCCATGCTGGCACTGGATGAGGACGGGAACACGTTCGGGATCGACCCCGATTATCGGTTCGGGTCGGCGAGGCATCTTGGCGAAGACCCGGCCGGGACCTGGACGCTCCGAGTCGCCGACCACGTGGCCCAAGACACCGCGACGCTCAAGTCCTGGAGTGTCAAGATCTACGGTCACCGGTCGACCGCGGGACCTCCGGACATCTCCACCGTGACCTCGGGGCAGCGGGCTCTTACCGTCTATTGGTCGGCGCCCTCGACCATCGGCGCGTCCGAGGTCACCACCTACGACGTGCGCTACATACGGAGCGACGCTTCGGACAAGGCGGACCAACACTGGACGGAGGAGGAGGGCGTCTGGACATCGGGATCCCTGAGCTACACGCTGACCGGTCTGCTGGACAGCACGATGTACGACATCCAGGTGCGAGCGGTCAATGACAAGGGTGGCGGGGTGTGGTCCGCCCCGGAGTCCCGGCAAACGCTTTCGAACCGGGCGCCGCTGCCCGTCGGTTCGCTGGTGGGACCGGACCTTCAGGTTGGTGACGGGACAGAGGACGTGGACGTGTCCGCGGCTTTCGAGGATCCCGACGGGGACACGCTGACGTACGACGCGTCCTCGTCGGCGCCGGCTGTGGCGCAGGCGGACGCTTCGGGCTCGCTCGTGAGACTGACGCCGGTGGCGCCCGGCGCCGCGGTGATCACGGTCACGGCGACCGACATCGCCGGCTCGAACACACCGGCGACGCAGACGTTCGACGTGAGCGTGAGAGGGATGCGCGGGGTGACCGTTTCGCGGGACGCGCTGACCATCAACGAGGGATCGACCGAGAGCTACACCGTGGTGCTGGACTCGGAGCCGACCGGTCCGGTGACGGTGACGCCGTCCGTGCCGTCGAATACGGACGTATCTGTGGATCCGTCCTCGCTGACCTTCACGACAGGTGACTGGAGGTTCCCGAAGACGGTGTTTGTCGAGGCGGAGGACGACACGGACGCAGCGGCTGACGCTCGGGTCACGATCAGCCACCAGGTGAGCGGCGCCGACTATGGCTCGGTGATGGCATCGTCGGTGACGGTGACGATCGTGGAGACGGACACCTCAACCCTGTCGGTCGAAGCGACGTCGGGGTCGGAGAGCAGCGGCTCTCTCACCTTCCGGGTCACGCTGAGCGCGCCGAGCAGCTCCGAGGTGATGGTGGACTATGCGACCTCGAATGGTCCGGGTTCCGCCGGCGCGCGAGCAGATTCTGACTACACGGCCGTATCCGGCACGCTGACGTTCAGCACCGGTTCGACCGCCGCTCAGCAGATTCTCGTGGACGTGACGGACGACACGGAGGACGAGGAAGAGGAGGAGACCTTCCGACTGACGCTCAGCAACGCGCAGCACGCTTCGCTGGCCGGCGGCGGCTCGACGCTGCAGGTGACGGGGACGATTCGTGACGACGACGATCCTGAAGTCGAGGTGTCGTTCGGATTGGCTAGCTACGAGGTGACGGAGGGCGGCACGGTGAACGTGATCGTGCGTCTGAACCGCGATCCCGAGCGGGATCTGGACATCGGTCTGCTGCGGACCCACCACGGCGACGCGACGGATGCCGACTACTCGGGAGTGCCTTCGAACGTGACGTTCGGGCCGGGCGTGAGGAGCCAGGAGTTCCTGTTCGCGGCGACGGACGACACGTTCGACGACGACGGCGAGTCGGTGGTGCTGAGCTTCGTGTCGTTGCCGCCGCGGGTCACCGGCAGCGGCGAGACGACCCTGGCGATCCAGGACAACGACGGCAGTGGTGGCGGAACCGGCGGCGGAACCGGTGGTGGCGGCGGTGGTGGCGGCGGGTCTCCGCCTCCGCCTGACCCCGATCCGCCACCTCCGCCCCCGCCGCCACCACCACCACCCACGGTTTCGCTCGCGGCGGCGGAGGCTCTGGAGAGCGCTGGCGCGGTGGTGTTCGATGTCCGCCTGAGTGCGTCCAGCGGCGCCGCGGTGACGGTCGAGTACGCCACGGCGGACGGTGCTGGCGCCGGCGGAGCGGAAGCAGGTTCGGACTACACGGCGACGCAGGACACCCTGACCTTCCCCGCCGGTTCGTCAGCGCGGCAGATTCGCGTCTTGGTGACGGACGACGCGGCGGACGAAGGCGATGCGGAGACGTTCACGTTGACGCTCAGCAATCCGACGAACGCGTCGCTGGCCGGCGGCGGTTCGGTGCTGCGGGTGACGGGGACGATTCGCGACGACGACTCCGGTCCTCCCATGGCGGCCTTCGCGGTGACGGGCGCGAGCTGCGCCGCCGACCTGTGCCGGACGGTCACCGGGGAGGCGGTGGGGTTCGTGGACACGAGTGCCGGGACCGTGCGCTCGCGGCGCTGGGAGTTCGGTGACGGGACGGCGTCGCGGTCCCGGAGGCCGGGGTACGCCTGGTCGTCGCCGGGGTTCTACGAGGTCACGCTGAGGGTGAGCGACGGTGTGACCGAGTCGTCGGCGTCACGGACCTTCCTGGTCGAGGCCGCGGCGCCGCTGGGCTCCTGCGTGGCGGATGAAGAGACGCTCTGCCTGCAGGACTCGCGCTACGCGGTGACCGTGGCCTGGTGGACCGGTGCCGGCGAAAGTGGCGCTGGCAGCGTGGTCCACGCGGGAACGAACGACTCGGGTCTGTTCACCTTCTTCAGCCGTGAGAACTGGGAGGTCCTGATCAAGGTGCTGGACGGCTGCGCACTCAACGGTCACGTGTGGGTGTACGGCGCGTCGACGACGGACCTGGGCTACACGATCCGGGTGGCCGACACGGTGACCGGGACCGTGAAGGAGTACCGGAACGAGCCGGGCTTGCCGGCGCCCGCGATTACCGATGCGACGGCGTTTCCCGAGGGCTGCGACGCCGGCGGAGGCGCCTCCTTCTCGCCGCAGCCGTTGCGACTTCCATGATGCTCGGCTTGACAACCATGGCGGCGAACGCGCCGCCTCCCCGGCGTTTGCTCCGCGAGGCGGCGGCGCTTTCCGTCCTCGTTGCTCTGGCGGCGGCGAGCATGCCGGGCCAACTTACGGCCCAGACGGCTGACAGTGCAGGGTTGAGGCCCAACATCGTGCTGTTCTTGGCCGATGACATGGGTTGGGGGCAAGTCGGGTTCAACGGCGGTACCGATGTGGCAACGCCCAACATGGACCGCATCGCCAACGAGGGCGTCAAACTTACGCAGTTCTACGTCCAGCCTGTGTGTACGGCGAGCCGGGGCGCGCTGCTTACCGGCCGCTATCCCTGGAAGAACGGTACGCAGCATCGCGTGGGTCTGAGGGACAGCCAGGGCATGTTGACCGACGAGCGAACGATCGCCCAGACCTTGCGCGACGCGGGTTACGCCACCTGGATAGTCGGCAAGTGGCACCTCGGGCAGTGGTCCAGGGCGCACCTGCCCCTGCAGCGCGGATTCGATCATCACTACGGGCACTATTCGGGCGAAATCAACTCCTTCACGCTTCATCGCGGCAGGAACCACCGCGGGATTCTGGACTGGCACCGGAACGGACGTCCCGTCGTCGAGTCCGGCTATTCGACCTTCCTGATGGCCGACGAGGCGGTCGCGTTGATCGAGCGTCACGACGGCAGGAGTCCGTTCTTCCTCTACCTGCCGTTCAACGCCGTACACGTCCGGCATCAGGCGCCGGACGAGTACATCGAGCCGTACAAGGACCTGGACCACCCCGAGCAGCTAGGGCAGCTCAAGGCCCTGGATGTCGCGATCGGGCAGGTCATCGACGCGCTCGACGCCAAGGGCGTGCTCGGCGACACGTTGGTCATGTTCTTGAACGACAATGGAGGCACGGTCACCGCAGGAGAGAACGCGCCCTACAGAGGGAAGAAGTCGGGCTTCTTCGAGGGCGGGGTCCGGGTCCCCGCTGCGATTCGCTGGCCTGATCAGGTCACGGCGGCATCCGTGAGCGATGCGATGCTCCACGCGGTGGACTTGTTTCCCACCTTCTCCGGTCTGGCAGGGGCGGACACCAGCACCGGCCTTGCGCTCGATGGAGTGGACGCATGGGATGCCATCGCCGATGGCGCCGACAGTCCGCGCACCGAAGTCGTGTTTGCGCTCGATGTGATTCGAGTGGGCGACTTCAAGCTGATCGAAGAAGATGCGGACCACTACGATCCGGCGCCCGGGGAGGTGCTTCTGTACAACATCGCGGACGATCCGTACGAGGAGACGAACCTGGCGTCGAGTGAAACGGAGAAGATCGAGGAACTTCGCGCGCGGCTGACCTACCACAAGTCGTTCGCACGCGATGGGGAAACGGTCGAGGAGATTCCGGACCACCCGCCGAGAGTCTACGGGGAGGAAGAAGACACGACCTACGGCGCCGCGGCCAAGAGGGCGGTGACGGAGCGCAATCGGGGCAATTCGGGGCCGGCGCTGCTTCGGATCGAGGCCTCCGGCGCCATTCTCAGGCTGATCTACGACAAGACGCTGGACTCCGATTTCGTGCCGCCCGCGACCGCGTTCACGGTGGTCGAGAACCCAGGGTACGTGTCGGCTGAGGTAACGGGCGTCGAGGTGGTCGAGACCGAAGTGGTGTTGACGCTCGAGCGGGCGGCGGCCACCGGCGGGACAGTGGGGTTGACCTACGAGGTGCCGGCCAGCGGTGCGATCCTGGATACGGACGATCTCGAGGCGGTCGGCGTCATCTGGGTGACGGCCGAAGTGACCGAGCCGCCGAACGTGACCGTCAGCCCGACGACGCTCACGGTGATGGAGGGTGCGGCGGCGGCCTCGATGTACACGGTCGTGCTGACGGCCCAGCCCAGCGCGGACGTGACGGTGACCGTGACGGTGCCTGCGGGTACGGACGCGAGGGTCGACAAGGCGTCGCTGACGTTTACCGTCGACGACTGGAACGTGGCGCAGACGGTGGCCGTGACCGCGGTGGACGACGCGGACGCGGTGGTTGACGGGACTGTGACGATCGGGCACACGGCGTCTGGGGGCGGCTACGACTCGGTGACGATCGACAGTGTCCAGGTGGCGATCACGGAGAGTGACTCGGCTGCTGTCACGGTGTCCGTCGACGCGCTGACGGTTCGCGAGGGATCGAGTGAGACGTACACCGTTGTCCTGACATCGGAGCCGACCGGGCCGGTGACGGTGACCTCCTCCGTGCCGGCGAACTCGGATGTGTCCGCGGATCCGCTGTCGCTGACGTTCGCGCAGGGAACCTGGGACGTGGCGCAGACGGTGACCGTCGCGGCGGCGCGAGACGCAGACCTGCTGGCGGATGCTCCGGTGACGGTCAGTCACACGGCAACTGGCGCAGACTACGCCGGAGTCTCGGTGCCCGAAGTGCGTGTGACGATCGTGGAGATCGATACACCGACGCTCTCGGTTGGAGCGGAGAGGGCCTCGGAGAATGAGCTGGAGATGGTCTTCGAGGTCGCCTTGAGTGCGTCGGGCAGTTCCGAAGCGACGGTGGACTATGCAACCTCGGACGGTTCCGGGTCTGTCGGGGCGCGCGCCGGGTCGGACTACACGGCGGCCAGCGGTACGTTGACGTTCCCGGCGAGTTCGACGTCGACGCAACAGATCGTGGTGACGATCACGGACGATACGGCGGACGAGGAGGAGGAAGAGACCTTCAGACTGACGCTCAGCAACGTGCAGAATGCGTCGCTTGCGGGCGGCGGTTCGACGCTGCAGGCGACGGGCACGATCGAAGACGACGACGATCCTGAAGTCGAGGTGTCGTTCGGTTTGGCGGACTACGAGGTGACCGAGGGCGACACGGTGAACGTGGTGGTGCGTCTGAGCCGCGACCCGGAACGTGACCTGACGATCGACCTGGATCGCACCCACCACGGCGGCGTGACGGACGCGGACTACACGGGTGTGCCTTCGAGCGTGACATTCGGGCCGGGCGTGACGAGCCGTGGGTTCCAGTTCGCGGCGACGGAAGACACGGTGAACGACGACGGCGAAGCAGTGGAGCTGAGCTTCGGGTCGCTGCCGAACAGGGTCAGCGGCAGCGGGGAGACAACGCTGGCGATCCAGGACAATGATGACAGCGATGGCACTGATCGCGACGGTGGCGATGGTGGCAGCACCGGCAGCGGTGGCGGCGGTGGGGGTGGCGGCGGGTCTCCGCCTCCGCCTGACCCCGATCCGCCCCCGCCCACGCCGTCGCTACCACCCACGGTGTCGGTCGAGGCGGCTGGGGCCTCGGAGAGCGCAGGGGCGGTGACCTTCAACGTCCGCCTGAGTGCGTCCAGCGGCGCCGCGGTGACGGTCGACTACGCCACCGCGGACGGCGCTGGCGCCAGCGGAGCGAGAGCAGGTTCGGACTACACGGCGACGCAGGGCACCCTGACCTTCCCCGCCGGTTCGTCAACGCGGCAGATTCGCGTCTTGGTGACGGACGACGCGGCGGACGAAGGCGAAGCGGAGACGTTCACGTTGACGCTTCGCAATCCGAGGGACGCGTCGCTGGCCGGCGGCGGTTCGGTGCTGCGGGTGATCGGGACGATTCGCGACGACGACTCCGGTCCTCCCATGGCGGCCTTCGCGGTGACGGGCGCGAGCTGCGCCGCCGACCTGTGCCGGACGGTCACCGGGGAGGCGGTGGAGTTCGTGGACACGAGCGCCGGGACCGTGCGCTCGCGGCGCTGGGAGTTCGGTGACGGAACGGCGTCGCGGTCCCGGAGGCCGGAGCATTCCTGGTCGTCGCCGGGGTTCTACGAGGTCACGCTGAGGGCGAGCGACGGGACGACCGAGTCGACCGCGTCACGGACGTTCCTGGTCGAGGCGAGCGATCCGGCTGGCTCCTGCGTGGTGGATGAAGAGACGCTCTGCCTGCAGGACTCGCGCTACGCGGTGACCGTGGCCTGGTGGACCGGCGCCGGCGAAAGTGGCGCCGGCAGCGTGGTCCACGCGGGAACGAACGACTCGGGTCTGTTCACGTTCTTCAGCCGTGAGAACTGGGAGGTCCTGATCAAGGTGCTCGACGGCTGCGCGGTCAACGGTCACGTGTGGGTGTACGGCGCGTCGACGACGGACCTGGGCTACTCGATCCGGGTGACCGACACAGTGACCGGGACCGTGAAGGAGTACCGGAACGAGCCGGGCTTGCCGGCGCCCGCGATCACGGATGCGACGGCATTTCCGGTCGGCTGCCAGCCGTAGCCGGCTATGGCGATCGTCCTATCCGGATGCCTGCCTCGGCGCCCGAAACCAGGCCAGTCTGCCGCGGTAGGGCTCGACCTCGCTCCACGAGTCGATGTCGAGATGGAGGCATGCCAGGGCAGCGGTGACGAAGCGGGGCGGATCGTCGCCGGTCAGCCGGCGGACAAGCTCGGCGCAGGTGGGTTGGTGGCTGACCAGCAGGATGGAGTTCGCGTCGTCGGCCTGCTCGCGCAGAAGGTCGATCACCGATCCCGGCGACGCGAGGTACAGCGCCGGCTCCAGGATCGTCGTGCGGTTCCAGTTGCCGGCCGCCACGGCCAGCTCGATCGTCTGCCGGGTACGCAAGGCGGACGAACAGAGGATCCGGTCGGGCAGCTCCCGTCGTTCGGCGAGAAGGCGGCCCATCGTCTTGGCGGCCGCGACGCCGCGCGGGTTCAGTGGCCGGTCGCGGTCCACGCCGTAGGTAGCACTCCAGTCCGACTTGGCGTGGCGAAGAACGTACAGGATTCGCACGGTTGGGCGTGACGGTAGCAAGATCGTCAACTGCCGGCGCGCGTGTGTCATGGACACACCGCCCGGGACCGGTGCGCCGTCTCGCGAACCGCCCCGCGTGTGTCATTCTCTGAGCATGCAGAGCGCGGATTCAATGCGCCGGACGGTGGCAGTCGCGGTGTGCGGTCTGGTTCTTGCGGCTGCCGCCGGGGGGCAAGGTGCTCCGCCTGCTTCCTCCGAGAGGGCCGCCCTGAACCTGGAGAGCTTCGACTTCGCCTGGAGGAGGATCGCCGACACGTTCTGGGACGAGCAGATGGGCGGCGTCGACTGGCAGGCCGTGGGCGACGAGTTGAGGCCGCGAGCCCGAGACGCGGCGGATGCCCGGGAGCTGCGGGACGTGATCGAGGAGATGCTCGAGCGGCTGGGGCAGTCTCACTTCGGCGTCCTGCCGGGTGCCGGGTCGGGCGGCGGTAGAGAGCCGGCGGCGAGCGATAGCGGCGACGCCGCCGCCTGCACCCCGGCGTTGATGCGGACCGTCACCGGCGAGGGCGGTTCATCCGCATCGGACGCTGGGCCGGGGTTCGAGTTCCGTTTCCTGGACCAGGTACCTGTGGTCAGCCGGGTCGAGGTGGGTTCGGCGGCCGACCGTGGCGGCCTCGCCTCCGGCGTCGAGATTGTGCGGATCGGCGACCAGGGTCTCGCGGCGCTTTCCCGCTGCTTCGAGTTGGAGTCCCTCGATCCTCCGGTTGCCGAGATGGTGCGTGCGCGCGCCGTCGACGGCCTGCTCTTCGGAGCACCGGGCGATGCCGTGGAGGTGGAGTTCGCGGATGGGGCCGGCGAGCGGTTCGTGCTCGAGTTGGAGCGCGCCCACCACCCGGGCGCAGTCGCAATCGGCTTCGGCAACCTGCCGCCTATGCAGTACGTGTTCGAGACCGAGGAGGTGGAGACCGCGACCGGAGGACGAGTCCTCGCGGTGCGCTTCAACGTCTGGATGGTGCCCGTGGTCCCAGCGTTTGAAACCGCGCTCTATGGAGACCCCGCGGCGGGCTCGTCGGCGTTCGATGGTCTGCTGATCGATCTGCGCGGCAATCCCGGCGGTGTTGCCGGCACCGCCGGCGGCATTGCGGGCTATCTGATGCAGGAGCGGGTTTCACTGGGCAGCATGTTGCACCGCGGCTCGGACCTGCGGTTGCGGGTGTACCCCCGCCGGGTATCGCGCGGCGGCGAGAAACTCGAAGTGTTCGGGGGACCGGTTGCCGTACTCACTGACGGCGGCAGCGCCAGCACCAGCGAGATCTTCGCCGCCGGACTCCAGGACCACGACCGCATCAGGGTGTTCGGCGAGCCCACCGCGGCGGCGGCGCTGCCGGCGGTGGTCGAGAGAATGCCGAACGGCGATCTGTTGATGCACGCGATCGCGGACTTCGTTCGTCCGAACGGCGAACGGGTGGAGGGCCGGGCGGTCGTTCCCGAATCGCTGGTTCCTCTCACGCGGGAGGGGTTGCTCGCCGGCCGGGATGAACCGCGGGAAGCGGCCCTGGCCTGGATCGCTTCGGAGTTGGAGCGGGAGAGGCAGGAGTGAACAGCGGCCTCTGGAGTGAGGGAGTCGGCCTCGGCCGGTTCGGCGCCGAGGGGGCCCTCGGACCGCCCTGGCTGTGGGTGGTGGCGGGACTGCTGCTGCTGCTGCTGGGCCGCCAGCTCTACACCGCGTTGCTGGGGCTGCTCGGCTTCTTCGTCAGCTACGGCATGCTCTCCGGTGTCGTGACCCTGCCCAGCGACCTGCGCCTGGTGGTGGCGGTTGGCATCGGAGTCGTCAGTGCCTTGCTCGCGTTCATCGTGCGCAAGGTCGCTGTGGTCGTTGCGGGCGCGATGCTGGGCGCCGGCGCCGCGCTGTGGGCGGCGGGGTTCTACGGCCTGCAATGGGAAATTCTGTGGTGGGTGGTGACCGCCGCCGCGGCACTGCTGGGAGCGTGGTTGCTGCGCCAGGTCTTCGAGACGGCGCTGATCGTGGTGTCGTCGTTCATCGGCGCACTGCTGATCATGGCGGCCGTGGGCCTGGAAGGGCTGCCGGCCCACGCCGGCGTCGCGGTGCTGATCGTGGTCGGGGTTGCGTTCCAGATGCGGCGTCGTCGCGGGGAGGAACGGGACGCGAGGAAGGCGCCGGCAAAGTAAGGAGTCCACGGAGTGCGGAAGACGCTGCTACTGGCCATCCTGGCCGCACTGCCGGGCTTCGCTGCCGAAGCTCAGCGTGAACAGCCGGAGCAAGCGTGCGTCGCCGATCTCACGACCCTGTGCCTGAACGAGGACCGCTTTCGCGTCGCCGTTCACTGGGAGACCGATGACCGATCCGGCGACGCAGAGGCGGTGGAACTCACCAGCGACACCGGCTACTTCTGGTTCTTCAGCGAGAACAACGTCGAGGTCGTGATCAAGGTGCTGAACGGCTGCGCGATCGGCGATGGCGCCTACTGGGTCTTCATCGGCGGCCTGACCGATGTCCGGGTCGAACTCGAAGTCGAGGACGTCGGGTCCGGCGAGTCGAAGACGTACGTCAACGAAGCCGGGACGCTGTTCGTGCCGGTGACCGACACGACGGCGTTCCCGACCTGCGACTGAACTGCGACTGAGGCGTGGCGGTCGTCGGGTACGCCGGGTTCTGGCCGGCATCCGGGCGAAGCGGCGAAGCGGCGAGGCTAGTGATCAGGGCGGTCTTGTGCAGTCAGAGCGAGGACGCCCCGGCCGGTTGCCATGGTGCTCTCGGCGACGGCGGTGAGAAAGACGGCCTGGCCGGGCCGCAGCAGTTCTGAGCCCGAGGCGCTGCGGACCTCGATCTCTCCTTCGAGGCACAGCACGATCCGCGCATGACCGTCGGAGGGGAGCGGCGCTGTTCCGTGGCTGCCGATATCGAGGACCTCGAGGGCAAAGTCGTCGACCGGGGGCTCAAAGAGGGATCGTGTCCCCCAGGGATGGTCTTCGACCACGCTCTCGATAGCGGCGCCGGCGCCGGTTTCATAGGTGAGGATGTCGAGCAGCTCCCCGGCGTCGACGCGCTTGGAGGTCAGACCGAGGCGGAGGACGTTGTCGGAGTTCGCCATGACCTCGAGCGCGGAGCCTTCCAGGTAACTGTGGGGCACGCCGGGTCCGGTGAAGAGCGCTTCGCCGGGCTCAAGGTGAACGAGGCGCAGGAACAGCGGTGCGACGACCAGAGGGTCGGTCGGGTGGTGCGTGGCGATGCGGGCGACCCAGTGCATTGCCTCCCGGCAATCGGCGCTGCCCACGGTCGAGGCGTGGCGGGCGGCGCCCCTGGCGGCGGGGGCGAGATCGGTTCGGGCGTGCCGGTGCAGGGCTTCGAGCAGCGGTCGGTAGGCGACGGCGCCCTCGGATTCGAGGCGCTGGACGTGCGGCCGGAGTTGTTCGAGGCCCAGGGCGGCCAGGAACTGGGCCGCCTCGGCGGCAGGCCGGAAGCCGGACAGGGCGGAGAACGGCGTCAGGGCGTAGAGCAGTTCCGGCTTGTGGTTCGGGTCGCGGTAGTTGCGGTGCGCGGCGGCGACGGGATGGGCGCCCGTTGTCTCGGCGGCGAAGCCGCGGACGGCCTGCTCGCGGTTGGGGTGGGCCTGGATGGACAGGGGCCGGGCGGCCGAGAGGATCTTGGTCAGAAAGGGCAGGGCGGCGCCGGTCGCACCGGGGCCGAGGACCTCGTCCTGGCGGTCGGCGATCAGCCGGTCGAGGGGGATTGGGTCCGGAGGCGGGCAGGATGCCCGCGTGCCCAGGGAACCCGACTCGAGGACGACGCCGGCCGGTGAGTCGGCGTGGTCGCCGAACCACAGTTCGGCCTCCGGCCGGCTGGTGGGTTCGCGGCCGCAGAGGCGCGGGATGAAGTCGCGGGTGCCCCAGTCGTAGTGACGGACCTGGGGGACGAGCCGCAGGGGGCGGTCGAGCGGCATTGTCACTGGCGCCCCGCCTCGTGGGTCCACGAACGGGCGTCGGCCTCGGTGTCGACGTCCTCGAGCGGCGCCGGCGAATCGAGTTCCACCTCCTGGATGTACTCGGCCAGCGTTGCGAGGAGCGGGCGGGCCCCCTGGTCGCCGCGCAGACGTTCCAGATGCCCGAACCACCGCCGGCCGAAGGTGACGGGCGCGCCGCGGCGGCCGCGGAAGGTCGGCACGACGATCGAGCAGGTGCCGCAGAACGCGCCGAGCAGCCGGTCGATGACGGCGGCGTCGAGCCCGGGTTGGTCCACGGCGAGGAACATCGCGCCGTCGGCGTCGGCCGGGACCGCGGTCAGGCCGCGGCGCACCGACCCGCTCTGGCCGTCTTTGTAGTCCGGGTTGTGGATCGCGCGCAGGTCGAGGTCGGCGACTTCCGCGCCAATCCGCCGGTGCGCGTGGCCGGTGACCAGGATGACCTCCGCCAGGTTGGAGGCGAGGGCTTCGCGGCAGATGCGGCGCACCAGAGTCTCGCCGTCGATGCGGTGGAGTTGCTTCGGCTCTTCCGCAAAGGTGACCTTCGTCCTGGGAACGCGGGCATCCTGCCCGCATCCGGCCTCGAACCGGGTCGAGAGCCCGGCGGCGAGCACGACGCCGGTGATCGGGCCGGTGATCGGGCCGGTCATCGACCCGTCGCCAGCCGGCCGTTCCTTACCGCGACCAGTTCGGCGGCGATGGCGAGAGCGATCTCCTCAGGCTTGCGGCCGCCGAGGTCGAGGCCGATCGGCGCGTGGATGCGATCGATCAGCTCCGGCGACAGGCCGGCCTCGGTGAGCGCCTTGACCCGCTTGCCGTGGGTTCGCTTGGAACCCAGCGCGCCGACGTAGCGGACTCCGGCTTCGAGAACCACCTGGAGCGCCGGGTTGTCGAGCTTCTCGTCGTGGGTGAGGAACACGCAGAACGTGTTGGCATGCAGCGACACTCGCGCCAGGTAGTCGGCCGGCCACTCGACCACGAGTTCGTGGGCGTGGGGAAAGCGCTCGGGGGTGGCGAAGGCGGAACGGGCGTCCACGACCACCGTGCGGAACCCGAGTTGGCGCGCGAAGTGGACCAGGTGGATCGCGACGTGGACCGCGCCGACGATGAACAACTGCGGCAGCGGCTCGAAGTTCTCGACGAAGACCTCCGCGCCTTCGATCTCGCGCAGACCGGTCGGCGGAAGGGCTTCACCCTTGGCCAGGCTGGCGGCCGCCCGGTCGAGGTCGGCGTTCCCCAGCGTTCCTTCGGTCCGTCCGTCGTCGGGCCACACGAGCAGGCGGGCGCCCAGGCCGGCGCCGCCGGCCCCCGTGAAGGACACCACCCGTTCGCCGGCCAGCAGGGACCGGCGCAGGGACTCGAAGCGGGAGCTCATCGGTGCGTGCTCTTGGCCGCTGCGCCTCAGCCGTCGATGCGTTCGACCAGCACCTCGACCTCGCCGCCGCAGGTGAGCCCTACGGACCACGCCTGCTCGTCGGAGATGCCGTAGCTGAGCCGCTTCGGCCGGCCGTCATGGAGCACCGACTGTGCCTCTTGGAACACGGCGCCTTCGATGCAGCCGCCGCTCACTGAACCGGCGATACTGCCCTGTTCCGACACCGCCATCTTCGATCCGAGGGGGCGGGGGGAGGAACCGACGGTGCGAATCACGGTGGCGACAGCGACCTTCTGGCCGTCAGCGCGCCAGCGGTCGATGTCGGGGATGACGTCCAGCACGGCGATGATTCTACCGCCAGGGCCGGACGTGCTGGCGGCGCCGTGGTGGCGTGTCCTGGAGGGGCGTGCTGCGGCGCGGAGCTATAGTGCCCGCAGGAGGTGGTTGACGATGACGATGCGGCGGCCTTGGACGTGTGTTGTTGGAGCGGTCGCGGGGCTGCTGGCGGTGTTCCTGGTCGGTTGTGCGGCGCCCGAGGTGGAAACGGTTGAGGCCGAGGCGGCACCGGTCACCGCGCGGAGTCAACCCGGCACCGGGATGGGGCTCTACGAGCCGGAGCAGCACGAGCTGTACGACGGCCGGTTCGTGATCACCGGCGCGAACGTCCACCAGGTCGGCAGCCTGGACGACGAGTCGCCCTGGGATCACATGGGCGACGATGCCAGCAACGTGGCCCCGGTGGGCGGCGAGATCACGATCGATGTCGACGAGATCGCGAACACCGGTACGTTCCGCGCCGAGTTGCAACTTCCCGAGGGGGACTACGTGTTGGAGCTCGACCGGTTCCACGAGTTCTCGGCGTGCCAGGACGGCGGCATCGCGGCGTACCTGTTCGAGCACGGCGATGCCGGCTGCGGCGACTCGAACTGGCCCAAGAGCCTGCTCTACGTTGCCGGTTGGGGCTACGGCCGCGCCACGCTGAACGGCGAGGAGCTGTACAGCGACTACCAGATCCACTTCATGGTCACCCAGGGCATGCGCGACCGCGAGACGTTGCAGGTGCAGCTCCAGCCCACCGATGGCTCGGCCGGCGCCGTGAACCCGGCCGCGCAGCAGTTGGACTTCTACATCCGCAGCCCCGAGAACAACGACGCGAATCACCCCAACCGCGAAGTCTTCGACCACTTCTTCGCGATGGCGGTGACCTGGCAGTAGCGGCTGCTCGTCGGCTGGAGCGGCGGCGAGTCGGCGGCGATTGCACACGCCCGGCCGGGAAGCGGAGGGGAGGGTCCCAGCGGCCGTGAGCGCTTGTTCGGATGGCAGGGGGTTGGGCGCTCACTCCACTACGCTCGCTCCGGTTCGGTGTCGGTGGTTGAGGGGGCGCCGGGCGTCGCTCGCTTCGAGTCCGCTGGGACCCTCCCCTCCGCTCCCCGACCGGGCTGGATGTCGTCGGCTTGGCCGCTGACCGTTGGGGTCGGAGGATGCAGGCAATCCTGTCTCGATCTGAGACAATCCGGCGCTACGTGAGTCGTTGCGCCTTCTTCATCGGTCTTGGTATCAGCGTCCTGGCCACGGCTGTGGCCGCGCAGGTCCAACGCCTGGACCCATCCGCGGCGGAAGGGAGCAGCAGCTATTCGCTGAACGCGGGACCCGATGGTGCGGTCGTCCTTAGCTGGGTTGAGCGTTTGGGCGAGGGCGGCCATGCACTGCGTTACGCCGAGTTCCGGGGTGAGGAATGGGGCCCGGCAAGGGCCGTGGCGTCTGGCGAAGACTGGTTCGTCAACTGGATCGACCATCCGGCCGTTGTGCCGCTGGGCGGCGACCGCCTGGCGGCGCACTGGCTGGTTCATGACGAGGGCCGGCAGGGTGACTACGGCTACGGCATCCGGTTGGTGTTCTCGGACGACCGGGGCGCGAGTTGGCGAGAGGTGTTTCAGGCGAGTGGTGAAGGTGTGGACGGCTACGCTGGATTCGCGGCGTACGCCGGAGTCGGGGACGGCTTCGAAGTGGCCTATCTGTCGTCAGTCGGCGACGACCTGGCCGCAAAGGGAGCCACCGGCACGCCGGTACCGGGCGGCGATGGGCACGGCGAGGTGGAACCGCGGATGACGCTTCGTTCCGCGCGTTTTGACTTGGGCGGTGCCTTGAAGAGCGACCGGGAAGTCGACGCCGACGTCTGCAGTTGCTGCACGACGGCCATGGCGGCGACTCCGGGCAACGTCTTCCTGGCCTTCCGGGACCGCCGGGAAGGCGAGTTCCGGGACATCTCCTTTGCTCGCCTCGAGGATGGTCGATGGACGGGTTCCGAACTGGTTCACCGGGACGGCTGGCACATTCGCGGTTGTCCGACCAACGGCCCGGCGCTGGCTTCGGGCGCAACGGGACCGGCTGTCGCGTGGTTCACGGCCGCAGGAGGCGAGTCGAAGGTGCTGGCTGCTTTCTGGAATAGGAAAGAGCAACGCTTCGACGAACCGATCCGAATCGATGACGGCGCCCCACGCGGTTGGGCTGGCGTCGCTACGCACGAAGACGGCGGTGCCGTGGTCAGTTGGGTTGAACGGGTGGAAGGCGGCGCTGAACTACGGGTCCGCAGCGTCACTCGGGACGGCGACACGGACCCCGCAGTCACCGTGGCGCCCGCGCCGGCCGGCCGCAGCGCCGTCGGCGTCCCCAAGCTCGTGCGCACCGGCGACCGCCTGATCTTCGCCTGGCGTGACGGCGGCGTGCGTACTGGTCTGATGTCCACGTCGGATCTCGACTAGCCGGCCCTCTCGGCAACGACCGCCAGCCCGGTCGGGGCAGGAGGGGTCAGCTCCCAGGCGCCTCTGAACGAGCGATGCCCCATGACAGCACATGAACCGACGCCTGGCCGGAGCGAGTGAAGCGGAGTGAGCGCAACCCCCTCCACCTCCTCTCAAGCGCGAACGTCACCTGGGAGCTGACCCCTCCTGCCCCAAGACGGGCGGGTGTTAGCAGTGCTAGTCGCCGCCGGCGCCGGCACCGGCCCCAGTCGCCGCCGCCGCCGTGTGCTCCTGGTACTCCTCCTCGGACAGAAACACGAAGTTCGTCCAGCCGATCGCCA
The DNA here is from genome assembly GCA_965216125.1 of Candidatus Multivorans sp. Classification (GTDB taxonomy): domain Bacteria; phylum Acidobacteriota; class Thermoanaerobaculia; order Multivoradales; family Multivoraceae; genus Multivorans. The sequence continues at coordinate 679,369 of OZ244152.1, read as the reverse complement.
TGTCGTCGATGGTCCGGTTGCCCCAGCCGACCCAGGCGGTCGGGTCCGGGTTGTAGGGGTTGTTCTCCGAGTTGTCGTGGTACGAGGTCACGTGCAGCACGGTGCCGGCGGGAAGCACCGGCGGGTTCTTGTACGGGTACGCGATCTGCCAGTTGAAGTCGTAGTTCTGGATCCGCGTGAGCAGTTCGCGGCGGCCGTCGGCGTGGATCGCTTCGAGTTCCATCGCCTTGCCGCGGTAGTGCATATGGGCCTGGAAGCTGATCAACTGGATCGGGCGGTCGAGGACGCGGAAGCCGTCGTGACGGACGTTGTCGGCGCCGGGCGGAATGGACAGTTCGTTGTTGCGCCAGCCGGTGGTGCCGGGCAGGCCGGCGAACAGCCGGGTCGAGACGATCCGGTGCTTGGGCGCCACGCCGCGCGGATAGAAGCCGAAACCGATCCGTGTGCGATCCCGGATCTCCTCGCCGACCGAGTGGTAGTGGCCGCTGAAGCGGATGGTGGCGCCGGCCAGCAGCAGCTTGCCGGTGTTCTCGGCGTAGACGTCGCCCGTGTTGCCGACCGCGTACTCGATCAGCAGCGACCCGACGGGGTTGCCCTCTCGGTCGCGGCGATTCGGGTCGTCGTCGCGTTCGAAGAAGTCCCGGCCCACGTAGTCCGCGTCGTCCTGCATCGCGTAGACCATCGTGTGATGGACGCTCCGCCGGCCGTCCTTGCTCGGCTTGACCTCGATCCAACGGATGTAGCGGTCCTCGGTGAGGCCGCTGTCGGCGAGGAAGTTGACGAACAGATCGGGGCCCTCGGGCGGAACGACCATGTCCTCCTGCATCTCGACCACCAGGTCGGGCTCGCCGTACTCCCATGCGTCGCCGTCGGGGAAGTCGATCGGTGGCGGCAGGTCGCCGGGGTTGCCGCGAAGGGCGCCCGCATCGACCCAGGAAGTGACCAGGGCGATCTCCTCGTCGCTCAGGCTCGGGTCGGGGTCGTACTCGCCGATCGTGCGGTCGATGTGCCAGGGCGGCATCTCCCGGCTTGCCACCCGCCGCTTGATCGAGCGCGCCCAGGGCCGGGTCTGTTCGTAGGTGAGCAGCGACATCGGCGAGGCGGTCCCCGGCCGGTGGCAGCGCTGGCAGGAGCGCTGGAGGATCGGCGCGATGTCGCGGCTGAAGGTCGGGGCGCCGTCGTCGGCCGCGGCCGCCGGCGACGCTGCCGGCGCCGCGAGAAAGGCGAACAGCAGGATCGGCGCCGGAGTCATTGCGTAAAGAGTGCGGTTCATGGTTCGCTCCCGGTTGGGGACGGTGGGGGCTCGACGCAGACCCCGCGCGCGGCGGTGGCCGTGTCGACCTGCTTGGCGCGGTGGTAGGCCATGGAGATGTTCTCGATCAGGTAGAGGAGGTCGATTCCGCCGCGTTCGGTGGTGGTGTTCGTGCTCTCACCTCGGGTCAGCGACCAGCCCAGGTTACCCTCGTAGTCGTCCGGCAGGACGATGAAGCACACATTGCGCTGGCGTCCCGGTTCGAAGACGATCGGCTGGCCACGGTCGGCGGGTCCCGGTCCGAAGCGGTTCGCTTCGCCTGCCGGAATCTCGACCGCGACCGAGTTGTGGTTGTAGTAGCCGAAGACGAGGACCGCCGTGCCGTCGTCGTTCAGGACGTAGCCCTCGTACACCGGGTAGATCGGCCGGTTCGGCTGTGCCTCCGCCGGCGTCGCCGGCGCGAGCAGGCCCGCGGCGAGCAGGGCGAACGCCAGGGCGGCGCGGAACGGGGGCGGCTTCGTCATCGTACGTAGCGTCGAATCAAGGGTACGTGTAGGTCGACTGGAGGCCCAACGGCAGGCCGACCAGCCAGTAGCCGACCAGGAACACCGTCCAGGTGATGAGCAGGGTGACGGTGTACGGGATCATCAAGGACAGGACGGTGCCGATCCCCGCCTTCTTCACGTACCGCTGGCAGAACACGACGACCAGCGGGAAGTAGGGCATCAGCGGGGTCGTGATGTTCGTCACGCTGTCGCCGACCCGGTACGCGGCCTGGGTCAGTTCGGGCGAGATGCCCAGGCTCATCAGCATCGGCACGAAGATCACCGAGAGCACCGCCCACTTGGCGGAGGCCGAGCCGACGAACAGGTTGACGACGGCGGACAGCAGGATGATGCCGACCACCGTGGCCTGCGGCGGCAGACTGAGGTCGCGCAGGAAGCTGGCGCCCTCGAGCGCGATCAGGAGGCCGACGTTCGAGTTGCTGAAGGCGGCGATGAACTGGGCGGCGAAGAAGGCCATGACCAGGTAGTAGGCCATCGTGCCCATCGCGTCGCTCATTCCCGCGACGATGTCCCGGTGACTCTTCACCGTGCCGGCGACGTAGCCGTGGACGACGCCCGGAATCAGGAAGAAGACGAAGATCAGGGGCACCAGCATCTGCATCAGGGGCGCCGAGAACGCGGTCAGCTCACCGCCCGCGCTGCGCAGGGGCGACGTAACGGGCCACGCCCAGACCAGGAGAACGACCAGGCCGAGCACCAGGGCGCCCATGGCGGCGAGGAAGCCGAGGCGGTCCTTGCGGCTCAGCTCCTCCATCTTGGGCATCTGTTCCGGATCGCCGTCGACCTCCGTGCCGCGGAGCCGCGGTTCGATGACACGGTCCGTCAGGTACCAACCGACCCCGATCACGAGGATCGAGGAGAGCCCCGTGAACGCCAGGTTGCAGAGCGGGTTGACCAGCTTCTCGGGGTCGAAGATCTGGGCCGCGGACTGGGTGAAGCCCTGGAGCAGCGGGTCGATTCCGGAGGGGATGAAGTTGGCCGAGAAGCCGCCCGAGACGCCGGCGAACGCGGCTGATATCCCGGCCAGGGGATGCCTGCCGGCGGCGTAGAAGATGACGCCGCCGAGCGGGATGACGAGGACGTAGCCGGCGTCCGCCGCGGTGTGGCTGACGATCGCGGCCAGGATCAGCATCGGCGTCAGCAGGCTGCGCGGCGTGAAGCCGAGGATCAGCCGCAGACCGGTGCTGATGAAGCCGGTCTTCTCCGCCACACCGACGCCCAGCAGTGCGACCAGCACGACACCGAGGGGCGCGAAGCCGGTGAAGGTCGTCACCAACCGGGCCATGAAGGTCGCCAGTGCCTCGCCGGTGAGCTGGTTCTGGATGCGGATCGCCTCGCCGGTGTTCGGGTCGATCTCCGAGAACTGAATGGGCGCCATGATCGCCGAGGCGATCCAGGTCACGAACAGGAGCAGCAGGAACAGGATCGCCGGGTCCGGCAGCTTGTTGCCGACGACCTCGATGGCGTTCAGGAACCGGTTGAGGAGGCTCTTGCGTTTACCGTTGCCGGCCTTCTTGCCCCCGTCGTCTGCCTTCACCATGCAGGCCCTCCCTGTTCTACGCTGTGGACGGAAGCATCATCTTAGCGCCCGCAGGGTCATGCTGTTTCCCACAATCGGCGAATCGGCACGGCGTACATGCCATGCCCGAAACCCGTACTTGCCTCGCCGTCGTAGAGCACGACTCCGCGGACGAAGCGCTTGCCCGCTGCCCTGGCCAGCTTGCGCAGGCCACTGAAGTCCGCGTGCGTGACGGTGGCTGCGGCCTTGATCTCCACTCCGGCAATGAACCGGGCGCCGCGCTCGATCACGAGGTCCACTTCCGCGCCGTCCTTGTCGCGGAAGTGGTGGAACCTCATGGACGCGTCGTGCCAACTTGCCTGGCGGCGCAGTTCCTGGAACACGAAGGTCTCCAGAAGCCGTCCGAGCAGGGAACGGTCGTCGGCGAGCGCCGCGGCGTCCACGCCCAGCAGCGCGGCGGCAAGGCCGGTATCGCCGACGTGCAGCTTGGGCGTCTTGATCAACCGGCTCAGGCGGTTGCTGTGCCAGGGCTGGAGTCGTTCCAGCAGGAAGAGCCTCTCCAGGAGCGCGACGTAGTCGCCGATCGTGGGCCGGCTCAGGTTGAAGGGCGAAGCCAGACTGGTGAGGTTGAAGAGTCTGGCGGTCTGTGAAGCAGTGGCACTCAGGAGAGCGGGCAGGATGTCGAACGATCGGATGCGCGTCATGTCGCGGACGTCGCGCTGGATTTGCGTTTCAACGTAGTTGCGATGCCATTCGGCTTGGCGTTCGGCGGTTGGACGCAGGAGCGCCGCGGGGAATCCGCCCGCGACGATCCGGTCAATGAGCCGCTTGCCGAGCCGCTCGGTTCGACGCACCGGAAATCCCTCTCCGAACAGGGCGCTCAGGAATCCGGTACTGGAGTAGGAATCGCCGCGTACGGCCGGGTCGGCCAGTTCGTACTGCGCCAGCGGATGCAGCGGCACGATCTGCAGGCGACCCGCCAGGGACTCGGACAGCGCCGGGAGGAGCAGCACGTTGGTGGAACCGGTGAGTACGAAGCGGCCGGGCGCCCGGCGTCGGTCGACCTCCATCTTGAGCGCTTCGAACAGGCTCGGAACGTGCTGGACTTCGTCCAGGATGACTCGTTCGGGCAGGTCCGCGACGAAGCCCGCGGGATCGGCCCTGGCGCCCTCTCTGGCGACCGCGTCGTCGAAGCTGATGTAGGCGTAGTCCCGGTGGCTCGGCCCCCGCGTTGGCCGGATGCCGCTCCAGGCTGCGGAGTCGCCGCTCCAGGTCAAGCGGTGCGAAACGCAGGCGTATTGGGCGAGGGTCGTCTTGCCGCACTGCCGCGGACCGTGGATGAGCACGACCGGCGAGTCTTCCAGCGCGTCGGTCAAGCGCTCCTCGGCGCTGCGTGGATAGAAGATCGGCGTCGGCATTCGGCCGATCGTAACGTTGATGGTCGGCTGATTGCAAGGTTGAGCCTCGGCCAATCGCAAGGTTTCAGCTCGGCCGATCGTAAGGTTGCGCGTCGGCCAATCGCAGGTCTCTCGATTCCGGCGAGACGCGACCTCTCAGCGCGGACTCCAGAGCCAGTCCAGGTCGGAGAAGGCGAGTTCCGGGCCGAAGTTCTCGATGTTGTCTTCGACGTTCAGGATCAGGCACCGCTCGGTGCCGCCGTTCTTTGGCCCTCGCAAGCCGCGGCCGATCATCTGGAAGTAGAGATTCGGGCTGTAGACCGGGCGAGCAACGAGGATCGCGCGCGTCTTCGGGGCATCGAAGCCCTCGCGGAAGACGCCGTAGTTCACGAGTGCCTGGATGCGCTCCGAGCGGAAGTCCTCGACCACGCGGCGTCGAGTGTGGTGCCGGGTTTCGCCGCTGACGGCGCGTGCCGGGGCGCCGCGTTGCGTGAGGAGGGTGGCGAGGGTTTGGGCGTGTTCCACCGAGGTGGCGAAAACGAGGACCGGCCAGCCGGGATCGATGTGCTGCTCGAACGCGTCGAGGATCCGGTTGGTGCGGGCGGTGCTCCTGGCGAGGCGGTCCTCGACCTGCTGCGGGAGCCAGGGCAGGTTCCAATGCCCACCGTTCCATCCCCTCTCACGCATGAGCCCGAGGTCGTCGGCGCTCAAGCGGAAGGTGTCGCCCTGGATCGCTTCGTGATCCGCCCGAGAGAGGATTCCCCTCGTTTGCAGGTGTCGAACCACGGCGGTGGGCTCGTCATCGGGGAATGCTCCGTCATCAAGTCGCCGTCTGCCGTAGCGATTGACCAGCCTTGCCGTCTCCTCCTCATCTCTCCCGCGGTAGGGCGTGGCAGTGAGGCCTACCAGGAAGGGCTCGTCAGGCTTCTGGAAACGGGTCAGGCCGATCTCCTGCATGACGGACGTGTAGCTCGGAGCGATCGACCGATGCGCTTCATCGAAGACGACGAGTTGGAGATCGGCTAAGAAACCGAAACCCGGGGACTGCCCGAGCCGAGCCTGGAGTGTCTGGATCGAGGCGACGACGACGTGCCGCGTCGTCAGTGGGCGGGGAGCTTCCTGCCCGGCCCACGCCCTGGAGATGCGGAGGCACTCGCCGGGGCCGCCTATGCTGGACCACACTTGCCGCCACGCTTCGACCGCCTGCTCGCAGAGCTCGTCGCGGTCGGCGACCCAGAGCACTCCGCCGGGGAAGTCGTCCTCACGTATCGCTTCGACGATCGCCTGCACCGCGACCCGGGTCTTTCCCGAGCCCGTTGGCAGGCTGATCATTGCCCGGCGTTCGCATCTCCCGGCCGCTTCGCCGCGCAGCATCGCTCGGATACCTTCGGCTACCCGTTCCTGGTAGTCGTGCAGGGGACGGAGCTCAGTGGGACCCTCAACCTCCAGCCAGGGGTCCCGCTTGCGATTCCGCTCGCCGGCCCAGTCGTCTGTGAAGCCGAGGGCCTGGACGAAGGCGACTGCCCTTGATGAACCGGCCCACTGCTTCGGGGGATCGAGGTCGTGCAGCGCGTCACCGTGCCGCTGCAGTGCGTCCGTATGCCAGGTCGCGATGGCCGCCTCCGCGAGTCTCTTGCCGCTGAGTTCCCCACCGTCGACTTCAAGCATGGCGAGCAGCATTTGGGGTAGTTGGTTGCGAAGAGCCTGCTCGCCGACGGCGGCAAGCAACCGATCTGCGTCGGACGACTTTTGGCGGATCGCGTCGCGGCGGGCCCGGACTTCCCTGGGTGTCCTCCGGCCGAGGATCTGCTTGGAACATGTCTTCCGTGAGGTTTAGCTCCAGTTCCCTGGAAACCAGCCGTAGTTGCTTTTCCTCATCCGCAACGGAATCCGCGAGGTAGACGTTCGAGTGGCTGGCTCTGCAGTCGACGTCTCGACCCGCGACCAGGATCCGCTTGCAGCGGATGAGCTGGCACTCGGGCCACATCAAATGTTGGGTGAGCCCGGACCAGACGTCGGTCAGGGGAACGGGTTCGGCTTCGCCGCCGAATCTCGGAGTCGGATCCGTCAGGTCGAAGGCGTCGCGGATCGCTTCCCAGTTCTCGCGCCGATAAAGGACATCGAGGGCTTCGACGTTCTTCGGAGGCTCGTCGAGGACTTCGCCAAACGGGACGATGCCGGTCAGCGTCCTGATTCGCCCATGCTTCATCAACACCCGAACCGCGAGCGACCTGAAGGACGCCGACGGGTACGTCCGTCCGTTCGTTCCGTGATGGCCCATTGGCCAGCATGTGAACGTCTCTTCGCGTTTGAGGAGCTCGTCGGTGTAGGCCAGCCTTCCATCGTCGGAGAGCCTCGCGAGTACGTCGAGCGGGCCCGCCTCCTTTGTCGATCGGACGAAGTCTCCGTCCGCGGGCCAGTAGCCGAAGCTGAGGTAGCCACTATGCGGGTTGGCCGGCAGGTCAGGCCGTCGCCGATACTCCGAATCGCACTCTCTAAGGAACGCCTCGAAGTCGACACCGAACGAGAGATCCCAGCCGGGTTCTGGGCGGTCGGTCGCTCCCAGCCTTTTCAGCAGGTTCAGGTCCCGGTGGTGGAACGTCTCGTCGATCGTTGCCTCTATATCCCTGCTTCCGTCGCGCGGCACGATGGACCCCGGCAACAGCACGGAAGCGAGCGGCTGCCAGGTGCCGGCGAGGGTTCGCGCCCGGACCCGGTAGGGCAGGGCGCCCGGGCGTCTTGCGATCTTGGCGGCGACGTCAAGGACCTTGTCTGGCGAGAGGCTTCGAGCGGCAGCCCAGAACGCGGGCCAGACAGCCTCGGCGGGCTCTGCTTGGCTACTGCCAGGTAGCGCGCGTCCGGCCGCCTGCCTGAACGTCGCCTCGGGGCTTGGGGTCCGCAAGCCCAGCACCTGGAGGACCTTCTTCGTTGCCGGGTCCTCGCTGAGCCGACGATGAACCGTCGACGCCTCTTCCCCATCGACCGCATTCGTTTCAGTGGGTAGGAAGACCGAGTCGGGGTCGACCGGCTTCCATTCGTTGTCCTCGGTCAGGACGATGTTGCCCAAATCCTTCCCTTGGCGGATCGCCTCGGGAATGGCCTCCGCCGTAGATACCGCAGCCATTGATGCGGTGACTGCCTGCTCGGCCGAACTGCCTTTGACCAGAACCTCCAGCCACTCCTTGAGAGAGGCGCGGGGGGCGCTAGCCGGCCAGTAGTTGCTCGGAAACAGGCGGTCGATGGTGGCGAGCCGCACCCGGTTCAGGGCGGAGTGGTGGAGCCAGCCTTCCGGCCGGGTCGGGCAGCTCGCCCATTGCTTGAAGGGGGCCTGATCAACACTGTTGCCGGACGTCAGTTCCTTGGGCGGATAGCGCAGATCGCGGATCCTCCGCAGATCACCATTCTGATCCGGCACGACGGGTCGTTCCGAGAGCAGTTGAAACACTTCGCGCCGAAGGAGGGCGGCGTGCTCGGAATCGCCGGCTTCAGGGCGTCGTGGCAGGGCGTCCAGATGCGCGGAGGGGTCGTCCTCGGTGCTGAGTTCGTGCAGATGGTCCGCGACGAGTCGGGCCGTGGCCCGAATCAGTTCGTCGTTGAAGCTGCCGGGAAGGAGGTTCTGCCGGTCCTCGTTCGTCTTCCAGGGCGCGTTCAGGATGCCGGCAAGGAGACTCGGCGTCTGCGTGGGGAACGAGGCCCAGAAGTGGCGAAACTCCGTGCGCCTGTCGAGTGGTGCGGCCCAACTCAACGCTGCTCCTTTGGGGGCATCCGGCGTCCTCGGATCGTCCCGCGCCTCCAGCGACAGGGTGTGGATGGTTCGGAAGACGAGCCAGCGGCTGGTCCTGGATTCGCGATTCCCGGCGTCCGCCACCGTGAGGAGCCGCTCGTTCCCGTGAGACGAAAGAACCGTGCAGCGGCTGGTCTGTCCATCGTCGAGACGGAGTTCCTGTACGTGGTCGACAAAGAGCAGGAACTCGGGCGGAAAGTCCCGAATCTGCCTCTCGAGCCGTGCACCCCGGTCGGCCCGGAGCGGCAGCCGGACAATGTTCGTGGCCCAGCCCTTGAACTCCTCGAACGACTCGTCTCCGCCGCTGACACCGGGGACGATGGGTTCGGGAAGCCTCAGTACCGGATACGGACCGTCCGTCTCCTTCGTCGCTTCTCGAATCTGGGCCTTGGCCGCTTCGGCGTCGAACTTGAACGAAACGGAGCGGCTGTGGAACTCCGGCGCGTCGGTCACCCGCAGTACGGACTTGAAGCCGAGTCCGAACCTGCCGATTGCGGTCGTCCCCCGCTTCGGAGACAGCCGCGCGAACATCAGTGCCCGGATCCCGTCTTCGTCGATCGGTCTGCCATCGTCCGCGCAGTAGAGGCAATTCTCGGTGAGCCGGATCTCGATTCTCCCGCTGTTGTTCGCCGCTTCCAGCAGGGAATCGGAGGCGTTCTGGATCAGTTCGATGACCTGCCGGTCTGCGTAGCCTCCGTGGGCGATGGCGCTCTCGGCGTTCGCGTGCTCGGCGATCAGGTTCGGTTGACTCCGGTAGGACTCCAGCGTTCGAGTCGTCTCGGTCTTGATGAAGTCGGCGAGCGTGCCGAATCGTCCGCTCCAGCGCATGATTCGAGACGAACCGCGTCAGACCACGATCCGCGCCACCCGCTCCACGAACCAGAACGCCGCGATCGTGCCCGTCGCATAGATCGGCGCTCGCAGGACGAGTTCCGGCACGACGATCCCTATGCGCTTGACGACGGCCACCACCGCCAGCACCACCGCGACGACCATCAGTTGTCCCACCTCGACGCCGACGTTGAACAGGAACAGGGCCAGGGCGATCGCCTGTTGCGGCAGGCCGATCTCGGCCAGGGCGCCGGCAAAACCGAATCCGTGCAGGAGGCCGAAGGCGAAGGCGATCAGCCACGGTCGCTTCGACGTGATCGGCGAGCGCCGATCCTCGGGCCGCAACAGTTCGACCGCCAGGAACAGGATCGACAGCGCGATCACCGCCTCGACCGGGGCCGAAGACAACCGCACCACGCCCAGGGAGGACAGCGCCAGCGTGATGCTGTGGGCCACCGTGAACGAGGTGACCACGCCGACCAGCCGCCAGGGACTGCGGACGTAGAACAGCAGGCCGATCACGAACAGGATGTGGTCGAAGCCGAACAGCAGATGCTCGACGCCGAGCCGGAAGTAGGGCGCGGCGTTGCCGGCCGCCTCGCGGTCGACGGTGTAGGAGGGCGCGTCCGGGCGGAGCAGTTGGGTCAGGCTGTCGCCACCTGTGAAGCTGATGCGGAGCAGGACGTCGGTCAGCGTCCGTTCGAGACCCTGGATGGCGAACGTGTCGCCGTGGAACGTGCGTTCCGGGTCGGCGTCCGGGTTCGCGCACTCGACGGTCCAGCGCTCGATCAGGGCGCCGGCCAGGTTCTCGGGCGCCTGCCGTGCCGTTTCGGTGCAGTAGTCCGGGAGGATCGGGTCGAGCAGCAGCAGCAGCGCGCCGCGACGGGGCTGCTTCCAGACGACGTCGAAGCGGCCGGTCTCGACCTCGATCAGCTCCAGGTAGCCGGGGCGGACCTCGTGGCCGCCGGCGGGGGCAGCGGCGAAGAGCCCGACCAGGATGGCCGCTGCCAGCAGCCCGTGCAGGCAGCGCCGGCTCAGGGCGCGTCTCCGCCGGCTTCGCCGCCGGCCGCGGCTTCGTCGCCGGTTTCGAGTTCGGCGGCGAAGTCGATCTCTTCGATCTCGATCTCGTAGCGGTTGCGCAGGTTGTCGTGGGCTTCGCCGTTCGCCGCGTCGCGGGCGTCCCGCTGGGCGTCTTCGAGCACCCGCCGCCGCACGTCCTCGAACACGCCGGGCTTCGCCTCGGTGCGCAGCGAAAGGCGGACGAGGTGGTAGCCGTAGGCCGATTCCACCGGCCCGGCCCACTCGCCGACCGGCAGGTCTCCGAGCGCGTCGACGAAGGCGCCGCCGAAGAGTTCCGCGAGGTCGGCGGCGGTACGCCGCCCATACTCGCGCCGCAGCATGAAGGGATCGCCGAGGCGCCGCCAGAGCGTGTTCGCAGGCTCGGTTCCCGGCGCCTCGGTCCGCAGCCGTTCGAGCAGCTCGTCGGCGACCCGTGCGGCCTCCTCGTCGCTGCCGCGGCGGTCGGGGCTGACGTAGACGTGGCGGAGGGTGAACCGCTGCGCGTCGCCGTAGCGGTCCGCGTTCTCCTCGAAGAAGGCGGCGAGCTCCGAGTCGGATATCGCGTCGACGACAACCGTGTCCTCGATCAGGAAGGACATCTTCTGAGCGAGGCGCCGGCGCACGATCGTGTCGTCCGCGTCGAGACCCATCCGCGTCGCCTCACGGACCAGGACCTCCTCCCGGATGTGGTCTTCGACCAGAGAGTCCAGCTCTGCCACGGTCGGCAGACGCCCGATCTGGGCGCTCCAGAGAGTCGCCAGCCGGACGACCTGGTCCCGGGTGACGAGGATGCCGCGGCTCTCCGGGTCGAAGGCGCCGCCGGCCATGCGGTCGAGGGCGAACACCCCGGCGCCGATGACAAGGAAGACCAGCAGGGGGTCGCGAAGGAAGCGGCGAACAGAGTCACGCATGACGAGGAATACTACGCTTACTTGTGCCGGCAGGTAGCAAAGCGAAACGTTCGCACGGAAGAAGGAGCATTGTGATGGCGAAAGGAACAGATCGGCTAGTGGTTTGGATCGCGCTCCTCGCTGCGCTCGCCTTCTCGGGAGCGGCGGTCGGGCAGCCCGAGGGCGGCGCCGTCGTCGAACGCACGAAAGTGCTGTTCGACTGCGACGTCGGTTCGGACATCGACGACGCCTACGCGCTGGCGCTGCTCCTGGCGAGCCCGGAGATCGAGATCGTCGGCATCACGGTCGGGCACGCGCGCACGCCGGACCGGGCGCTGTTGGCGCTGCGCATGCTCTACGAGACGGGGCTTGAGCACATCCCGGTCTACGTCGGCCGGGAGACGGCGCTCGTCACTTTGCGAGACCGGGAACCTCACGAGCAGTTCAGCGAGGCGCCGTACAACCGGCAGTTCCACTGGGGTCGCGGCTTCGACGAACTCGAGCCCGAGTCGCAGCCGGCGGCGGAGTTCATCGTCGAGACGCTGCGCGCCAACCCGGGCGAGATCACCCTGCTGACCGTCGGCCCGGTGACGAACATCGGCGACGCCCTGCTGCTCGACCCGGATGTGCTCAAGAACGCGAAACGCGTCGTCTCGATGTACGGCTCGATCCGGTCCGGCTACGGCGGCGGCGAAGCGCAGCGGGAGTGGAACGTCTTCGCCGATGCGGCGTCGTCGAAGCTCTTCGACGAGGCGGTTCAACGCGGCGGCACAGACGTCGTATACATACCTCTCGACGTGACGGACCACGTCCGCCTCGACGCAGAACGGCGCCTCCAGCTCTTCATGCGCGGAACCCCGATCACCGACGCGGTCACGTCGCTCTACTCCCTGTGGCGAGACGAAGAAAGAGACCAGACCACCCCGCGCCTCTTCGACGCCGTCGCCGTCGGCTTCCTCCTGTGGCCCGACCTGTTCGGCCTCGAACGCGGCCGCGTCACCGTCGACGAACGCAGCATGACCCTCTTCGAACCCGGCGCCGAACCCACATCCACCGTCGCCCTCACGATCGACGACTCCGGGTTCATCGAACGGATGGTTGCCCGCTACCTGGAGCAGAACCTCAGTCGGTAAGCGGCGGCTGGCGGTCTGTGTTGCGCACCCGCCATCGTCCGGGCCCTCGAACCCAGACGCCGGTTGGACGGCGTCGGGCCGGCCCTCGCTTCGGGCCTCGGGGCACCGCGACATCTGGTACTAGCCACCAATCACCAGATTGTCCCACGCCGGCCTGCCTTCCCGGAGGATCTTCAGCAGTCCTTGGCGGCAGGCCTCCTGACTGCGTTCTAACAAGGAACCGTCTCTCTCGCAGTACTTGGGCTTGGCGGCGTGAATGACGCTAGATGCGTCGCTGTAGGCCTTCCTGAGAGTCTCTCTGTACTCGACCCTTTCGTCGAGTGTTTCACCGAGATGCCAGGCCCCCCTGAGGGCTATGCCCGCACCTAGGTTCCTCTCGCGCTCCTTGGAGTAGATGGCTTCCAGAGCTATTCGCAATTCAATGAGCTTGTCGTGGACTGCCCTCGGGCCGAGCGAGTTCATCCAACGGCGAATGGCCAAGTCCAGGCGCCGGTCGTGCTCGGGAGTCAGGGTGGCGTCGGACCGCAGCGAGCAGATGTCGATTGCGGTCCTCAAGTCGTCAGCCGTGATCTGGGCCTTCTGCAACGCGCGACCCTCGACGCGGTATGAACCACCTCCACCGATGTTGCCCATGAACGCGTCCAGCTCTTGGTGACTAGACCACGCGGCCAGCTCGCTGGCGTATTGGGCGCTAGCCAAGGCTAGCCCCTCGCAGAGGACCTGAATGGAAGCTGCCTGCAACTTAGGGTTCACAGTCGCAGTCTCCAGTTGCTTCTCACGGCCAATCGTCATTTCGTGCTTCTTCGGCTTGTACAGGGCTGGGCGGTGCTCAAGATCGAGCGAAAGCACGGCCGTTTGATCCAGACGACTGGCGGCCCCTACTCCTTGTTCCCGGAAGGGAAGCCTTAGGAAGAGAGGGAGCTCGACTCTCGAATTGGACATCATCGACAGTTCTATGCCTTCGAGCCGGGTCGGCTGGTCGACGCGAATGCCGTCGATCAGCGCGTGGTGTCGGCTGCGCAGGGGCTCTCCATGGACCCAGCCGACAAGAAGAGCCGTAGCACGCTTGGCGCCCAGCCGGATTGCACCCAGAAGCAGGAACCTCGCAAACTCCTCGGGTGTGGGCTGGGCGTAGCTACCAGGACCTCCCGTTACAGCGAAGAGACCGTTACCGATGCGACCTCTGGTCGGACTGAGGAACTCCCTCAGTAAGGGAAGAAGTAGTTGGACGAATGAGGACAGCTTCCTCTCGTCAATTGTCAGATTGTGCAGATTCGTCTGCGCGAGCGTCAGGTCTAGCTGCAGGCTCTGGTTGCAGAGGCGTCTGAGGTCGGCCGCCGAGAGAGTACCCATCTTGGGTATGGTGAACGTCGCCTCTCGTACCAGTTCGGACAGCGCTCTTTCGAGCTCTTCGCTCGTAGTCATGTTCGGTCATCCTCGCCTAGCGAACTAGTCATAGCAGCCCGTGGCGGAAGTCCCGGTTCGGGGATGTTCGCGTTGCGCGACGGGGTCGGCGTTGGGGGTAGCTCGATCAAGTAGAGGAATGGCGATTGGGTTCAGATGGCCAAATTGGGGTGCTGTTTCGCCATCAGGCGGGTTCGGAGAGCGCTCAGACGCAGCCGGAAGCGGCGAAGCAGGGCGAGCAGGGTCTGGCGCCTGCTTTGGAAGCTTCGAGGAGTGCCGAAGCCGACGATGTGGCGCATCAAGAGCCCGAGGTTGCACGCGCTGGCGTGAAGGAGCACTCGCTTGAGGATGTTCGAGCGACCGCGCAGATGCACGCGGCGCATGCCGCCGGTCTCGTACTGGTGAGCGAAGGGCCGCTCGAGCCGTTCCCCTCGCTGGCGCTGCATCCGCTTGCCGCGATTGCCTCGGATCCGGCGGCGGTTCGCGTACACGATGGCCTGCAGCTCCTTCTTGCCCTTCCAGCGACGGCGACCGCGGTCCGGTTCCGCGATGTAGCTGCGAAGGCCCAGTTCGTCGATGTCCGCGAGAACGTCGTTGCTGTGGTACCCCTTGTCGGCAACGACCTCCTCGATCGCGGCTTCGTCCGCGGTCACGGACGACACCTGCTCGAAGGCCTCCTCCAGCGTTTCGTGAAACGACTCCGTGTCGCCCTTCGCTCCGCCCTGAACCGACACCCCCACGATCGTCCCGTGCTCGAGGTCCACCGCCTGCTCCGCCTTGTAGGCAAGGTGCGTGCGGCCATCCTTCATCTTGGTGATCTGCGCATCCGGGTCGTGCGGATTCTCCCACTCCTCGTTCGACAGCTTCTTCTTGCGCTTGCGGTCGAAACGGGCCAGCTCGGCCCGCGTCGGCGTCTCTACCCCCGACGCCTCCGCCAGACCGCGCACGAACGTCTCGTAGTCGTCGCCGCTGTCGCGACGCACGATGCTACGCAACGCCGCGTTCGCCTCCAGCGTCGTCGCGTCCACGCCCACCGTCTTGCCCGACAACAGACCCGACTCCGCCAGACGACGAAGCACCCATGAAAACACACGCCGGTGAGACTCCACATCGATGCGCCGGCGCGTCCGCGAAATCGTCGAATGATCCGGCGCCGCCTCACTCAGGCCCAATCCCAGGAAGCGGCGAATGCTCAGAGAATCCTGAGCCCGCCAGGCGATCGCGCGCTCCGAATCCAAACCCTCGAAGTACCCCAACAGCAGCAAGCGAAAGTACCGCCCCGGCGCCAGACTCGGACGCCCTATGCGCTCCGCATAGAACCGCGAACACTCCGACTCCGCGAACTCGTCGAACCCGCTGGATTCCAGAATCCCGTTCAACCGCTCGTAGAACGGGTGCCCCGCGCTTCGAGGCAGATCACCTGCCGACACCCACAGAGGCTCCTGACCGCTGCTTCTACTCTTCTTGCCCATAGACATGCTTCTATCCTACGCGAGCGCAGAGAACCGACTTTCACCACGGGCTGCTAGGCCTGCGTGTTCTGCGTTGGAGTGTAAGCAGTGGGGCGCCTCAACCGAGGCGGACGAAGGTGACTTGACGTGGTTCTTGGCTGGAGCAGAACCTCAGTCGTTGAGACTGTCGAAGAGCGGTCTTCGGACGCGATCCATGTGCTCGCGCAGCGGTTCGTAGGTGATCAGGTCATAACTCTTGACGTCGACTGCGAAAGGCAGGTTGCTCTCGTGGAACAGGGTCCAGAGACGGTCGATAGCGCGCTGGTCGAGGTCGCCGTGCAGGAGGAGGTCCAGATCCGAGTTCGGGCGATAGGCCCCCGTGGCTCGGGAGCCGAACACCTCGACCGCAGTGATCCGGTCCGCCCAGGGTTTCAGGATTCGACGAATTGTGGTGAGCTGCCTGGGCGAGAGGCCGTGGTCCACGACACTCGGGCCACCCTCGGTCGCTGAACTCAATCCGTAGCGTCCTTCGACACGGGATCGTGGCCTTCCAGTTCGTTGAAGAGCCGTGTGTGAAGGTCGTCCATTGCGGCGAGGTAGTGGTCGCGGATGTTGTCAAGCACGTCCTCGAAACGGGCGAAATCGTAAGTGTGGGACATCTTGTTGCGGTCGTCCAGGGCGTCCATCCAGGCCTCGCAATCGACGACGAGTTGGGCTTCGAAGGCAGTCCGGATCACCGTCCGCGGGGTGAACTCGGGAAGAACCACGTTCTGGGCCTCCAGGTAGTCCTTCATGACGTTCCAGGCGAGCTCCATCGTGTACTCGAACCGCTGGATCGTCCCTTCCTTCTCGAGTTGGGTTAGCTCCTCTTCGTCCAAGGCTTCCTGGAGCAGCAGGAAGGCGCGCCGGTAGTTGGCGAAGCGGTAGTGCCAGCGCGGTGGTTCCGTGGTCATCATCGCTGCCTGCACTCAGCTTATCCGGCCAGCCTGCTCCGTTTGTCCACTTGTCCGGGAGGCCTCGCGCCGCGTCGCGCTACAGCGACGCCAGCAGCTCCCCCAACTGTTCCAAACTCGCCAGGTTGTGCACCGGCAGGAAGTCGTCGACGTGGGGGAGCGCGGCCACGATGCCGCGGGTCAGCGGTTGGTAGTCCGGCGAGCCCAGCAGCGGGTTCAGCCAGATCAGGCGGTGGCAGCTCCGTTGGAGACGCTCCATTTCCTTGCCGAGGAGGGCGATGTCGCCGCGGTCCCAGCCGTCGCTGATGATGAGGACGGCGGCGCCCTGGCCGAGGAGGCGTCGGCCCCAGACGAAGTTGAACTCGCGCAGGGCGTCGCCGGTGCGGGTGCCGCCGCCCCAGTCTTCGATGCGGTGGGCGGAAGCCTGGAGGGCGTGGTCGATGTCGCGTTCGGCGAGTTCGTGGGTGAGTCGGGTGAGGCGGGTGCCGAAGGCGAAAGCCTCGACCCTGGAGATGCCCGGGTCGGCCGACCGCGGGTGCGAGACGGCGTAGATGAAGTGGAGCAGCAGCCGCGAGTAGGGCTCCATGGAACCTGAGGTGTCGCAGAGCAGCACCAGGGGCCGCCGCCGGTGCTTGCGGTCGCGGCCGACGAGGTCGACCAGCTCGCCACCGTGGGCCAGGTTGCGCCGGAGCGTCCGGCGCAGGTCGAGGCGGTGGCCGCGGGAACTGGGCCGGCGCCGGCGGGTGCGGCGCGTCTCGAGCTCCCAGTGCATGGACGCCATCAACTGCTTGATCTCGTCGAGTTCGTCGCCTTCGAGCTGGGCGAAGTCCTTGCGCCGCAGCGCTTCGCGGGCGCTGTAGAGGGCGGTGCGCGCGGTGCGGTCGGTCTCCTTTGAGCGGTCGTCGTCGCCTTCGTTGTCGCCCATTGCCAGCTTCTGGATCGCCGCCCGCTTCGTGCGCTCGGTGCGCCGCTGGATCATCAGGCCCAGTTCGAGCTGTTCGAGTTCCCGCGGGTCGCGTGCCTGCCAGAAGAGTTCGAAGGCCTTGTCGAACCACGGCAGATCGCGTCGCCGGCTGACCAGGACGGCTCGGGCCGCCGCCTTCACGTCGCGCTTGCGAGCAATGTCGACGAGTTCGAGCGCCGCTACCCAGTCACGGAGCTGGGTCGGCGTCACGTCCAGGCTGCCCACCCGCAGCAGCCGGCCGAAGAGGACGATGTTGCGGAGCAGGTGGCCGCTGGCCGGCGCGGCGGCCGCTTCAGCCACCGTTCCGGTGGCCGCTGGTGCGCTCGTCCAAGGCCTCCCGGAGCAGGAAGAAGGCGCGCCGGTAGTTGGCGAAGCGGTAGTGCCAGCGCGGTGGCTCCGTGGTGGTCGTCATGCCTGCCGTTCGGCCGTCTGAGGCCGGTCCTTAGCCTATCCGGCCACCCCCTGATGAGAACGTCCATCGCCTTCGTGGCGTTCACCGTGACCGTTGTGCCGGCGGTACCGAGGATCTCTACGACAAGGGATGCCGGGAGTCCCAATCGCTGCGGCGACTAGAATCGAGTCTTGAGACTGGTGGAGGCCAACTATGCCGCAGCGAGAGCGGAAGAGGACATCTGCGTCGGCGCCCGGGCGGGGGCCGTGCGCGTTCGGCGCCGTGACCGGCGACACGGCGGAAGGCCGGCCTGCCGCGAGTGACAAGAGGGACGCGATCTTCGAGCGGTCTGGAGTCGGCGGCTGCGGATGAGCTACAGCAGCAAGGAGATTCGGCAACGCCTGAGCCTGGGTGAGGACAGCGGCTGGGAGTTCGAGCAGGTGGAGTTCGCGGCGAGCCGCCCGAAGAGCCCCAGCCGCGACATCTGGGCCGATGAGATCGCCGCGTTTGCGAACGCGAACGGCGGCGTGCTGATCTGCGGCGTGACCGATGAGGGAGAGGTGCAAGGCATGTCGCGAGAGCAGTTGGTGGCGCTGGACGCCTTGCTGGTCGAAGTGAGCACCGACGCCGTCAAGCCCGCCGTGCGAATCGAAACACACCACCGGGAACTTGGCCCGGGAGTGCGGGTGCTGGT
This sequence comes from Candidatus Multivorans sp., assembly GCA_965216125.1. Taxonomy (GTDB): domain Bacteria; phylum Acidobacteriota; class Thermoanaerobaculia; order Multivoradales; family Multivoraceae; genus Multivorans. The sequence goes on along the minus strand of OZ244152.1, from coordinate 661,081 downwards.
GGTCGAGGTTCCCAAGGGCGACTCACAGCACGACAGCCCGGGTGGGAGTTTCGTTCGGGTGGGCGGATCGAAGCGACGGATGACGAGTGATGAACGTCTGCGCCTCGCTCAGAAACGCAGTCAGGCACGCTACCTGTGGTTTGACGAGCAGCCCCTGCCAGGCACGGGGTTCAGAACCCTGGACGAGGCGCTATGGAAGCCGTTGCTCAGCGCGGAAGGTCGGGCGGAGCCCGAAGTGGCCCTGCGGAGGCTGGCCCTGCTGGCCCCTGACGACGCCGGTGTTCTGCGCGCGACGGTCGCGGGTGTCTTGCTGTGTGCTCGAACGCCGGAGGAGTTCCTGCCCGGCGCCTGCATCACGGCAACCCGCTATCTGGGGAACGACCGCGCCTCCGGTCAGAGCGATGCCCAGGAGATCACCGGGCCGCTGAACCGGCAGATCGCCGAGGCGATGGCCTTCGCGCTACGCAACATGCGGGTCGCAGCGCGGAAGACACCTGCGCGAGTCGACCTTCCTCAGTACAGCGAACGGGCGCTCTTCGAGGCCCTGGTCAACGCCGTGGTTCACCGCGACTACTCGCGGCAGGCGAGCAGGATCCGTCTTTCGATGTTCGAAGATCGCGTGGAGATCCAATCTCCTGGGACGCTGCCGAACAATCTGTCGATCGACAGATTGGGTGAGCGGCAGGCGACCCGCAACGAGGCCTTGACCTCCGTGCTCAGACGGATGCCCGTAGCGGGAACCCCAGGCTCAGACGATAGACGGTATTTCATGGAGCGCCGCGGTGATGGGATCCCGATCATCCGACGCGAAACCCGGGAAATCAGTGGACAACTGCCCGAGTATCGACTGATCGACGACGCCGAACTGCGTCTCACCATCCCGGCAGCGCCCGAGCAGGCGAGCGCTACCGAGGCGGTCATCACCGCTTGGTCCGCTGGATGTCCCGTGCCCGGCGCGGACGTGCTGGCCCTGTATCCGAACAAGACGTGGAAGCGTGCCGCGACCGACGCGAACGGCGAGGCGACCGTCAACCTGCACTCGAGCCACCTTCCGATGACAGTCTTTGTAGCGGCGGAGGGATACGCGGCGCACATCGAGCGAGACTGGATGCCGCTCGCTCAGGCACTTGCGGTCGAACTTGCGGGCGTTCCGGCGGGCGGCTCGGTCATCTTCCCGGAGGCGACCGGCTGTCTGCCCGGCCTGCGGGGACGAGTCAATCCGATCCGTGACACTGCTGACCGGACCTACCTCTACGCGTCCAACATCGCGGTCAACGAGGGCCGGCAACAACCCGTTCATTTCTTGCCCGGCGAGGAACTGCGGCTGGCGGACGCCGACGGCAACGAGCTGCGGGTGAGAATCGTCGAGATCGTCGGCCGCTCGGCTCTGGTGGAGTACCGGGCCGTCTCGGCGAGCACGCTGTGCGGTACGGAATGAGATCCTCGCCTGGCCCTCTGACCGCCGACCAACCGGCGGGTGCCCAGCGACTCCCCACCAACCGTTGCGCGCCGCGCTACAGCGACGCCAGCAGCTCCCCCAACTGCTCCAGGCTCGCCAGGTTATGCACCGGCAGAAAGTCGTCGACATGGGGAAGCGCGGCCACGATGCCGCGGGTCAGCGGTTGGTAGTCCGGCGAGCCCAGCAGCGGATTGAGCCAGATAGGGCGGTGGCAGCTTCGGTGGAGGCGTTCCATTTCCTTGCCGAGGAGGGCGATGTCGCCGCGGTCCCAGCCGTCGCTGATGACGAGGCTTCCAGCCGCCCTCCGGCGGCGCGGAACCGACGGAGAATAGCGGGGTTGTCGGTGGGCGCGCGCGTTTTCCTGGCGGTTGCGGCCGCGGTTCGCTGCGATACTCTGCCCCGCATGGCCGTAACCGTCACGCGCCGCACCGCATCGGCGCTGCGCGAGGCCTGCCGCATCGCGGCGACGGCGAGCGTGGCCGCGTTGCTCTGCCTCGGCGCCGGCCATTCCGGAATCAAGATTGCCGCCGCCAAGCAGGCGGCCGCGGCGGCGATTCGCGAGGCCGCTAGAAACCGGGAGGGCCGGGAGACTTCGGAACGACGAACGGGAGTTGAGTCATGAGCGAAGCTACGGAAGGAGCGGTAGCGAGCGTCCTGCTGCTAGCGGTTCTTGCGCTCGGCGTCGCGCCGGCCGGGGCCGCGCAGTTGCCGCCCTCCATTCAGGCGGACCGCTTGCTCGTCCAGGCCGAGCGAGAGATCGGCGGCGGCGACTACGCCGCGGCGGTTGCCACGTTCGAGAGGATTCTGGCGCTCCAGGAGGAACACGGCCTTCCGGCGCCGCCGGTTTTCTGGTTCAAGTACGCCCAAGTGCTTCACCAGGCGGAGCGGTACGACGCGGCGGTCGAATCCGTGACGCGGTACCTGGTGGAGGCGGGCGCGTCGGGCGAGCACTACCGCGAAGCGCTGGAGCTGCTGGACGCCCTGGAACTGGCAGCTTCGCTCGAAGGCGAACGACTGCGTCGCGCGGCCGAGGTTTCCCGTCTGGCGCCGGGCGAGACGTTCCGGGACCCGCTGAGTTCGGGCGGTGAGGGTCCGGAGCTGGTGGTGATCCCGGCGGGCAGTTTCCGGATGGGCTGCGTGTCGGGGGTTGAATGCCGGGACGCCGAGCATCCGGTGCACCAGGTGACGCTTCCTCAGCCGTTCGCCGTGGGCAAGTACGAGGTGACGTTCGGTGAGTGGGACGCCTGCGTGTCGGCTGGCGGTTGCGGTCATAGTCCGGCGGACCGAGGCTGGGGCCGCGGTGGTCGTCCGGTGATGAACGTATCGTGGGACGATGCTCAGCCTTACGTGCGTTGGCTGTCTCAGCAGACGGGTGCTTCGTATCGTTTGCTGAGCGAGTCGGAATGGGAGTATGCGGCGCGCGCAGGTTCGAGGACGGCTTACAGTTGGGGCAACGAGATTGGTTCGGGCCGTGCGAACTGCGGAGGTAGCGGTAGTCTGTGTGTCGATTCACAGACGGCGCCGGTGGGTTCGTTTTCGCCGAACGGGTTTGGCCTTCACGATATGCACGGGAACGTGTGGGAGTGGGTTCAGGACTGCTGGAACGAGAGCTACAGCGGTGCGCCTTCGGACGGCAGCGCATGGCAGTCGGGTGATTGTTCCCGTCGCGTGTTGCGCGGCGGTTCCTGGGGCCTCAGACCGTGGTACCTCCGCTCCGCGTACCGCGCCAGGTTCTCCACCGACTTTCTCGACAGCTTCAACGGTTTTCGTGTAGCCCGGACGCTCAGTCCATGAATCGTTACTTCCTTACATCCTTGGGGGGTTCCAAGGGGGGCGTGCCCCCCTTGGTCCGGCGCTGAGTTTCGCCTGCTCAGTAGCCCTGCAGCGGTTCAGCACACGGAGAAGGCTTGTCCGAGAACCAGGAAGACGTGCGCCCAGTGAAGTCGAGTACGGGTCGGTTGACCGGCCCGGCGCTTGAGTCCCACTACCGCTTCATCCTGTGGCTGGTGCCGGCGGTGGACCGCTTCCCGCGCAGCCGCAAGTTCCTGCTCGGCGACCGCATCCAGGCGACGGCGCTCGACGTATTGGAGCAGTTGATCGAGGCGACCTACACTCGCCGCCGCTCTGGCCACCTCGCCAGCGCCAACTTGGGCCTGGAGAAGCTCCGCTTCCTGTTCCGCCTGGCTTGGGATCTGCGTCCCCTTAGGCCCCTCTGGTTCTAGTCGCCCTTCGGCTTTGGCGGCGGCTTGGGGCGTTGCGGCGGCTTCGACGGTCGGGGGTTGGGTGGCTTCCCGCCGCTGAGTACGGGCCGTTTGGGAGTCACGAGAGAGCGAGAGCCTCGGCGCGGTCGAAGCACTGCTCTACGAGCCGATCGTCATCTCGCTGGGCCGTTACCTCGCGGTCCAGCACCCGTTCTACTTCGTGGATCTGAGACAGGATCTCCCGAACCTGGTCATGGCTCACCCTCCAGCTCTCAACCTCGATCCAGGTATCCCGAAGCCGGGCGTGCAGGTCGCTCCAGGAGATCGAATGGTTGGAAAGCGCCATCGCCGCTTCGCCGAACTTCCTCGTGCCGGCGATGATTCCCGTGACCGCTGCGACCAGGGCGGGCCAGGTCGGCTCCACCGCGAGGAGGTCAAGGGCGGCCACGAGAGTCGCGGAGGAGAACAGGGCCGTGCAGAAGGCGGTGAGTTGGCCCCACAAGCGCTTTCGTGCGGCCAGACGGGCGTAGTACAACTCCCTCATGTGAGCGCCGATGACCTGATTCCAGAGTTGTCGCCGAAGCTCGTCGGAGACGTGGACGAACGGCGTGCTGCCATTGCCAGTCACGTACGAACCGCCTTCTCGGAGTCCTCAAGTGAGACCGTCACGACAGGCATCAGTTTACAGCACCACACACGAGCAATCCGACGGTGGTCGCTGCGGGCGACATGTCCCCTGCGCGACAGCGCAGCGACAACGCTGCGGACACTCCTAGCTGCGGCTACGAACCACTTTTCCTGAGCAGCCGGCGGACCGCCTCGTCGTCGATCTTGTCGAGGTCGTCCTGGTACTTGAGGAGTACGCCCAGGGTGTCGCGCAGGATGCCGTCGGAGAGCGTTTCCTGGTCGAGGGCGATCAGGGCGTTCGTCCAGTCCAGGGTCTCGGCGACGCCGGGTTGCTTGAACAGGTCCTCCTCGCGCAGCGCCTGCACCAGGCGGACGATCTCGGCGGCGAAGTGCTTGGGCGCTTCGGGCACGCGCCGGAGCACGATCTGCACTTCCTTCTCGTAGTCCGGAAAGTCGATCCAGTGGTAGAGGCAGCGGCGCTTGAGCGCGTCGTGGACCTCGCGGGTGCGGTTCGAGGTCACCACCGCAACCGGCGGCGTTTCGGCGGCGATGGTGCCGATCTCGGGAATCGTGATCTGGAAGTCGGCCAGGATCTCGAGCAGGTAGGCCTCGAACTCCTCGTCGGCCCGGTCGAGTTCGTCGATCAGAAGGACCGGCGGGGCCTCGCCTCTGCGGCCGGAACGGACCGCGCGCAGCAGGGGCCGCTCGAGCAGGAATTCGGAGGAGAACACGTCGTCGACGGCGGCCCGGCCGTCGCCTCCTCCGGCTGCCTCCACGCCGCGCAGGTGGAGCAACTGCCGGCGGTAGTTCCACTCGTAGACGGCGGTCGAAACGTCGAGCCCCTCGTAGCACTGGAGCCGGATCAGCTCGGAGCCCAGGCAGCGCGAGAGGGCCTTGGCGACCTCCGTCTTGCCGACGCCGGGTTCGCCCTCCAGGAAGATCGGCTTGCCCATGCGCAGCGACAAGTAGATCGCGGTGGCGAGGCTGCGGTCGGCGATGTAGTCCTCGGCGCGCAGGGCAGAGACGACGGCGTCGACGTCGGGGAAGTCGCGGTCCGTGGCGGGGTCGGAGCGCTGGAAATCAGGGGAGACCGTCATTCGCGGATTGCTGCTACAGATCGAGAATCGCGTCGATCTCGCGTGGAAGCGGACGCGGTTTCGACAGCAGGGAGATGCCGAAGAACAGGGTCAGCGACAGCAGCAGCGAGATGGCGCCGCCATGGATGCCGTGGGGCACCTGGATCTTGAAGATCTCGATGGAGAAGTTCACGGCGAGGCTGGAGATGATCGCAACGTTCGCTGCCAGCGCCGTCGCGCGTTTCCAGTTGAAGCCGATCGCCACGGTCGGCACCAGCGCGGCGGCGAATGTCCCCCAGCCGAAGGTGCCCAGCAGCGCGACCAGGTCATCCTTCGAGAAGCGCACGAAGAGCGCCGCGCCGACCGCTATGCCGAGAGTCGCCGTGCGAGCCCAGAACAGCTCCTTTTTCAACGGCTTGCCGAAGAGCGCCTTGGGAATGTCGTGGATGATCGCGGCGGCGCCGATGTTCAGGAACCCGTCGGCGGTCGACATGATGGCCGCGAACAGTCCCGCGAAGACGACGCCGGCGAGGACCGGGTGGGCATACGCCTGCAGGAAGGCGTATGCCGCGTCGTCGGGCTGGCCGAGTTCGGTGTGGTCGCCGGCCACGACCAGGGCCCGCATCGCGAAGCCGATGGCGATCCACAAGAGCGCCGCGAAGAAGCCGGCGATCGCGCTGACCATGAAGATCTGCTTGAAGTCGCGAATCCGCTTGTTCATCATCAGCTTGGTGATGACGTGCGGCTGACCGCAGGCGCCCGCCACGAAGAGGAAGTAGTAGGACAGCGCTCCCATGATGCCCAGGGTGCCCCACGGTCCGATCGCCTCCGGATCGTCGTTCACGAGCGTCATGGCGCCGCCGGCGATGCCGCCGTCGACCGCCTGGATCGCCGCGATGACCACCAGCACCCCCGCGACCGCCATCACCCCGCCCTGGACGACGTCGGTGTACACGCCCGCGATGATGCCGCCGGTCACGCAGTAGAAGACGAGGACGGCGACGGAGATCGCCATCGACATGCCCAGTGTGACCTCGGGAATGCCGTCGACGCTGTTCAGGATCTCCTGCAGCACCACCGCCATCGCCATGATCTGCGCCGCCAGGTAGCCGACGACGCCGAGGATGATCGCCACCGCGGTCAGGAACCGGGTGGTCTCGCTCCGGTAGCGGAGCGCCACGGTGTCCGGCAGCGACACGGTCTGGTACACCTCGGAGAAGATGCGCAGCCGCTTTGCCACCAGGAAGAAGGTGAAGCAGGCCGCCACCGTGCCGCAGACGATCATCCACACCGAGCTCATGCCCTGGCTGTAGACGAGACCGGGGCCGCCGACGAAGCCGAAACCGGAGAGCGTGCTCGAGAAGAGCGCAAACGCCGTGACGATGACGCCGAGTTCGCGGCCGGCCATGAAGAAGTCCTGGGACGACTTCGTGCGCCGCATCGCCCAGATGCCGACGCCGATGCACAGCGCGAAGTAGATGACGAGGCAGGTCAGGATGACGGCGTTGCGGCTCTCTTCCATCAGTCGCCTCCCGCCCGTGCCGTGTCGCCGCCGCCGGCTTCAAGCTCGCGCCGGCGCTGGGCCGCGGCAAGCTCCTCGACCTTGCGTTCGTCCGCTTCGGTGAAGAACCAGCGGTCGAAGATTCGCATGTAGACGACCATGAGGAACACCGGGAACGGCCACACCGCGTAGAACACCCACGCCGTGGGCCTGGGGAAGCCCAGGAACAGGGTGTGCGTGTCCTCGGTGGCGTAGCGCTGGTACGAGAACACGAGCGCGGTGAAGATCGCGGCCAGGACCAGGGTGAAGACGATCAGCGGCCGCTTGGCCGGCCCCAGGGACGCCCCCTCGGGGCGGCGCCGCTCCATGCCCATCGCCAGACAGCCGCCGAAGAAGAGCACCTGGAAGATCACGAACACCCAGCCGATCCACAGCGTTCTCGCGTGACGCTCGGCGCCCGGTCCGCCCTGGCGCATGGTCGCGAAGCGGTCGTGCTCGAAGCCGCGGCTCTTGATGACCCGCTCCGTCGTGCCGTCCTCCAGGACCACGTCCTCGTACGGCGTCTGCGGCGTGAGGAAGGCCGCGCCCACGGTGAGGCACATGCCGATCAGGGCGAGGAAGACGAACCAGTGCAGCTTCATGGATTGGGCGCTTGCGGTCGGGGAAAGCTGCGGCAGCCTACCCCAGCCGCCATGCGATCGGGGGAAGTGCGTTGCTATGGTCCCCCGCCATGGACGGTGAGTCGGGAGGAACCGTAAAGCCGCTCGCTCGCCTGTTCGCGTACATGCGCCTGGCGCCCGGCGCGTACGTCCTGGGCGGGATTCTCACCCTCCTGTACGTCGTTTTCTTCCAGCTCATTCCGCTGGCGATTCGGAGCATCGTCGCCGCGCTCGAAGGTCCCGATCCCATAGAGCTGATTCAGCGTCCGTTGCTGTACCTCGTGCTGGCCGCGTTCGGCCTGGCCCTGACCCGGCTGTTCTCGCGGATCGTGATGTTCAACATCGGCCGCCAGATCGAGTACCGCATCCGCAACGACTACTTCGCTCACCTGCAGAGCCTGCCGCAGTCGTTCTACCTGGCGCACCGTACCGGCGATTTGATGTCGCGGGCCGTGAACGACATCAACAGCATCCGGATGTTCCTGGGGATGGGACTCCTGAACCTGCTGCAGACGCCGGTGCTGTTCATCGGCGCCCTGGTCGTCATGCTGCGCGTCGACGCCGTGCTGGCCCTCTGGTCGATGGCGTCCTTCCCGATCTTCGTGCTCGTCACGCGCCACTACAGCCGGTACATGTTCCAGGCCAACCTGGCCGGCCAGGAGCAGCTCGGGAAGGTCTCGACCGTGGTGCAGGAGAACGCCTCGGGCGCCCTGGTGGTCAAGGCCTACGACCTGGCGGACCTGGAGCGCGATCGCTTCGAGGACCAGAACCAGGAGCTGTTCCGGCGCATGATGAAGGTCGGCGTCATGCAGACGACGATGTTCGCGTCCGTCAGTCTGGTGCCGTCCATTTCGGCCGCCCTGGTGCTGTGGCTGGGAGGTCAGCGGGTGCAGGCGGGCCTGCTCGGCACCGAGGATCTGTGGCTGTTCTGGGGCTACATCGCGATGCTGACGTTCCCGACCATGATGCTGGGCTTCGTCGTCTCGATCACCCAGCGGGGGCTCGCGGGGCTCCAACGGTTGGGCTCGGTGCTGGACATCGTGCCCTCGATCCGCGATCGGGAGGATGTTGCCGAGGTCTCGGAGGTTGCCGGCCGGGTCGAGTTCCGCAATCTGACATTCACCTATCCCGACAGCTACCTGCCGGCGCTCAAGGGCATCGACCTGGTGGCGGAAGCCGGCAGCACGGTCGGCATCGTGGGGCCGGTGGGGTCGGGCAAGACGACCCTGGTCAGCCTGGTGCCGAGGATCCTGGAGGTCGACGACGGCGCGATCTTCATCGACGGCGTGGACCTGAACCGGATGCCGGTCCAGGTGCTGCGGTCGAGCATCGCCATGGTGCCGCAGGACAGCTTCCTGTTCTCCATCTCGGTGGCGGAGAACATCCGCTTCGGCGTTCCCGATGTCGATCTGGACGAGGTACGCCGGGCCGCTGCGCGGGCTCAGGTCGAACGGGAGATCGAAGAGTTCGAGGACGGCTTCGACACCGTCGTCGGCGAACGCGGCGTGACGCTCTCGGGCGGCCAACGCCAGCGCGTCGCCCTGGCGCGGGCGATGATCCTGCGCCCCTCGATCCTCATCCTCGACGACTCGCTGTCGAGCGTCGACCACGGCACCGAGGAGGCGATCCTGGGCGACCTGGAGGGGCGGCGTCGGGGCCGCACGTGCTTCATCGTCGCGCACCGCATCTCGGCGGTGCGGAACGCCGATCAGATCGTCGTGCTCGAGGACGGCCGCATCACGGAGCGCGGGACGCACCGGGAGTTGGTCGAACGCGGCGGCTTCTACGCTCGCCTCCACCGGCGGCAGGAGCTGCTGTCGGAGCTTGAACCCGGTTGGCGCGATCCCGCGCCAACCGCGAACCAGTCCGAGCGCCCGTCATCGGGCGCGCGGATGGCGCTCGGGGATGGCGGCGGCGTCGTTGGAGAGTCGAAGTGAGCGAGGAGCGCAGCGAAGCCGTCGGGCCGGGTCGCGAGCGCGACCTCGGCAAGGTCTACGACACCGAGCTGATCAAGCGGCTCTGGCCCTTCATGCGGCCCTACCGGGGCTGGATCGGCTTCAACTTCGCCCTCGTCCCGGTGCGTGCCGTCCTGGAGCTGATGCCGGCGCTGGTCATGGGCGCGGCCCTCAACTACCTGACCGAGGGTGTCGCGACATCGGAAGTGGGGTGGATGGCCCCCTTCGTCGTGCCGCGATTCGGCCTGCCGCCGCTGGCCTGGATGTTCGTCCTGGTGCTTGGCATCTCGATGCTCACGCTGTGCATGGAGTGGCTGCGCGCCTTCACGATGATCTCGCTCGGTCAGCGCACGATCCGGGACGTCCGCCGGGCGTTGTTCGATCACGTCCAGCGTCTGCCGATGCGCTTCTTCGACCGCTACCCGGTAGGCCGCCTGGTGACCCGGCTCACGAACGACATGGAGCACCTGGCCGAGATGTTCTCGGCGGGCGTGATCGCGATGGTCGCGGACGTGTTCGTGATGGTCGTGATCCTGTCGATGCTGTTCTCGATGGATCCCCGTCTGGCCCTCGCGGCGCTCGCCCTGGTGCCGTTCCTGGGAATCGCAGCGGCGATCTTCCGCTACAAGGTGCGCGAGGCCTTCCGGGAGGTCCGGGTCAAGATCGCGCGCCTCAACGCCCATCTGCAGGAAACGATCACCGGCATGAAGGTGGTCCAGTTGTTCGCCCGCGAACGGCGCAACCAGCGGGACTTCGAACGCGAGAACGCCTCCCACCGGGATTCCTGGCTGCGCTCGATCCGCTACGACGCCCTGCTGTTCTCCTCCGTCGATCTGGCGACGAACCTGACCCGGGCGCTGATCTTCTGGTACGGCGCCAGGCTGATGGGCGCGGACGAGATCACGCTGGGCACGATTTATGTCTTCACCGACTACATGGGCCGCTTCTTCCGGCCCTTGATGGACCTGTCGGCGAAGTACTCGGTGATGCAGTCCTCGATGGCGAGCGCCGAGCGCGTGTTCCAGCTCCTCGACGAACCGCGGGAACCGGAAGGGCGGATCGAAACGCCGGTCGAGGCCGCTGCCGGCCCGCAGCCCGGCGGCTGCGAGGTCGAGTTCGACGGCGTGACCTTCTCGTACGGCGCGGAGACGGTCCTGCGCGACGTCTCCTTCCGCGTCGCCGCCGGCGAGCGGGTGGCGATCGTCGGCCATACCGGCTCCGGCAAGACGACCACGCTCAAGCTGCTGGCGCGCCTCTACGAACTCCAGGAAGGCGCCATCCGCGTTGACGGCCGGGATATCCGGGAGATCCCCAAGCCCGAACTGCGCCGCCGGCTGGCCTTCGTGCTCCAGGACGTCTTCCTGTTTGACGGCGACCTGCGCTACAACGTCGCCCTCGGCCGCGACGTGGCCGACGACGTGGTCGAGGAAGCCGCTCGCGCCACCCACGTCGACGCCCTGATCGAACAGTTGCCGAACGGCTGGCAGCACAAGGTCAGCGAGCGCGGCGTCAACTTCTCGACCGGCCAGCGGCAACTGCTCTCCTTCGCCCGCGCCCTGGCCCGCGAACCGCAGCTCCTGCTCCTCGACGAGGCGACCTCCAGCGTCGACACCGAGACCGAAGCCCTGATCCAGGACGCCCTGCACCACCTGATGGAGGGCAAGACCTCGATCGTCGTCGCCCACCGCCTGTCGACGATCAAGGACGTCGACCGCATCTACGTTTTCCACCACGGCGCCATCTGCGAGCACGGCAGCCACGACGAACTCTTGGAGCGCCGCGGCGTGTACTGGCGCCTGTACCAGTTGCAGTACGCCCAGCAGGAGGCGGCCGCGTAGGAGGAGTGGCATCCGCCCCTGGGAACCCGGGTGGCGCGATCCGCGCCACCCGTGAACCACTCCGTGCGCCCGTCATCGGGCGCACGGATGGAACGCGGGCGTCTCGCCCGCATCCGCCGCGGGGACCCTGGGAACGCGGGCATCCTTGCCCGCATCCGCCGCAGGCGGAATCCGGAAGCCCGCTACCCCTACCTCGACTGATGCTGCGGCGCCTCCACCTCCGTTTGCAGCCCCAGATCACCCTGATCCTCCATCCACGCCCGCAACCGCGCCAGCATCCCCTCGACCCGCTCCCGGTGCTCCGGCGCGTCCGCCACGTTCGTCAGCTCAAACGGATCCGCCTCCAAGTCATACAACTCGAACTCCGGGCGGTGCTGGTAGCGCTCGAACAGCTCCTGCGCGCGGGCGTCCGTCTCGCCGCGCTCCCGCCACGAGAAGTAGAAGCCGTCGCGGTTCTCCTCGGTGACCAGGTTCGTGAACCGGTTCTCGTACGCGATATTCCAGATCAGCTTGTAGCGCTCGTCGCGGATCGAACGGCTCGGGTAGGGCGCGAGGTTGGCCATGATGCCGGTCGTGGTCTGGATGCCGTAGACGACGTCCCGGTGCTTCGGGCCCGGCTCAAGCAGCAGGCCGAGCATGCTCTTGCCTTCGATCTCGGGCGCCGGCACGCCGCCGGCGGCCTCGATCCAGGTCGGCAGCAGGTCGTTGATCTGCAGTAGCGCCGCCGACCTCTCGCCGGCCGGGATCCGGCCGCGCCAGCGCGCCACGAAGGAGGTGCGGACGCCCGCGTCGTACAGCGTCCACTTGGCGAAGGGGCCGCTGATCCCCTGCTCGCTGTAGAACATGGTCACGGTGTTGTCGTGCGCCCCGTGCTGCTCCAGCAGGTCGAGCACCTGTCCGAGCTGGCCGTCCATGAAGGTGATCTCGGCGTAGTACCGGGTCAGGGCATCGCGGGTCTCCGGCGTGTCGACGAAGTAGGGCGGCAGGGTAAGCGAGGCAGCGTCGTAGCGCGACGGATCGCCGCGGTTCCAGGGCTGGTGGGGCTCGGTCGAGGCGACGATCAGGGCGAACGGCTGTTCCGGGTCGCGGGCGATGAACTCGCCGAGGCGGCCGGAGTCGAGGTCGCGTCCGGCGACCTTCTCAAACGGGTACGCCTCCTGAGGCGCGACGTGCGACTTGCCGGCCAGGCCGACCCGGTAGCCGAGGTCCGTGAGGTAGTGGGCCACGCTCTTCGTGCCGGGGTTCGCCTTGGCGTGGTTCGGGTAGGCGCCGCTTCGCACCGGGTACTGGCCGGTGTAGAGCATGTGCCGGGTCGGCGAACACATCGCCGTGGCCGTGAACATGTGGGTGGAGGTCGTCCCGGACTCGGCCAGCCGGTCGAGGTTCGGGGTGTGGACCTGGGGATTGCCGAGGGCGCCGGCGTCGTTGTAGGTCATGTCGTCGGCGATGAACAGCAGGATGTTCGGGCGGTGAGCCGGTGGCAGGAAGCGCGGTGTGGTGCCGCCCGAAGGCCGCCAGGCGCCGGCGGTGCGGATCGCCCCCGGCTTGGAGGCGAGCAGAGCGTCGATCGTCTCGACGCGGGCCCCGTCTGCTGGCGCCAAGTTCGCGGTGTCGAGGGGCGACTGCTCGTTCGGGTCCGCGGCCAAGTTGAACAGACGGCCGTCGTCGTAGCGCTTGAACCGCTCGTCGAAGGCGTAGCGCGCCGGCGGACCCGCATACCAGCGTGGCTCGTAGTGGATGAACAGGGCTTCGCGGTCGAGTGCCGGCCCGCCCTTGAGCATCGGCAACAGGCTGTCGCCGTCGAGGTCGAGGCCCGACGGTAAGCTGGCGCCCGCGGCTTCGACCAGGGTCGGGAACACGTCGCCGACATCGACCAGGGTTTCGTTCACCTGGCCGTTCCGAATCGTGCCCGGCCACCAGGCCAAGTAGGGCACATGGCTGCCGGACTGGAGCGAGCGTCCCTTGCCGCCGCGGATCTCCGCGCCGTTGCGGACTGAGGTGATCCGGCTTGAGGTGCCGTTGTCGCCGATGAACAGGAGCAACGTGTTCCGGTCGAGTTCGTGCTCCACGAGCTTCGCCCGCACCCGGCCCACCAGGTGGTCCATGTAGGCGACCATCGCCGCGAACCGCTCCTGGTTCGACTCCGCGTCCGGATCGTGCGGCGTGGTCACGAACGGGTCGTGCGGCAGGGCCATCGGATAGTAGATGAACAGCGGCCTGCGGGTCGCGGGATCCGCCGCCGCCTGCTCGTCGATCGCCTGGAGCACGAAGTCGTTGATGAGATCCGGGCCGAAGACGTCGTCGGCCCACGTCTCCGTGCGGTCGTTCGTCACCAGCGTCGGTCCCCAATAGCGCGAGCCACGACCCTCCCGGCGCAACTGCCACAGCCGGTGCTCGTCGAACCCCGCCTGCTGCGGCGACGAGCCCTCGTGGACCACGAACGAGTTGTTCGTCAACTGCCACTTGCCCGAGATCACCGTCCGGTACCCGGCCTGCGCCAGCACGTGCGCGAACGTCACATCCCCCGGGTCGAGTTCCATGAACTCCCGGTAGTTCCGGAAGTTGTGCAGCCCCGTCATCAGCTTGACCCGGGTCGGCGTACACAGCGGCTGCGAGTGCCCATTCTCGAAGCGCATGCCCTCCGCTGCGATCCGGTCGAGCTCCGGCGTCTCGTAGGACGAGCCGCCGTAGACGCCGAGCGTCTCGACTCCGAGGTCGTCGGCGAGTATGACGATGATGTTGGGTTGGGCCGGTTCCTGGGCGAAGGCTGCGCCGGTCGTCGAGAGCAGGGCCAGGCCGACCAGCAGGACGATTGCGAGGCGGGTCTTCGCGTGCATGGACGTCAAGTTAGCAGCCGACCGGCGCTGGCTTGATGGGGCCGTCCGGCATGGAATCGGAGGCGCGGAGGCAGAGACGGTTGCCCGGTTGTGCCGTGGTAGCGTCCTAGCGGCACTTAGGGGGCGAGGCGATGACCGTACCAGCGTTCTCCAAGCATCTGATGGAAGCGCCCGACGACGACGAGGCCCTGAGTGAGAAAGGCAAGCGTCTTCTGGACGAGGGATATGAGGACCTCGACGCCGGGCGAACTCACACTCTGGAGGAGGTAAAGCGGGAGCTTGACCTCTGAGGATCGCCGTTGCGTCTAGCGGCCGGGCGCTGCGAGACCTGAAACGCACCGAGAAGTCGAACCGGAGGCGGATCACGGAAGCAATTGAGCGCTATGCCTCAACGCAAGTCGGGGAGGTCAAGCGCCTGAGGGAATCCAGCAGGCCGACATGGCGGCTGCGAGTCGGGGATTGGCGGGTCCTGTTCGCTCACAAACCCGGTGAGAATCTCAGGTCGATGGCGTTGGCTGCAACACGTCAACGAACTCTGCCAGGATGTCGACCGCTCCCGAACCTTGGTCGTCTTCGGCGATCAGTTCGATGGGTGCGAACTCGGGGTTCAACGGTTCCAGCGTGATCCGCACATGGCGCCACGGTCCGTCCGCTGCCGCGCGCTTCTCGCTCCGGTAGCGCTTCACCGTGAAGCGCTCACCGGTTTCCGGGTCCACTGCGTCCCGCAGGCGGGCCAACACGATCCGCCCAGTTCGGCTCCCGGCGACGCCTCTACGGAACAGGCACACGGAGCCGTCGGGAATCCGCGGCTCCATCGACCGTCCGACTACCTTGGCCGCGAACATGTCGGGCGTGAGCTGACGCCCGGAGTCGACCTCGATCCAGCGCGTCTCGGAATCCGCAACCTCGCCTAAGGCGCCATGAGGGTCACCGAAGTCGCCTGCCGCGGCTTCTAGGTCTTCCAGCAAGGGCACGCAGCTTCGGTAGCGGTTCTCTCGGGTCGGCTCGACGAATCGGAGTACGCCGGCCGGGGCTGCTTGAGTCTCTTCCGGTTGCGCGGCCGTAGCGGTTGGCGCTTTCGGTGTCGCCGCTTCGAACCACGCAGCGTCGGCGTTGACGGACTTCCGAACTTCATCGGCGCCGAGGTACATGGCGAGCCGGACGAAATGGCGCGCCATCGCTCCGGCGTCATCCAGGTCCGCCACGGTGATCTCGACCACCTCGTAACCTTGTTGGCGCAGCCAGTACCGGATCTCCCGGTCCTGCTCGGCGGTGCGGGGATTGCCGTGCAAGTGCTCACTCAGGCCGTCGAGGTAGACGCACACATCGGGCATGCCGCTGTGGCCGCGGTAGATGACGTCGGGCGTCGTCGTGCCCAGGCCCGGGCCGAGGTCGATCTGTTCGCCGCGCACACCTTCGTCAAAGCCCGCCGCCCCTAGCAAATGCCTGAGGCGGCGCTCGGCCTCGTTCACCGGCTGTGCGGTTGTCTCCTCCCCGGCGGGCGTGGCAGCGGGAATGGGATGTGGGAACGAGAGCTTGCGCCCCCATTGGCGCAGACACTCCAGCGCTGTCTTTCGGTTGAGATGCTTGTGGTAGTAGCCGTTTCGGAAGGTCTGGAGGCAGTCGATGCATGAGTGGCCGCAGCCGGACGCGCAGCCGTCGACAACGGCCTCCGCGGCCTGAGCGACCTCTTCGAAGCGCTCGACGAGTTGATCGAGCAGACCCGAACCGCCCGGCATCGGGTCCCACAGCAGAGCGTCCACTTGGGGGCGGTCGACTTGGCCTACGACCAGGACTGCCAAGTCGTCCAGGTGCATGTCCAGTACTCCGGCGGCGCCGAACCGAAGCGCTTCCAGCACGCTGTAGGCGGTCGCGGGCTCTGGCAGGCCCGGCAGGGAGAGGACGTCGGCAGTTACGTCGGCGTGAAAGCCGATCCGATCCACCGGGCGCCCGCACCGCTCCAGGTGGCCTTCGCCGAACTCCCGCTGTTGCCGGTCGGAGGACAGCGGCGACACGCTCTGGCCGCAGACCGTACACACCGGGTATCCCAGACCGGAACCGTCGCCGATCGCGGACGACGAGCCCACATTGACCAGGCGCAGCTCGACCCCATGACGTAGCAATGCGTCCTGCTCGCCCCAACGGAAGGCGCGGCCGCCGCGGTGCCCGCCGCGTACGACGCCGTGGACCGCAACCGCCATCTGAAAGCGGTAGTCCTCGTCGTCCGAGATCTGGGACTGATGGGCCAGGTCCACGTCACATACCGCGAGCGTGCGAAGCGCTCCGGCGCCGATCGTCGATGCGGGAGCGCCGGCGTCGCATTGCCGCACCGCCTGGTTCTCGGTCGAGACCTCGAACGCCGGCATCTCTTCCCGATCTTCGCCGGTCGAGCGCAGGAACCTCCTGGCCACGAAACGGTGTCCGTTGGCGTAGATCAGGTTGCCCGGGACGTACTCACGCAGCGCGATTCCGGTCGGCCGGGGCAGGTTGAAGGCGAGCGCCCCCGAATGCCACACCGGCACCTCGGCCATCGCCTGGACGGACCCTGTCTCAAGCCCGTAGCCGGGGAGGAAGCCTTGCGCCGCCAACACGTTGAACGTGTTGGCGTCATGGTGCCCCTGAGCGTAGCGACGGTTTGCCCGCGCCTGTCCCTTGAGCCGCTTGACCAGGCGGTCGCAACGGTGGAACAGAGCGTCGTCCTCCGGGTTGAGCGTGCCGTGCTGGCGGCGGGTTTCGTGCAGCCTCTCCATCTGGGCGAGCGCCCACTCGAGCCGGCGCCGCAGCGACCGCTCTGCTTCCTCGAGGCCGGCAGTGAAGGAGTCGACGCAGCGGCCCAGCGCCTCTGAAGTAACCGCCGCGGCGTCCGCTGCTGGCCAACCTTGGGCGAAAGCCGCTTCGGCTTCGGCGAGCAGGGTGCGTCGGTGCCGGCGGATGACCTCAGCGAGGGGCCCGAAGTCGAAGGGCACGGTACGCACGGAGTCGCCCTCGAACAGCCAGGACGAGACGCGGCGCGGCAGGCAGCGTTCGAGCGCGGTTCGGATCTGCTCCTTCTCGGCCGCAGTAGACCCGCCGCTTGCTGTGGTGCCTTGACGGCTGAGCCGCTGCAACGCGGTGAGGACAGAGGCGTTCACATGCTTGCGGACCATCACGTCGTTGCTCAGGTTGAAGGCCGGCGGGTCGACTCGGCCGGCAAGCAGCTTCTCGGGCTGAGCGAAGTAGGCGCGGTCGTGAGACACGGGCCGGCAGTACGTGAGATTGACGGCCATCCGATGACGTCGGCCGGCGCGGCCGGCTCGCTGCCAGTAGTTGGCGGGCAGGGGCGGTACGTTGCGCATCAGCACCGCATCCAGGGCGCCGATGTCCACCCCGAGTTCAAGGGTCGCGGTGCAGACGAAGCAGTTCACCGCGTCGCTTCGACCCTTGAACAGGTTCTCCAGCCGTTCCCGCTCCTGATTCGGAACCATCGCCGTGTGCTCCTCCGGGCGCAGCATGGAGTAGCCGCCGTCCAGGAGTTGCAGGTCGTAGTCATCCGGGTCTTCGCGCAGCCATTCCAGCGTGCCGTTGCACCGCCACGCCGGGCAGCGGTCGTGCGGCGTCCGGCGGACTGTGCGGGCGCGGCAACTGCGGCAGCGGTAGACGCCGCGATGGGGCGACAGCTCGATCCGGTCGGCGTCGACCTGGTAGACGCCGCTGGCGTTCGGCATCGCGCGGCCGCGGGCGCCCAGAAGCTGCACCTGCTTCAGGAGGCCGCGCTCGGCCAGCATCTCGAACAAGCTCCGCAGCAGCTCCTCCGCCTTTTCCGGCTCGGTGCCCCACTTGGCGGCCATCTGCCTCATCGTCGTCTGGCCGCCCTCGCTCAGCCACTGCAGGACGCGGCTGGGATCGTCGCCGGGGCCGCGTTTCAACTTGACGCCCTTCGGTCCGCCGGACCGCCGAAGATAGCCCTGCTGGATCTCGAGGTCGCCGGCGAGGCGGTTCCGGGTGAAGGTCAGATACTCCGCGTCGTAGAGGACCTTCTGCCGGCGAACGTAGTCGAGTGCCGCGGCGACCCCCTCGCGCATGGATTCCGGCGCCAGCCCGAGCCGGTTTGCGTGGTCCTGGATCCACGGCAGCGAAGCGTCCAGGTCGGCGTAGTCGACCTTCATTCGACCCCAGGGTTCCAGCCCCAAGGGTTGCCGGGCGGACTCCGAGATCTCGCGCAGCACCTGCATGCGCAGGAACTTCCGCCGCTCGTCGCGGTGGCGTTGGCCGGCTGCCTCCCGGCGGGCCACTACCCAAACCTCCGGGATCAGCGCGCGCGAGAGAGCCTCGTTCTTCTCCAGCGTGTCGTCGAGGAACCAGGTCAGATCGCCTACCGACCTGTGCCCGCCGCCCAGTCCGTCCGCCATCAACGACCGCAGGCGAAACCGGCGTGCGTGGTCCTTCATCCATCCGGCCTGGAAGGCGGCATCCTGGCGGTTGTCGCAGAACACGAGCAGCCGCCGCCGCTCCGACTGTTGGATCATGTCCTGGGCCAGAACGTGCACGTCGGCGGCGTTGCTGGCGCGCACAGGCCGCGCCGGTTCGCGGTAGCGGCCGCCTCCGCCCCGGCCGCCCAACGCGTTGCACGAGAGGCAGCTCGTCAGGACCCCGGGCCTGTCCGGCTTCTGACGGACGGCGTGAAGGCGGATTCGCGGCCCGGGCGCGCCGCAGGCTAGGCAGTCCCCGCCTGATCGTTCATGCGCTGCGCCGCAGTGCCGGCAGAGGTGGATCGGAGCTGTTCGCCGTCCGAGAACGTTCGCGGCCTCACTGTTCCCGTTGCGTGGTCCCGGATCCGGACCGTCTTCGTCCTCCGGGTCGTGCTCGTCGCCGCCGATCAGCCGGTCCACCAGGACCACTCGCTTCCCTTCCCGGACCTCGTCGAGCTTTCGCCAGACGACACCGTCCGCATGCGGCTCGCCGCCGCCAGGGCGTTTGCCGTTGAACGAGAAGTCCTCGATATGGGCCTCGTAGTAGTGCTGGCCGCAGGTGGTGCAGGTGAGCACGGGCAGATGCGCCGACCGGGCTTCGCCTGACCGTTCGGCCTCGTCGGCAGACGTCGTCTCGCCGTGGTCGATCTCGTCTTCCGCGGCCAGCCACAGCCGCGGTTCGTCCGTCCCGTGCGGAAAGGACACGACCGCGCCGGGAATGCCGCGCACGAAGCCGTGGACCACTGGCCGAAGCAGAGGCCGGCCATCGCTGCGCGCCGCGGCGGCCAGGGTCAGCCAAGCCAGGATCTCGGCCTCCGTGATTTCCCGGTCGAGGGCTTGCTGGAGTTTCGGCGGCAGTTCGTTCAGCGGCCGCGGCTCGTGCAGTGCCTCGTTCAGCCGATAGACGATCTCGCTCCGCGCCAGGGCTCCGTAGAGCGCTTCGGGCCAGGGCTCACCGTCGAGATCCCGACCGGCGATCGCCTGGTAGGAGCGGCGGACGGCGTCTCCAGGTCCGTCCGGGTCCTCTTCAACCGCCGCCACGCAGTCGGCCAGCAGTTGGCCAGCGTCCTTGTGTGGGTCTCCGTGTGGCGCCGCCGCTGGAAGCCATCTCTTCTCGCTCCAAAGTTCCTGCTCGTAGTCCTCCGCGACCGTCTCGACGGACTCCTCCGGCACACCGAAGAACCGCGAGGCGAAGACCCGGGCCGCCTCAGGTCGCTCCGCGTCGACGATCGTCGCCGACGTGGCGACGCAGACCGTGTCCGCGGCCTGCCGGCCGCAGAAGGCCCGTAGACGGCGGATGAGGCACGCGGTCTCGGCGCCCATGGCGCCGGTGAACGTGTGAGCCTCGTCGAACACGAGGTAGTCGAGGCGGGCGTC
The DNA here is from genome assembly GCA_965216125.1 of Candidatus Multivorans sp. Taxonomy (GTDB): domain Bacteria; phylum Acidobacteriota; class Thermoanaerobaculia; order Multivoradales; family Multivoraceae; genus Multivorans. The sequence continues at coordinate 641,103 of OZ244152.1, read as the reverse complement.
CTGGAACAGCTCGGCGTCCCGCTGGCGGGTAAGAAGCAGCTCCAGTTGCTTCACGTTCGTGAGCAGGATTCGTGGTTGCCCGCCAGCCGAACGCATCGCTTCCCGCGAGCAGGCCTCTTCGGCCGGGAACACGCTCTCGCCGCTCTTGGCCGCCCGTACCGCCTCGAGCTGCGCCTCGTAGTCCGAGCGGGAAGACCCCGGAGGAAGCCTGACGCCGCCCACGTCGCCCTCCCTCTCCGGCGTCTTGCCGACGTACATGCCGAACGAAACGCCCGTGCCCGCCAGCAGGGAGCGCAGCCGCATCAACTGATCCTCGGCCAGGGCGTTCATCGGATAGACGATCACGGCGCTGATCCCCGCCGGTGCGCCTTCGTCCCGCAGACGCAGGCAGCGACTGACGATCGGGTAGAGGAAGCACTCCGTTTTGCCGGAGCCCGTGCCGGTCGAAACGAGCGTCGAGCGACCCCCGACGATCGCGCGAATCGCCTTCTCCTGGTGCCGGTAGAGGTGGGAGACGGCGCTCGGAATCCGCTGCTCCAGGTGTGGATGGAGCAGCCCTTCGGCCGCCAGGTCCGCCACCGCCGCGCCGCTGCTGAAGGGCCGCGAGAGGCTGACGAACGGCCCTTGCAGCAACGGCGACTCGCGCGCCTCGTCGAGCGACAGCAGTTCACGCATCTGCCCATGCAGGCGCGGATCCGCGAACGGATAGGCCCGCAACTGGTAACGGAGAAAGCTCTGGAGGACCTTCTCCGTGAAGACGACCGGGTTCAACGCCATGGGGCCGGCAAGGCTACCGCTTGTGGCTGCGGCTGTGAGAACCCGCACTCGGCGGGTCTCGTCAGCTCCCCGGTGTTCGTCGAAGACGTGAGCAGCGGCGGCGGTGGAGGAAGTCGTTTCGGCGCGCCGGTGTCTCTTTGGCCGGGAAGGCGCTACGCCGGTGGCCCGGCACTTTCGGCAGGAACCGGAGGTCCTCGAAGTCGGCCTTCAGGTTCTTGTCGTGAGCGACGATCACGAGTGCATCCGATGCTGCCGCCAGCGCAAGCATGGGCTTGTCCTTCTTTCCTGAACGGGTCTCTACGTCGCGGAGGCGATTCTCTTCGCGCCTGACGAGTTGGTCTTCGATCAGAAGCGCGAGACCGCTCTGGCTGTAACGCCGAAAGAGGGCAAAGACATCGGAGTCCCGCTTGAGCTCCCGGCCGGCGCGACCGTAAGTCGAAAACGCGGCGCGCCCATTGCCGTCGCCGATCCAGCGTCGAAGCTGTTGGCCCGCCGATTCAGGAGACACCTGTTTGACGACATCGAACGCACTCGCATCGAACACCACCCGGGTACACATGGGCTGCGCCTACCGGCAAAAACCGAGGAGACGCTCGGTCTCGTCGAGGAAGAACTGCCGGAAGCCAGGCGGCGTGTCGACTAGGTTTGCCTGCCTGTCGACCCGAATGGCGTGCAACTCGGTGGACTTTCGGTCGTCGGTCCTCCGGAAGAAGACGATGCCCAGATCGTCCGGGTCCACTTCGCCCGACATGACGGCGATGCGAAACCAGTCGGGGACATGATCGCTGTGCGACTCGATCAGAACCCGACCGCGACGCGAGGCGATCGATCGAACCAATGCCGCTTGAGCTTGTGGGTGCAGGTGGGCTTCCGGCTGCTGAAGGAGAAGCGTTGCCTCCTCCGGCGCTGAGGCGATCGTGTGGAGCAGCGGCAGCGCGCTTTGGATGCCGAAGCCGACATCCACCAGGTTGTAGCTCTCGCTGGAAGCGTCGGCCCAGACTTCGTGCTGGCCCAACGCTCCGCGCCGCACCTCAACGTCGTTGAAGATCGTCAGCTCTCTGCCCAGGTCACGGATCTTCTCCAGCGTGTCGGCATCTACCTTCCAGCGGAACGGGTTCGACTCGAAGGCCCGCTCGCGCTTCCAGCCGACCGGATCGTTGCTCGCGACGATCAACGCCTGTTCGCGGGTTGGCAAGGTGACGTGCTGTCGGAAGAAGTTGACGAATCTGGCGAACATCCTGTCCGCTTCGGGCGTCAAGTCCCCAGTTAGCTGCTGTCGGAGCTTGGAGTTGCCGTCGTACGGTAGCTGGCGCCACCACACGAAATGCGATAGCCAGGTGCTGAACTGCCCGTGGGAGACGGAGGACTGTGCGAAATCGAACTCGAAATCCGGCCCGACGACTCGCCACATCTCCTCATCTCTATCGCTGGATTGGTCGAGGCGGAGGATCTCGAAACGTGGTCCGTCGCCCCGGTCTGTTGCGAAACGGAGTTCCAATTCGCGCTCTCGTGGTGCGCCGTTGTCGCCCTTGTCGTACATGACGCGGACCCAGTCGTAGCAGTGACCCTGCAACGTGGCTTCGAGAGAGAACGTCTCGGCGCCGGAACGGGCGATTGTCGCGAAGGAGCCCATCCAGAATGGTCGCAGGGCGAAGTGATTCTCGTCGTCCAAGGCGCCCCAACTGGAGCGTTCGCGATCCCACTTCTGGAGATTCGCCACTTGGGCGAGCGTGCGAGCGCATCCGAGAAAAGTCGACTTGCCGGCGCTGTTCTCTCCCACGAGGACCGTGACTCGGGGCAATTGTGCCTGCTGCGTGCCGGCGAAGCAGCGGACGTCCGTCAAGGAGAGGCTTGTCAGGGCGCTCATGAGCCGGTAGCGCCTATGAACTTCCGCAGGAACTGTCGCAACCGTGCCGCGAGCCCGGCACCGCCGGAGGCCGTTGCCTCTGCGGCAGACTGGGCGTCCGCCTCCAGGAACGGGTACGCCGATTGATCGCCTAGAGCCGTCCGAGCCTCGACCTCGCAGTGTTCGCGACAACGGCCGTCCGTGACGCGGAGGATTCCCGGCACGTAGCTGTAGTGGAGCTTGCCCGCGCTCTCCGGCCACCAGTCGTCGCCGACCACCATCCGCAGCATTTCCAGGGTCATCAGACTGGCCAGATTGGCGCTGAACGGAAACACGTTCTGATTCGTCGGCTTTCCGCCGGCCATCCTGGCGATGTAGCTGGGGTTGTCCAGGGAGCCGTCCCGCTCGAGCACGACATCCGATGTCGTGTACTGGCCGTCGCAGCGCAGGCAGCGACGGCCGGGCCCCGAACGGACCACGCTCCAGGTCGCCTGCCCGAGCGTGCCGTCCTTCTTCGTGTCGACGAAAACCCCTCCGAAGACGACCGGGATGCAGTGGGCGTAGGCGATGTGGTTCATCAGGTCCTTCGGCAGGGGGCGGTCCACGCAGCAGAACAGGAGGTCGCAGTCGAGCGCGGCGGAGAAGCAGTCCCGCTGCTGCAGCCATCCGGCGTGGACGTCCACATTGAACTCGGCGGCCGTCGCGGAGCGGCGCAATCCGTCGGCGGCAAGCTCCACCTTGAGCCGGCCCACGTCGTTCTTCCCAGCGTACAGGAGGCGGTCGAGGTTGTGCGCCTCCACTCGGTCAGCGTCCACGAGGACGACCCGCTCTACGCCCATGCGGGCCAGCGTTTCGGCCACCAGGCAGCCCACGCTGCCGAGTCCCACGATGCCGATTCGCAGGCGCGCCAAGTCGGCTTGACGAGCGGCGCCCCAAGTGTCGATGGTCCGCCGCAACGCGTTGTGGCGCCGCGGAGGGGGCGCCAGATCGTCGTTGTAGGTCATCCGTAGTCGGCGTCCGACAACGCGCACCTTGCGGCACCAGCTTCGTTCGAAGTCGTGGCCGGTCCATTGCCAGAAGCGTGCGCTCCACGATTCGTCCGTGCCGAGGGTCAGCCCCACGAGGGGTAGGCCGGTGGCGCGCGCCGGCCCGCCGATGCGGTCTCGTTCCGCTGTTACGTCCTCTCTGCTCATTGGCTGCCAGCCGGGCGTCGGGTGGCTGTGCAGGAGGGCCAATCCGCACTCTTTCTCACACGCCACGCGGATGGCGCGAGACAGGTAGTCGGCCTCGAAGCTGGCGCCGCCGTGGAGGGTCCGTTCGCCGGCCTCGGGAAGGACCAACTCCGAGATCAGTGCGGTCGTACGGCTTGCGCCCCGGCTGGCATGCCAGAGCGCGAAGCAGAGGTCCTCCTGCCGGCTGCCCGAGCGCAGATGGGCGAGGAGGTGGTCGCAGGCGGCTTCATGAACTGGCTCGACGAGCGCCGCTTCGAAGGTCACAGTTGCCCCAAGATGCGAAGCAGATGGCGCCGGACGTAGGTGCGCATGTTCTTCTGCGACGGTTCCAGCGTGTCCCAGAAGTCGGTCGGAGGGAAGCTGAACGTCCACCATGTGGCGCCCTCGAATTCATGCTCCGAGTGTCTGGTGAAGTGCGTGCCCTCAAGTCCCCGAAAGTGAAGGAAGTGCGGCGGATACTCGGGATAGGCGGCTTCCTGGAAGCTCACGCCGATGTGCAGCGTTTGGCCCTTGAAGCGCCCGTTCTGCACTCGGTAGGGAAAGACGATGCCTGCTCCGCCTGCTCCGTTCCAGGAAGGAACGACGCGGGCCTCGATATCGAGCCCCCGCAGCTCTCCGGCGACAGTCTCGAGCACCGGTTCAGGCGACCGGAGTGCGCCCGGCGTGAAGCGCCACGAACTGGTCGCCGTCCGCTATGGGCACTTCATCGCCCAGATTCTCGTACCTGGCGCCGGTACGGACGTTGTCGAGGTAGTAGCTCTCCAGTTGGGCGAGGTCGATCGCAGCGTCGGAGCCCGCTTGACGCAAGATCTCCTCTACGGTCAGCGGAGTCTTCGCCGTGACTTGAGGCTCGCCGTTCACCGTGTAGCTGATTCGCGGCTCAGGAACAGGCGTGGGGTCCCTCTTGGCTTTGGCCTCGAACTTGTCCCCTTCCCTCAGTTCGACGAGCGCCGATGGGTCTGACCAAGTCTCTCCCGTATCCGAACGCTCAAGCACGGCGTCGCCGGGCTCCAGCCCTATCTGCTTCAGGAGCCACGCGACGGTGACGTGGCTCTCTCGGGACGCGAACTCCCGTGCGTTGATCGTGAAGTGGACCATGATGTCCCCTCGGCAGACCTCCAGTTCCTCTCGCCGGGATTCCAGGCGGTGGTCAGATGACCGACTCCCAGCCTCAGCTTCTCGACTATAACGCCGACACGATGTCTCCCACGCGAACTCCTTCGCGCGCCTTTCGGCCCCGGTACGCGGGGTGGTAGCGAAGCGTGATGGGGAAGGTGGGGCGCCCGCGCTCGTCGTAGCGGGCCCTAGGCACGAAGGAGGGTCGGCATGAACACCGGCTCGGGGCGGGTGCCGCACTCGCGGACCAGCATCTTTCGGACGCCTAGTCGGTATCCTTCGTCGATCGCTTCGCGGCGAGACGTAAAGACGCCGATCAACTCTTGACCGCAGATCAGGACGTACTGGCCTGGAAACCTCGTCGCGTAGTCGTCGAAGTGCTCCTCATAGAACTCCAGTTCGTCGGCGAGGAGCGACCCTGGCTGAGTCTCGGCGTCTCTCGCTGGCATTGGGTCCCTTCCAAGCAGTAGAAAAGCGCGGCTCGCTGATGACCTTCTCGCTTCACCGTAGCATGAGGATGGAGCGTGAGGCGGGGGGCATGGCGTCGACCAGGGTGCCGCCGGCACCGCCGAGCAGGTCGGCCGTGCGGACGGTGCGGGCGCGACAACTGCGGCAGCGGTAGACGCCGCTGGCGTTCGGCATCGCGCGGCCGCGGGCGCCCAGAAGCTGCACCTGCTTCAGCAGGCCGCGCTCGGCCAGCATCTCGAACAAGCTCCGCAGCAGCTCCTCCGCCTGCTCCCGCTCGGCGCCCCACTTCGCGGCCACCTGCCTCATCGTGGTCTGGCCACCCTCGCTCAGCCACTGCAGGACGCGGCCGGGATCGTCGCCGGGGCGGCGTTTCAACTTGACGCCCCGTCCGCCATCAACGAGCGCTGGCGGAACCGGCGTGCGTGGTCCTTCATCCATCCAGCCTGGAAGGCGGCATCCTGGCGGTTGTCGCAGAACACGAGCAGCCGCGGCCGCTCCGAGTGGTGGACCATGTCCTGAGCCAGAACGTGAACGTCGGCGGCGTTGCTGGCGCGCACGGGCCGCGCCGGTTCGCGGTAGCGGCCGCCTCCGCCCCGGCCGCCCAACGCGTTGCACGAGAGGCAACTCGTCAGGACCCCTGGAACAGCTCGGCGTCCCGTTGCCCGCCAGCAGCGAGCGCAGCCGCATCAACTGATCCTCGGCCAGCGCGTTCATCGGATAGACGATCACGGCGCTGATGCCGGCCGCCGCACCCTCGTCCCGCAGACGCAGGCAGCGACTGACGATCGGGTAGAGGAAGCACTCCGTCTTGCCGGAGCCGGTGCCGGTCGAAACGAGCGTCGAGCGACCCCCGACGATCGCGCGGATCGCCTTCTCCTGGTGCCGGTAGAGCTGCGAGACGGCGCTCGGAATCCGCTGCTCCAGGTGAGGATGGAGCAGCCCTTCGGCCGCCAGGTCCGCCACAACCGCGCCGCTGCTGAAGGGCCGCGAGAGGCTGACGAACGGCCTTGCAGCAACGGCGCCTCGCGCGCCTCGTCGAGCGACAGCAGCTCCCGCATCTGCCCATGCAGGCGCGGATCCGCGAACGGATAGGCCCGCAACTGGTAGCGGAGGAAGCTCTGGAGGACCTTCTCCGTGAAGACGACTGGGTTCACAGTGCCATGGGGCCGGCAAGGCTACCGCTTCTGACGACAGCTTCTTGGCGCCGCGCTGTAGATTCCGGTCATGCCGCCCGAACGCAAGATCATCTCGCCACGCCCGAGGAAGCGATCCGGCGGGTGGAGCAGCGAGTGAAGCAGGGTGGGCTTCGCATTCCTGAAGCCGTCATTCGGCGGCGCTTCGACAGGAGTGTGGCGAATTTCCGGCACGTCTACCGGGATCTCGTAGACTCGTGGCAGGTTCTCGACAGACGGGGCCGCGACTTGGTGCTTGTGGAAGAGGGCTACAACCGATGAAGTTGGAGATAACAGCGCTTCCCGTCTCGAAGCTTGACGACCCCGACATGCAGGCGACGCCTGCAGCGATGGAACGGGCCGTCCGCCGCGCGCACCGGGATGCGCACCGGCATGGCACGGGCGTCCTCGTCGTGGAGAACGGCAGGATGGTGGAGGTCGACCCGGATCCGGCGCTGTACGAAGACGACCGGAGTCCGCCGTCCAAGTAGTCGATTTGGAACTCCGCCCGTTCGGCAGGGGCCGGGTTCAGGACAACCCGTGGATGGGGAGAACTCGCAAGCGATGCGCTGGCCGTTTCCGCGGAAACGCCGGTTGGCGCGCGACCTGACCGCGTTAGCCCCGTGGCTGGGTCGTCACATCGTCGACTAGTTCGTCACGGACCGCCCGAGGAGTTCCGCCGCCCGTGTCTCCGTGATTAGGTCCTCGGAAACGGCTCGCCGGCAGAGACGTTCGAGCCGGGTCGACCTCTCGGAGGCTAGCTTCCTCGGTTCCGGGTACGGTGGCTTCCTCCACCCTTTCTCGGCGAACTGGCGAAACAGGCGGCGATGGTGGGCTTGACTGATGATTCCGAGTTCCAAGCAGCGATAGGCGAGCGTCTGCACGCTGGCGCCCAACAGGTTCTTCAGGAGGAGAAGCTCGTCGAGTCCGAGATGGGTGCGTCGTTTGCCGACCTCGGTCCAGAGCGCCTCGGCCGGAATGAGGAACGCTCCCGCGAAACGATCCGCGGCCTTTTCGCTGTTTGTCGAGTGCTCTAGGGACAGCACCAAGTGGCCAAGTTCGTGTGCCACCGTGAAACGCTGCCGTTCACCGGGGTGCTTCCGGTTGACGACCACGACGGGCAGCGAAGGTTCGCCGGCCGGCCGCACCCAAGCGGCAATGCCGGCCAACTTGTCGGGGAGATCGATCTGCAGAACCTTGATCCCGCGCTCCTCCAGGAGTTCCACGAGATTCGCGATCCCGCTCAGTCCCAAGTTCCATTCGCTCCGGACGCTACGCGCTGCCCGCTCCGCCTCGGCTAGGTCGGCTGCGGGATAGGGAGCAGCCCGTGGCCGGTCCCAGGTCCACGCACTCAGGCCCAAGACCGCCTCGACTTCCCGATAGCGCTCGACCCGGTCGACTACAGCGGCTTGGAGTCGGCCCGCATCGCGCCAGCCGAATGCGCTCCTGCTGCGGAACTCGACTGATTCCAATGTCAGGAGTTCATCGTTGGCAAACAGGAAGTCGATCGGCACCTCAAGGGCCTGGGAGAGGGCCGCGAGCACTCCGGCGCTGGGCAGCGTTTCGTTCCGCTCGTACTTCCCGATCGCCTGCGCGGTCACGCGCTTTCCGATGCGGTCCTCCAGCCCGCGAAGCGACAGCCCAGCGGCCGCGCGCGCCAGCTTGAGGCGGTCGCCGATAGGAGGACCGCTGGCTCCGCGGGCGGAGCGCTCCAGAGTCACGGAAGCCGTGATCGCAGGTTCGGACCCATGAATAGTTGCGGAGTTTACAGCGGTGCCAGTGGCGACGTCAAGTTGTCTGGATCGTGGGCGAGAAAGGTCGTGCCCACCTAGGATGCAGGGAGCCACCTCATTCCGCCTCAAGTGGATTCATTTCAACAGCTTAATCTGAGAATGTGCCCCTCAGGCAGCGCTGCAATGGAGGAGATCCCCAGGCGCGACCGCTTCTCCACTTGCGAGAGTCCGACAACCTAGAGTATGGTTGAGGGCCACTATGGACGATATTCGTAAACCAGCCTCTCAGGACCTTCCGCCGTCTCCGAAGGGGGCCTCATGACGGAGAATCAGCTGCGCCCAGCACAGGAGCCGGGCGGTTCCCCAGACGTCCCGCGTTCCGAGCACACCATCGGTGCCGGTTCCAGGGAGCGTCCCGTCACCGTGCTCGCCCTCGACGGAGGCGGGATGCGAGGTCTCTACTCGGCCACGCTCCTCCAGACGCTGGCTGACCGCTTCGCTAGAGAGCGCGGCGTTCGGGCTCTCGACGTCGGTCGAGGCTTCGACGTCATCGTCGGTACGAGCACCGGCGGGATCCTCGCCACCGCTCTTGCCGCTGGCGTCAGCATGAGAGAGGTTCAGAAGCTCTATCGAGAGTGGGGGCCGCGGATCTTCAGTAACCCGTTTCCCAGCGGTGGGAGCACATGGTCGCGCGTCCGGTCCTGCTGTTGGCTCCTCCGGTCTTTGCTTTCCTCTGCCAACGGCGGTCGGAGCCTTGACGCTGCTCTCGTGGAGGCCTTTGGAACCGAGACAGTCGGCCAGCTCTACGAACGTCGCGGCATACGCCTATGCGTTCCCGCCACAGGCCTGTTGAGGCACTCTCCACGGGTCTTCAAAACACCGCACCTGAGGTACAAGGATCGTGACAACGAGTTGTCGCTTGTCGAGATTTGCATGGCAACGAGTGCGGCACCGGTTCTCCTGCCCCTCGCTGCATTGGGAGAGGACGACTTGGCTGGCGACGCGTACTCTGACGGAGGCCTGTGGGCGAACAACCCGGTCCTCGTTGGCCTCATCGAAGGCCTTGCGGTGTCGGAGCGGGAGCAGCCTGTCCACATCGTGTCGGTTGGAACCTGCTCACCCGCTTCCGGGGCCGGACCGGTTTCTCGCCTCGACCGCGGGATCAAGTTCTGGCTCCAGGGCGTTCGCCTGCTCACCCTGACCATGGACGCCCAAGGCCAGGGGGCCCACTACAGCGCGCAGCACCTTGTCGCGGAACTCGGTCGACTCGGAAAGGACGTGGCGATCCTTCGCTGTGAAGAGTCCGCTCCGTCCTCCGACCAAGTGGCCCTCCTTCAACTCGACTCAGCCTCCAAGGAGGCGCTCTCCCTGATGGAGAAGCTAGGAACGTACGACGGTGACGAAACCTATCGCTGGCGCCAGGACTCGAACCTGCCGAATGGCCGACAGTTGGCCGAGATTTTCCAGCGAATGCCGGAGACTAACGACGAAGCCAAGGAGACTAGCGGATGAAGGACTGTGACAAGGACATCAGGGGATATCACTCGGACCGTGTTGTTCTCACGGAGAAACAGAGGGCTGATCTTCGGGCGCGACGGGATGCCAACAGGCGGAGAGTGGAGAACGGACTGGAGGCGAACGACGATCCTGTGCCGGAAGAGTTCGTCATTCAGGGTTCCTACGCAATGAGGACGACGATTCAGGAACTCGGCAACGACTACGACATCGATGACGGGGCCGTGTTCTCGGAAGAGTCGCTTGAGGGCGCAAGGGGGGCCGACATGTCGGCTCTCGACGCACGCCAGATGGTGCGTGAAGCCGCCGACGACGGTTCATTCAAGCAGGCACCTGAGATCAAGCCGAACTGCGTTCGTGTCTTCTACGACGACGGGCCGCACGTCGATGTCCCGGTCTACCGGAGACTGACTGGAGGCGACGACTTCGAGCTCGCGGGGCCGGATTGGAAGGTGTCGGATCCGAAGGGCGTGAACTCCTGGTTCAATGGCTGCCTCGACCGGCACTGCACCGCTGGACGCGCGCAGTTTCGCCAGGTGATCCGACTGCTGAAGAGCCTCTGCAAGAATCGACCGTCCTCCGCGCTCCCGAGCGGCTTCGTTCTCACGGTGCTCTCGGAGGAGTGCTACTACGGCCTTGACGACCGGCTCGACCGGGCCGCGCGAGACATGCTCATCTCCGTCAGGGATCGTCTGCGTTCCGATCTGACCGTCAAGCACCCAGTGGTGGACGAGTGGCTCATCAGCAGCGGCGACGACTCCAAGACGCGCAAGCTGCGGGAGTTGCTCGACGGTGCCGCAAAGGACCTCGACGTTCTCAGTCGCCCGAACTGCACGCGGTCCATGGCCTTGAAGGCCTGGAAGAAGGTCTTCAACACCGATTACTTCGACGACGAGATCGAGGCGGCTTCCAAGGCCGCCATGAGAGCCAGCAGCATCGCCGTGGCAGGGTTGCACCCCTCGAGGCCGAAGCCATATGGCCGACACGAGTGACATGGCATCGGCGGAATCCGGATCTTCTTGCTACGGAGCGGCGGTGCCTGAAGGAGGCCTACCCGGATCTGTTGCTTGACGGATCGAGAGCGCGGCTCGTGGTCAAGGGCACTATGCAGGTCGCCGACGAAGTGGGCTACAGCGTCAACCTGCTGGTCCCTGACCGCTACCCGCACGACATTCCCGAGCTGAGATGCGATCCGAGGGAGATTCCCTGGGACATTGATCGTCATGTGTATCCCAGGACCGGATTCGCGTGTCTCTGCATGCTTTCAGAGTACCGGTTCCATTGGCCGCACGGTTCCAATCTCGCCGACTTCCTCAACGATCTCGTACAGCCATTCTTTGTCGGCCAAGCCTACTATCAGGCTCATGGCCGGTGGCCGGTCGGCGCTGAGAGATCTCACGGACGGGAGGGCGTTATCGAGGCCTACCGAGAAATCCTGAGTTTGGTTGGACCCGTAACCTCAAAGACGATCCAACGGGTTATGGAACTCCTCGTACGGAAGAACCATCCCAAGGGACACGAGACTTGCCCGTGCGGCAGCGGGAAGAGGCTCCGTCACTGCCACCGGGACCTGCTGGCAACGCTCCGACGACAGATCGACCCACGCCATGCCAAGTCGGACTACCGGACGCTTGTGGAGCCCGAGGACAAGAAACCGGAAGCTGGGACAACCTCGCGGCGCACTCCCGCAAGCCTCAGCCGAAGGCGAGACTAAGCCGTGGGAAAGCACCTCGTACCACAGGCTTACCTCCGACACTTCGGTTGCACAAGGCATGCCGATCTTTGCCGTGGAAGTTCTCAATTGGCAGTACAGCCATGACCGCGGAAGACCTTCGATCCAAGTTCGAGACGTTTGCTCTGGAGCAGATGAAGTGGGCTCAGCTTGCGGTTTCGATGCAGGAGGTTTCCGCCGACAACCGGGCCTTGGTCCGCGATTTGTCGAGGTTTGACAAGACTGAGGCAGTCTCGCTGCTGGCCGGTCTGCTCACCGTGCCACACTACCAGTCGCACTACCTGCGGTTCGAGCTGCTTGTTACCTTGGCGGCGATTCACTGTCGTGGTCGAAGGCGGCCTCGAGTTAAGGACGCTTGCCGCTGGTTCCGTCAGATCGGAACGTCACGCTGCGCCAGAGCGGAGGATCCGGCCGAAGATGTCTTTGTTTCGCTCGTGCATGACGAGCGGGATGACTACCGAATTCTCGAAGGTGGCTGGGAGGGCGCAGGATTCTATACACAGGTTGTTCTTGATGTCATCGCGACCATGCCCGAGATAGGTCCTTTGGGACAGGTCAAGAGAAGCGCACGTTCTCTCCTCGCGGTGTCCGACCTGCTGTGTGGCATCGCTGAACTTGACCGCTACCAGTTTGGCTCCGGCGAGAAGCACTCCCGCCTGTCCCCGCGTCACCTACCTAGTCGCGACCAACTGATTTCGCGCACCCGCGTACGACTCTCCGATCTGGCCGATCGGGGGATCCCTCTCGAAGACCTTGAGCCGTTCTTCCTCTCCGAGCAGATGAGAAAAGACCTCGATCATCAGATCGCTCGGTACAACCACCTGGATCGGCATCCCCTGACCGCGCTAACAGACAGTCATCTCACGGTAGCGAGGCCCTCAGCGCTGTCGGTGGCGATTCGCGACTATGCGATCAGCCAAGCGCTTCTTGACGAGCATTGGGCCTGTGTCTTTGACGCGAGCTTAGCGGAAGCGTACTCGTTTCGCCTTTCCCGCGCTCGCTTTCCTACAGTCTCGACGGCTCCCGACCTACCATGGACCGTGCAAGGAGGAAACCGCCTAGCGGGATTCGGCGTCCAAGTCGACGACGGCCTCTACTTCGTGGTCCAGTTTTTCCTTCCCTCGGTGAAGACCCACGGTGAGAGCGGCTTCGGCGATGTGCACGTCGTTGGCGAGTCGGTAGGTCAGGCCCTTCGACGCTCGTTCGAGCTCGTCGCTGGAGGACTTGCAGATGACCCCAATTTCAAGGGAGGCGTGCACTTGGTTGTCGGCTGTGACTGGGGACGCGCCTGCGCGATGGAAGACGTGGACGCGAAGGCGGCGGGGTGGCGCTTTCAGCACGTCTCCGCAGCGGACTTTGTGCGTCTTTGGGATATCGAGGGCGTGGACGCGCGGTACCTTTGGGGTCTTCTTGAAGGAGTGGACGCGGCAGAGAGGGCGGGCGTTCAACTCGCGAATCCTAACGGTCTTCTGAACCTCATCGGGTGGGTACAGAGCAACGACGGGCGCGTCGTGCCGCACCTCGACTTCGACTACTCCGACACCGTTTCGCCCGAGGCGCCGCTGCTGCTTCACGTCCCAATGGACCTGTTGCGGTCGGTTCGTGCGGAGGCAGTGCAACGAGCGGATCGTCATCACGCTGTGGACGGCAGAGGCCGGCGGCATGAACTGATGCGCTCCCTTCCAGACGGCGTGTTCGAGAGTGAGAGCAGCCGGCGGGTCTATGGCTCGGTCAGCGGTCTGGCGCGAGGCGAGTTGGTCTGCGTTTATGAGGGTGTTGTGACTCTTTGGGTGATCTTCGTCGCGCCGAACATCTCTGAGTCGGCAGTCGAGCTTGCCTTGTTCAGGATGATAGGCGTCTGGCTACATCGAATTGGCGCGGTCTTTGACGTAGACGGGATGACCACTGGGGAAGGTGAGAGCTTGACCGTGTTCGTGGAGTTTCTCGACCATATAGAGTCGCTCGACGGTATCCCGGCCGAAGAGTTGGGCGAGAAACCATCGGCGGCGGATCTCGCGCCACTTTGCAGAGTGGAGGAGCTTCCTGAGGAGAACGCCTGCAAGGCTGTCTTCGATGTCGGGTTCTTGGGCGGGTTCCGCATCGCGGAGAACGTGGCGGAGCGTCTTGTTGTCAGAACGCTGGCCCGAGCCTATCTTCGTCTACGCGGCGTAGAGGACGAGGATGCAGAGGTACATGCGACGGAGGCTGCTGTCGTTCCCAACGACGAGGCTCGCAATTTTCATGTATTTCAGAGGGACGACTACCATGGCTACGTTCGCGAGTCCCTTCCGGGAGAGCTTGTCGAGCACGAGCCAGTAGATCAGGGAGCGGCGAGGATCGGTCTGGCTTGGTGCGGAGTCCCGGTGCCAAGCAGCAGGAGGATTGAGGGAAGGAGCGCATGCACGGACTTTCTGGCGAAGGTCGTTGAGTCGCTGGTCGACGACTTGACTGCGAGGCTGGCCGGGTTCAGTCGTCGACCTGCGCTTAGGCGGCTAGTCGTGAACTGCGAGAAGGCCGACGCCGAGGAGCGACGGTGGACGATGACATCCGCCGCCATTCTGGGCTTGCACGGCCGTGACCCTCAGACGATCGAGCGCTTTGTGGAGCGGAAGTCGAGGTTCGCTGGCACTCGGGCGGTGAGCCGGATTCTGGTTGAGATGGGTCTTTGCGCCTGCTCGCCTGATGGGGGAAAGCGGTTGTCCGACATTGAGATGAGGCAGTTGTTGGCCCGGGCGGACTTGGTGGTGCAGCTCGGTGGCGCCTCCGATGCGATCTTCTACAACGTACTTCAGCCGGAGGTCATCGTGTCGCCTGTGGGAGACGTTCTCTTTCACGATGACTTTGGTGAGTTTGTGGCTAGGCCGACGCTGTACCGCATGATTCAAGAGGGAGTGATCGCCGACGCGCCGCTGCAGAGGAAGCACTATGACGATCCGAGAACGGCGAGTCGGGAGGTGGCTCCGGTGGGGACTGAGTTCCTGCGCATCTGGAAGGGGGAGATGGGGTTTGAACTGGAGCAGGCGGCCAGCATCATTGGTGCGTTGGAGCAGCACGGCTTCGAGGAGGGGGAGGCCGTACTGGCCCTCACTCGCGAACGGTACTTCGAGTTGGTGTGCTCTGGCGGTGTGTCGCGGCAGACGGCGGCGAGCTTCTTGAGCCAGTTCAGTCTTCGCAGTCGACTATGTTGGCAGGAGCCCCCTGACGGCTTTTCTCGCAAAGACATCTACCCATGGCGGTTCGGACGGAGACTGTCCTACATGACACGCCCTATTCTGGCGCTGGAAGACGCCGATGAGGTTGGTCTCATGGTTGCGCCAGCAGCGCTACGGCAAAGTCTCACGTACGTGTTTCAGGGTGCGCGCATCGGAAGGCTAGATCGGTCGTTCTTCAGGACAAGAGGGATGAAGGACTCGTGGCTGGGTAAGGCACGAGAGGGCCATAGTTTCAATGCGACCGTTGCGCGGAAGTTGTCGGAATCGAACTGGAATGTGAGCCAAAATATGGAACTGCCGGAGCTGTTCAATCGCCACTTGGAGCGCAACTGGGGGGATCTCGACGTGCTTGCGTGGAGAGACGACCGGGAGACGGTGCTGGCGATTGAGTGCAAAGACCTCGCCCCGGCGCGTAACTACTCCGAGATCGCGGCGTTGTTGTCTGAGTACCAAGGCGTCGAGAGGGACGGCAGGGCAGACAAGCTCAGAAGACACCTAGATCGAGTGTCGCTACTACGTGAGAATCAGGATAGGGTCCAGTGCTTCACCGGCGTTTCAGACCCACAAGTGGTGTCGTGCCTCGTGTGTAGTGGGCCAGTACCGATGCAGTACGCGAGCATTGATGCGCTCGCGGGGACTAAGGTCGGTACGATCGAGGAGATTCTTGCACTGGTGGAGTAGCCGCCACTAGGCGTGTGTCGAGGTGGATTGTCCACGAAGCGCCCGATCGGCGCGGAAGGAACCGCCCTAGCTGGGCTTCCAACTCATCACCCGGTCGAACTCAACCTTGTCACCGAGCTTCCGGACCAGGAACTTTACCCAGGCTTCCTTATAGCCGTAGCTCTGGTACAACTCGTCGTAGATGCAGAACTCAGGCCGGGTGGCTGCCGGATTGTCAGCACCAGTCGGCGGCCGGACGTTGTACGCCTTCCAGGCCTGCGTGTGGGTGTGCATGGTGACGTTGACACTCAGCTGCTTGCGCAGGCGGCGCACGACCTCGGACGGCTTCATGAGGCCGGCACTGGCGACCGGCGTCCGCCTTTCCTTGATCATCGCGGTGACGCGCTTCAGCCGCTTCATCTCTTCGGGGTTTGTTGGGTCGTACGGCACGAACTCCACGGCGAGGTCGGCTGCGTTGGCCCGGACGGCGAGCTTTGGGACCAGGAAGACCCTGACGGAGTACGAGGAACTCTTGAGAACATCAGGCGGAAGGCCGGCGCGGTAGCTTTGGATGAAAGCCAGGAGGTCCTTCGCGGCGGATGCACTCAGACGTCGAAGTGCCTCTTGCTGCCCGTCGGGCCGGAAGGCAGAGAACTGGAGGGCGAGGTCGAGATGTTCGGCGAGTGCTTGAGCGGCTCCAAACTGGTCGACGATGAGCTCCTCGAAGTTCATCAGCAGCGCCTGGCATTCACCATACAGAGCTGGATCGAGTTCGGGGTGGTACCGGTGCTCGATCTTGTTTCGGAGAAGCACCATGAACTCGAGGTTCTTGCGCTGTGGGGGGTTCTGGTCGCCATAGAACTGTCTGACGCATTCGCTCAACTCCCAGTGCTTCGGCTCGCCGTCGACCTTCTTGTACCGGATGCCACGGCCAGTGCCGCTTCGCACATACCAGGGCTTCCGGCCACCGCGATAGAAGACGGCGTGGAAGAGCGATGTCCACGCGATCGTCATGAGAACGGTGAAGGTGCGCGTCCGAAAGGCGACGCCAGGCCTGTTGTAGGTCTCCACGGCGGCCAGACAAGCTCCTTTGGCCTGCTCTAGGTGGTCCTTGACGATCCTTGAGAGTCCGGCCATTGTCTGTAGTCCCTGCTGCAGCTAGAAAGGGATGTCGTCGTCTTCGTAGCCGGGGAAGGTCGGCGTGTCCGCGAGGTTGGCGGCAGTATCGGGCTCTCCTGTTCCCGGACCGTCGTTTGAGGTGGCGAGTCGTCCGGTCCTCCGGAGGATCATCGAGAGGAAGGCCCACATCCGGTAGAAGACGTAGTCGAGGTGCTCGGTCGGTCCGAGGCGCTCCTGGCCTGTCTCGGAGTGGCGAATCTGCATTGCATTGCCGATTCGAGTGAGTTCCTTTGCCTCATTCTGGAGTAGCAGCAGGAACTTCGGGGCGGACGGGCCGGTAGCGTCGTGGAGCAAGGCGGTGGCCTGCGCCCGCTTGTCCCGTCCGGGAGGAAGGGTCTTGAGGCGCTCCCAAGCGTCCCAGAGGGCCTCGAGAGCCTCCGGGCGGACGTCGGCGTCCTTATGTAGGAACTTCGTTTGAGCAGTCCGGAGCATGCGGTCGAGTTCCGCGTCTTCGGTGCGGAAGGAAGTGTCCTCCACAATCTCGCGGAAGACAGGCTCGGTGAGGCGTTGAATCTCGTTTTCATTGTTGAGGCGATATGCGATTCCGTTGCGCCGGAAGATCAGGTTGATCTCCTCTCGGAACTTCCGCTGTCCAGCTTGTGGGTCGAAGCGTAGGTGGTCGTGGCGGAAGTGTGGGTGGTAGCCGAGGCGTTCAGGGGCTGCGGCATGCCGAGAGCAAAACTCAAGCATGTCGAGAATGGCCGGAGTGGCCGGAGCGGGTTCGATGGTGGCGGCGTTGGTCCGCCAAGGCCACGTGGGTAGCCCGGTGATCTCGGCGCGCATGGCGTCTCGCATGGCGTTCTCGTTGGTCCCGATGATGTTCGTCGAGCTGTCGCTGCACGTCTCGGGGTAACTGGACGCGAAGTAGTTCTGGTCGACCCTCCTCTCGATTGAGGCTCGTATGCCGGTCCACGCGATCTCTGAGATTTCGTCCGTTGTCTCGGCGTGCGACAGGCCTTCGCGGTCGGTGAAGTAGGTGGTCATTCGTCGCTTGCGTCGGCGCCTGAGAGCCAGTCGTCCCAGCGGTGGCCCTCTTCGGCGACTTCGGAAAGGGGTTGGGCGGTGGTGCTGGGGGGTTGCTCTGCGCTGCCCTTCTTGAGTTCAGCGAGAAGGCGGCGGTAGCCATGTTCGCCTACTAGGTTCCTGGCATGGAGGCGGGTCTCGGCCCGGGCCTCTTCCGGTGTCTGGGCCAGTTGCCAGTCGTAGAAGCGAGCACCGAGTTCGCTGGCTACGGGTTGGTGGTCCTTGGCGCGGTCGTCGTGGCCGAGGCCGTAGTCGACCAGACGCAGGGTCTCGGGGAGGAGCCAGCCGTCGCCTTCGTTCTGGTCCATGAAGGACTGGAAACCAGCTTCGTGGTTGCCACCGGCGGCTTCGATGTGCCTTTGTAGGTCGGCGCAGGCGATTTGGGTCAGGACGGTGTGGCGGAGTTCGGGTGGTTTGCCTTTGTCGACTCGCCAGAAGCCCTTGCTGCGGAGATGTGAATCTCGGTTCATCACGAGCAAGTCAGTGGGAAAGTCGCATTGTCGGAGAATCTGCCGGAGGTCGTGGCGGCCCACGCGGTAGGACTGTGCGACTAGCGCATCCGCGACTGAGCCGAGGCGAGCTCGTTCGGAGGCGGACAGCGGGGCTAGTGCTAGAGGTGTCGCTTGGGATGGGCTGATAGCCCTGCGGGCATTGGTGAGGCGTACCGCTGCGGAGAGCACTTGAATCGAGCGGTGTGGCGCGCCTCCGAGCGTGGTCGCCACGAGTCTCGCCAAAGGCCTTCTGGACCACGGCGGTGGTAGGGGATTCTGCTCAAGGACGTGGTAGTCGAGATTGAGGCCTACGAGTCGCGCCCGGGTTGCGTAGTCGAACAAGAAGGAGTTCAGGACAGCAGTCAGCGCCGTGAGGTGCTCGTCGTCCAGCCCAGTCACGACGCGAATCGAGTGTCCGGCGGGAGCGCCTGCCAGATAGGCGCCGATGACTGTACGTTCGTTGGTGGCCGATCCGATACTCATCAGGGCGTATCTCGGAGCGTCCGGCGCGACAACCTCTTTCTGATAGTCCCCCTGCGCCATCAAGAACTGCGGCTCGATCTGCTTACGCTCCCACGGAATGTCGCGCCAGACGGCACTTCGGCCCTTGCCGCTGACCCAGCCTTTCTGGCTGAAATCGAACTGGCCGATCATGCGGCCTTCGTAGAGGGGTAGCGCCACGTCCTTGATCTCCTTCTCGTCGATCCAGGCGTCCGCCTCTCTCGACAGGATGATGCCCTCCGGAACGGCGACCCTGGGGATGGGTAACAGGTCGTAGGGTGGCTGCGCACACCGCACCCGCCAGCCGGTAGCTTCGACATCGCCGGGGGCGAGCAGGTGGCCGTGGACGAAGCGGCGTTCGGCCATGCGCCGCTCGGGGCCGGCGTCGGAATCGAAGAGCCAGTCTTCGAGCTCGACGGGCGCCGGTTCGGGGTCCCCAGGTTCGACGCCGAGTTCGGCCCACAGTTCCTCGATCGGGCGCCAGTTGCCGAGGAGCCAGCGGCTGTACTCGTCGGGGCGGTAGCCCTTCGCCTCCCACAGCGGACGGGGCGGGAAGAGATTCGAGTCGTTCGTCATGTGGAACTCGGTCGCGTAGCGGATGCCCCAGCCGTCGGGGCCGTCGTCGCCGAGGAGGACGGAGTTCTTGTAGATTTTCTCGAGGACTTCCAGGTCGCGTTGCGACTCGATCTCCAGGATGGCGCGGCTGTTGGGGCTGAAGCGGCGGACCTGGTCGCGGCTGTAGGGGACGGCGAACTCCTCGGCCTGTTCCCAGTCGGTGAGGTCGCGGCGCATGAAGACGGTGCGGAGCGAGGCGGTGGCCCCACCCTTCTGCACGATGACGGGATTGAACTTGAACCGGCTGTCGATGGGGAACAGCTTGGCCCGGTTTTCGAAGCCGAACAGCCACTCCCAGACGCAGCGCTCAAGGAACAGGTCGCGCAGGGCGCCGGTGCCCTTGTCGGAGTAGAGGCCGGAGGGCACGACGAAGCCGAGCCGACCGCCTTCCTTGAGCAGGGCGTGAGTCTGCTCCAGGAACAGCTTGTAGAGGTTCAGGTCGGCCGACCCCTGGTGTCTGAAGGGGTGCTCGGTGTCGGCATAGCCGCGGGAGCGTTGTCGAGCCTCGCGCCAGCCGTCGTGCAGTCGCAGGTTCGCTTTGCCGCGGGCGGCAGCGAAGCGGCGCTGGCTCTTGTCGTTCTCTTCCGGGTCGCCGAAGGGCGAGGTAGCGCAGGTGACGAAGTTCGATTGGGCACGGAAGCGGGCGTTGTAGGCGAGCCAGGAGCGTTCGATCCCCGGATCCTCGCCGAAGTAGTCGTGCTGCCGGCGCAGGGCTTCCTGTTTGCCGTAGGAGCGGTAGAGCGGATCGATGTTGGAGAAGAACTCCTGTGACTTCGGCTTGGCGATGTCCCACGGCGGGTTGCCCAGCATTGCGTGGAAGCCCGCTCCCTCTACCCGGAACACATCCGGGAACTCCAGTTCCCAGTGGAAGAAGCGCATCTCGGCGGAGACGCGCTCGGCTGCGGCGCGCGTCTCGGGCGCGGGGTCCGCGAAGGTCGTGGGCAGGGGAGCGCAGTCCAGTTCGTCGGCGGGCCAGAACCAGCAGGCGCACCACAGGTCCATCGCGTTCTTGAGCGAGCGCCACTCGTCGGAGGCGGTCAGCTCGTCGCGGTAGAGGCGGGCGCGGGCGGCTGAGTCCCGGATGGGAAGCCGGTGCATGCGCTCCAGACCTTCGAGGGCGGCGCCGTGGGCGGCTGCCGCCTGTTCGAGCAGGTCTTCGTGGAAGAGGGTGCGGCCCTCCAGCATGTGCCGCAGGTCGGGGGTCAGTTCGTTCTTGACCCACTCCTTGATCGTCTTGGTCTGGGCGCCCTTCTGGTAGTGGACGCCGTTCGAGTGGTTCTTGTCGCCGGCTTCGCGGTTCTTCCAGGCCATTGCGGGGTAGTGCTGGAACTGGTCGAACCAGGCGCCGAGGAGCGAGTTGCCGCAGCGGATCTTGTGGTCGAGGAAGGAGAACGGGAGGTCCCGGTCCATCGTCTCGATCCACAGGGAGAGCTGGCAGAGGGAGACGGCGAGAGGGTCCACGTCGACGCCGTAGATGCAGCGTTCCACCACATAGCGCCGCAGGATGGCGCGCAGCCGCGGCTCGAAGTCGTCGGCATCGGGCGGGCAGGGGATGAGTTCGTCGCCCGGTCGCTCGACGGCGGCGGAATTGGCTCCTGCCTTTCCGTTCTCCAGGCCGAGCAGGCGCACGAGGGAGATGTCGCCGCGGTCTTCGATCCGGCTGTGGTGTCGCACGGAGGCGTAGAGCGCGTCGGTCAGGAAGCGGAGCGCGGCCAGCGGAAAGCTGCCGGAGCCGCAAGCGGGGTCGCAGACCTTGAGGCTCAGGATGTCTTCGGGCCGCTTGGGGGTCCAGCTCGCAGGTGGGGCCTCGCGGTCCGGTTCGCCGTCGTCGTCGAGCGGCGGGTCGTAGGCCAGCGGGCGGAGGGTGCGTTGCGCGGTCGGCACCGTGAGGCCGGGCCGCGTGTAGAAGCTGCCGGAACCCTTGCGGGTGCCGCCCCAGCGGACGAGGTACCACTCGCCGGGCAGGACGACGCGGTTGACGAGTTGGGCGGCGCGCTTGGCTAGTTCGTCTTCGTGGGTGGAGAGGAGGGTGGTCTGGGACCTGGAACGGCGGGGTTTCTTCACCAAGCCGGCGGAAACGGCGGCACGCCGCGCCCAGGCTTCGGCCCGGGTCCGGGTGGCTTGCCTGGGGTCTTCCGTCGGGCTCGCTGGTTTGCCGGAACGGCTCTCCGTGCCGGATGCGGGCAGGATGCCCGCGTTCCCAGGTCCGGAACTCTCGACTTCGGATGCGGCGGGATCGTCTTCCTCGCCGGCTGCCGCCGTCTCGTCTGCAGACTCCGCGGTGTCGCTGCCGGCGTTCTTCATTGCCGCGAACAGGCTGCGCAGGGTCTTGTCGTCCATCTCTTCCAGCCGCGACAGCGGCAGCGCCGGCTGCTCACCGACGGCCAGGAAGATGATCGAGTCGTCGCTAGGCGCCGTCTTGAGTTCGTAGTCCAGCAGGCCCTCGTAGAGGACGCCGATGTACTCGGTCGAGAGATCGGAGAAGTCGACGGGCGCCGCCACCAGGCGGCTGGCTTTGCCCTGGCGGATTCGGACCCGGGTCCGGGTGAGGCGTTCCAGCATCTCGTGGACTTCGGCGTCGGACAGGAGCTCGCCGCCGAGACACGCGGTCTCGAAGACGGCCAGGGCGCGCGAGAGGCCGTCGTCGGCAGTCGGCGATCCGGGTGCGAACAGGTCGCCGCCGTAGGCGGGAACCGCCAAGTCGGGGTGGTGTGAGCCTTTGCGCACGAGCTCGAACAACGCCAGCAGCCGCGGCCAGGCACCGTAGCTCTGCGCCTGCGAGCGTCCGGCCGCCGCCCGCCGCCGCAGCGATTCGTGCAGGCCGCCCAGGCCGTAGCTGTCGTGGTAGACGGCGTCGTTCCGTGGCAGGAGTCCCCGCGCCTCGGCGAAGAGGATGACCACCAGGCGCATGACGACGCGGCAGGCGGCGCGGTAGATGTCGGCCTTGTCGACGGTCGCGCACTCTCGTGCGAGGGCTTCACCGTGGCTCTGGATCAGGCGTTCGACCGCCTCGCGCACGCGTTCGCCGAGTGCTTCGGAGAGTTCGGACTGGCCCTTGCGGCTGTCGCGGACGGCGCGCAACAGGGGCGGGTCGGCGCCTTCTTCGTCGGGTGTCCAGAGCGACGGTTGGATCAGCGTGAGCAGCGCGTTCAGGGCCGGCGTGGGAGCTCCCTCGGCGAACCAGAGGTCGGTGTCCCACTGGCACCAGGCGTCGAAGTCGAGGCCCGCGAAGAGGAGCCGCCACTGGCGGCCGTTCGTGAGCAGAGCGAGCCGTTCGTTGCCGGCACGCAGCCAGCCGAGGGCGCGGCTCGTTTCGCGCCGGCCGCGGCCGATCCCGACTTGCTTGTCACCAGTAACGAATACGGGGAGGACCGCTCCCTTCGGGCCCAGCCAGAGGTGGCCCGGGCGGACGCTCTCGCCGGTCAGGGCCCGGCGGCTCCACTTGGTGGGGACGCGGCTGCCGCGCAGCCAGCCGGCGCCCGCGTCGCTCGCTTCGAAGCCGCACAGGCGCTCCAGCACGAACGTGACGAACTCCGTTCGAGTGCGGGTGCTGGAGGCGCCCGTGTCGCGGAGCCGGTCGGCCCGTTGGCGGGCCTCGCTTTCCAGCCAGGAGTTGAGGACGCGCGGCTCCGCGAAAGCGGCGATCTCGCTTTGGCGCTGCGCGTCGAGCAGCAGGCCGCCATGGCGCAGGTCGTTCCAGCCCGGGAGGCTCAAGGCAGCCGTACCTCGATGGCGACGGGGAACGCTTGCGCCTTCCCGGCGAGCGCGTGGCGCTTCGGCAGGAGTCGGTCTACGATCCGCCGGCGCTCGCGCTCCAACTGCTCACGCGCGTCTTCGTAGTGGCGCCGGCGATGCTCGATCTCGCGTTGCTTCTCCTGGATCGAGCCGGCGATGCGCTCCAGGTCGCGGCGCTGATCGAAGAGGAGGCGTTGCTGCTGCTCGCGGCGGAGCTTCTCGATCTCTCGTTCCAGCCGCTGGATGCGGGTCTGTTCGATCAGTTCGGAGACTTCGCCCTGGCGGCTGCGGTAGCGCTCGTCCTCGCGTTTGAGAGCTTCCTTGCCGTCGACTTGCAACTGTTCCCGCAGCGACTCGGTCAGGTCTTCCGCGTGGCGGGTCACGACGGTTTCCAGATCGGCTTCGACATTGAGGAAGGTCGTTCTTGCCAGATCGTGTTCGGCAGGCGTCGGTGCGGGTGCCGGGCCGGGAGGCGAGCCGTTGCCGGCGTCTGTGTGGGGTGTACGCGCGGAAGTGGCCAGGTTGCGCGCGGGAGCGTGACGCTGGCGCTTGCCCAGGACGCCTTCTCGAACGGGAAGGGTGATTGTCCGCACCCAGTGGTGAAAGGTCTCGCGGAGTTCGTTGACGGCGAGTTCTTCCAGGCTCAGCAGGATCAGGGCGTCGACGCCGTGGGGTACACCGCCGCGCCGCACGGTCCAACGGGCCGTTTCGGCGGGTCCCGGCAGGCGGCGTTGGGTGAGCACGCGCAGCGCCCGCTCGATCATCGGATGCGCCAGGTGGAGCAGGGCGACCTCGGGCCGTGGGGAGAACACACCGCGGCCGCCCACCTGGCGCAGCAGGGAATCGGGATCGAAGGCAAGTGACCGCATCCCGCCCTGAACGCCGCCGGTGCTCTGCTGCCGCACCGACTCGTCGATGGTGTCGCGCCAGCCCGGGAGATCGGGGCGGAGGAGGCGCCAGAAGTCGTCTCCGGCTGGAGCGGGGCCGAGTTGCGGCCGGCCGCCGGCCGCCGCCATGGCAGCTTCGAGCGTGTTCCGGAGCGCCGTGGGATCGAAGTCGATCTCGGTTGCCAGATTCTCCAGGAGCCGGACGGTGTCCGGTTCGCCGGCGTCCGCGTCCTTGCGAGTGGACGCGGACGCCGGATGCTCGGCCGGCCCGAGAAGCCCCGGAATGCCCTGGCTTCGCACCTGACGGATCTCTCGTGTCAGCCCGTGGTCCAGGTCGAACTGGACCCTCGCCAGGTCCTCGCCCTCGATCAACCGGCGGTGAGCGGCGACATCGAAGAGCTCGTTCACCGATCCAAGGTCTTCCCGGATCTCGTTGGCCTTGCGGATGACGTGGTCGAGGAACTGGAGATCCGGGTCGTCGTCGCTCAGGAAGTGATGCACGGTCACGTCGCGAGCCTGGCCGTAGCGGTCGAGCCGGCCGTTTCGTTGCTCGAGGCGGGAGGGGTTCCACGGGCAGTCGTAGTGCAGCAGGTAGCGCGCGCTGCGGTGCAGGTTCAGGCCTTCGGAGGCGGCGTCGGTGGCGATCAGGATGCGCACCTCGGAGTCCGGGTCGTTGAAGGCTTGCCGGACCCGGTTGCGGTCGGCTTCGTCCATGCCGCCGGCGCCGCCGGACCCGAAGAGGGTCAACACGCGGGCGCCGTGGCGGCCTCGCAGGCGTCGTTCGAGGTAGTCGAGGGTCGTCTTGTACTCGGTGAAGACGACGAGGCGTTCGTCGCCCCTGAACGCAGGCGTCGCGTCGCTGCCGGCCGGGACAAGCAGACGCTCCTCGATCAGGTCCGAGAGGGAGTCGAAGCGTGCGTCGACCTTGGGGGTCTGCTCGATTGCCGGCGGACCGTCCGAGGTGAAGCCGAGGGCTTCGAGGGCGTTGTCGATGGCCGTCATCTCGACGGCAACCGAGTCCGCGACATTGAGCAGCCAGGCGCCGACGACGCCGGCAGCGGTCCCCGTGCGCTCCTCGGTTTCCCGGTCGTCCGAGGTTTCGCGCTCGACCGAGCGTTGCGCCGCCGTCACGTCGGCGTCGGTGGCGGCTCGCTCGGCCTGCTCGGCTCGGGCATAGCCGTCTCGGGCGCGGTACCAGGAGTCGGCGAAGGCGGTCGGGCAGGACAGGAGGCGCTTGCCCAGGATCTCGATCGCGAAGGTCCCGGCCCGCTCGCGGGCCTGGCTGGCCGCGATGGCGCCGCGCACGGCCTTTCGGAAGGCGTGGAAGGCCTCGGACAGGGCTTGCTCGCGCGGGCTGCGGTGGAGCAGGACGGGCTTGGGTGGTTTGCGTGTGCAGAACCGGGGCGCGGCTGACGCGCGGTTCAGGTCGCGTTTCAGGCGGCGGACCACCAACTGGCCGATGCGGTCCCGCGCGCGGTCGGTGAGTTCGTCGGTCTGGCTGACGCGCACCGGGTCGAGGATCTCCAGCAGACCGGTGAAGGAGCGGGTGTGGCCGTTGTGCGGCGTGGCGGAGAGGAACAGGCGGTGTTCGAAGCAGGGAGCGATCTGCCGCAGCATCTGACACAGCTCGCTGTCGTCGCCGAAGGGCGAGGGCATCAGGTTGTGGCATTCGTCGACGATCAGGAGGTCCCAGGCAAGCCGGGGCGACCCGTCGTGCGTCTGGCTGGCGGCCAGGAACTGCTCCTGGATGTCCGGCTGGCGCAGGTAGTGGTAGGAGGCGACGATGCGGCTGAACGAGCGCCAGGGGTTTGCGTCGATGCCGAGTTCGCGGCGTAGGCGCTCGGTGCGCTCGCGGTCGACCACCTCGAATGGCAGGGCGAACTTGGTTTCGAGTTCGTCGCGCCACTGCAGGCGCAGGGCCGCCGGCACAAGGACGAGCACCCGGCGAATGCGCCGGCGCAGCAGTAGCTCCTTGAGGATCAGCCCTGCTTCGACGGTCTTGCCCAGGCCGACATCGTCGGCGATGAGCAGGTTCACCCGCGGCATCTGCAGCGCGCGCCGCAGGGGGACGAGCTGGTAGTCCTCCACTCGGATACCACTATGCAGCGGACTCGACACCGGCTGGCGGTCGAGCGGGCCGGCGCCGTCGGGGTCGAGGTACGGCATGAGCGCCGTCCAGCGCGCGGCGCGCAGCAGGGCGTCGAAGTCCTCGGCCGGCATCGGCGGGGCTTCGTTGACCTTGGGCAGTTGGCTCGGCTCGAGAAGCTTGCGCCCTGGTTCGAGTTCCCAGATGAGGCGCTCACTGTGCGGTGAGTCGTGGTCCTTGTACTCGACCTGCACCAGGTGCAGGCGGCCGGTTTCGTTGTCGTCGTATGGAGCGACGCTGGCAACGATCCCGCGGCGGTTGCGGACCCGGGCGAGCATGCCGACGCGGGGGATGTCGGTGCTTGCTTGTGGTTGCTGCATACCCTCTCTTGCCGGCCCGATCCTCGGGTGCCGCCGATTGGCGGAGACGTGTCCGGTGTCAAGTTGTGTTGACGGATGCCGGGGAGTGTATGCGCGCGGGGGAACGATCTCGTCTCGATGCGGGGAGCCTGTGACGGTGGAGGGTAGTGAGACGGTGGGCACTCCGAGATTTCAGGGTGGTTGACTCCGAGATTTCCCCTTTGCTCCGGCGGTGCGTTGACGAGCAACGCCTGTCGGCATAGGCTTGGCATATGCCGAACGTTGACGGAAGAGCAGAGCCGGTACCGACACGAGTAGCTCGCCTGTTTCGCAACGGCCGAAACCAGGCGATTCGGATTCCCCGTGAGTTCGAACTGGATGCCGAAGAGGTGATCATTCACCGAGAAGACCGGTGCCTGATCATCGAACCGGTCGACCGGAAACCGTCGCTTGCAGCGGTGCTCGCTCGACTCGAACCGCTCGAGGAGGACTTCCCCGAGATCGAGGATCCTCCGACCAGGCCGGAAGATCTCCTCTGATCCGGCGGGACCGTGCTGCGGTACCTACTGGACACCAACGCCGTGTCCCAACTCGTCCGGCAGCCCGACGGTGAGGTCGCTCGGCGAGTCGCCGCACTCGAACCGGGGAGCTTCGCCATCAGCGTCGTAGTGGCGGCTGAGCTTCGGTACGGCGCAGAACGTCGTGGTTCGTCGCGCCTCACAAGGCAGTTGGAGGCGGTCTTCTCGGCCATTGACGTGCTGCCGCTCGAGGAGCCCGTAGACCGCCACTACGGTGCGATTCGTAGCGAACTGGAGCGAGTCGGCCAGCCGATCGGGTCCAACGACTTGTTGATCGTCGCACACGCGAAGGCGCTTGATCTGATCCTCGTGACCAACAACGTCCGCGAGTTCCGGCGGGTGCCCGGGCTTGTCGTCGAGGATTGGCAGTGACGGTGGAGTGGCGCGAGTACAAGGTTCTGCGGCCCTCCGACGAAACATCGCCGCCCCGATGACGAGCATCGCGGCCGCCGCGTACGGCAGCGCCAGCAGCCGGATCATCACGGGCACGTGGGCCTGGGTGTGGGCGAAGAAGACGACGTACCAGGCGGGGACGGACCAGCCGGCTGCGAGGATGCCGGCCCAGCGCCAGGGGTCTTCGAGGGTCCACCAGTGGCGGAGGACGTAGAGGGTGGCGGCGATCAGCGTGGCTGCGGCGGCGCCGATGAGGACGAGGGCCAGGGTCGGCGAGCCGAGGCCGACGGTGCCGAGGCTATTTCCGATCCGTTCGAGGGTTCGTTCGAGAGTCGGCCTGCTGGCGTAGAAGTGGTCGATGTCCGGGTGGATGGAGCTGCGCGGGGCGCCGTAGAGCCGGAAGGTGAGCTGGTCCCAGAACTTGAACAGCACCGGCTCGCGGAACACGAGTTCGGCGATGACGACCCGCAGCAGGAAGACGGCGGAGAGGCAAGAGGCGTAGGCGCCGGCGCAGCGGATCAGCAGCCGGCGGCGCCAGGTCCGGGGATCGCCGGGGCGATCGGACGGTTCGGCGCCGCCGTCATTGGCCGGCGGCGGTGCCACGCTTAGAGCCAGGAGCAGGCCCGCGAGCCCGATCAGGGCGCTGCCGAACAGGAGCTCGTGGTAGGCGATGATGGCGCCGAAGGCCGCAAAGAGAACGACCTGGCGGCTCGGCCGCCAGTGCGCGGCGCGGCGTCTCGGCACGGCCAGCAGCAGGACGATGGTCAGCACGTTCGAGGCGCCGGCGGTGAAGCTGCCGGCGCGGTCGTCGAGGTCGAGGAAGAGCAGGAGGCTGCCCAAGAGCGCTGCGAGCGCAAGGGCCTGGAAGAGGGTCTGGCGCCTCACCAGTGGGTCCGCCTTCGTCCCCGGCACGGGCGGGAGACCGAGCCGTCGCCTCAGGCTGGCGGGACCCGTGGGTTCCCAGGCCGGAGGCAGGGCGGCAATTGCGGTCGCGATCGCCAACGCCCCGGCGAGCCCGACGCTCAGAAGGCCCAACGTCAGCACTCGCAGCAGGCGCCGCAACCCGTCGACGCCGATCCGCGGCAGCAGCCACTGCAGCATGACCCGCTGGCCGGCCCAGTACTGGTGGTAGAAGACGCTCAGGTAGTCCGAATCGTCGACGGCGCCCTGGTCGAGGCGTTGCTTGAGCGCGTCGCAGGGCCGCTGCGGCCGCGTGTAGCGGTACACGCGGCGGGGGGAGATGGTGCGCTCCAGGGTGGCGCCGTAGCGGTCGAGCGCCATCAGGCTGATCAGGCAGTCGTTGAAGCTCTCGCGCGAATCCTGGATGGTCCGCCCTGGATGGGCGTAGGAGGCCCGCAGCGCTTCGGCTACGGGCTCCGGATCGGCGCGCACGGCGAGCCAGTTGAGCGCCAGGAACAGAGCGGTGGCCGCGAGCGTGACCGCGGCGACCAGGGCGGTGGCGCGGAGGGGGCCGAGGCGTGCGGAATGCGGACTGGAAGCGCGCGGGGAAGAAAACAGCGTGCGCAGGATGCGGAAACCGTCGCGGAACGCTCTCAGCTTGCTTGTCGATCCTTCCGGCCGGGCGAAGTAGGGGCAATGGACTTCATCCCAGGCGAGGTCCGAGGACGCCGCGAACAGGGTCAGTTCGGTCTCGATCTCGAACCCGTTCGACCGCGCCGGGAAGCGGTCGACGAAGCGGCGCGAGAAGACCCGGTAGCCGGACAGAAGGTCCAGGACCTGGGGGCCGCAGCGCCAGCGGGCCAGGGCGGTGAATAGCCGGTTGCCGACGCGGCGCAGCGGCGTGTAGGCGTGTGCTTCGGCGCGTTCGCGGGCCGCCACGAGCATGTCGAGGTCGCGCTCCTGGAGGGTGGAGACGAGGTGGCCGGCGCTCTCGGCGTCGTAGGTGTCGTCGCCGTCGGCCATGAGGTAGATGTCGGCGTCCACGTCGCGGAACAGGCGGCGGATGGCCCGGCCCTTGCCGCGCCGGGGCTCGGCGATGACGGTGGCGCCGGCGGCCGCGGCGGCTTCGGCGGTGCCGTCGTCGGAGCCGTTGTCGCAGACGTAGATGGCGGCGCCCGGCAGGGCGCGCTGGAACGAGGCCACGACATCGGCGATCGTCGCCTGCTCGTTGAGGCAGGGGAGCAGGACGGCGATGCGAGCGCTGGTCAGGGTGCGTCGCCGCCCGCGGTGGGCTCTGCTTGCCTGCCGGTTGCCGGGCCGAGCGCGAACAGGTGTTCGCGGGTGCGCACGTAGAGCCGGTCGCCGACGATCGCGGGGGTCGCCCAGACCGACTCGCCGAGCGAGAACGTGCCGAGGACCTCGTGTTCCCTGCCGGCGCGCATGATCGCCGCGTCGCCGTCCGTGTTGACCATCAGGATGCGACCGCCGCCGCCGACCATGGAGGCGGAGTAGCGGCCGCGGATCGGCAGCCGGCCGCCCTCGTAGACCACCTCGCCGGTGCGCGCGTCGAGGCAGGTGATTACGCCGCCGTCGTTGGTGAGGTAGAGCAGGCCGTCGTAGAGCAAGTTCGAGGGCACGTAGCCGGTGCCCTTGCGGTAGGTCCAGACCCGCGGGTCGCCCCCGGTCAGATCGCCGCGGCTGTCGAGGCGGATAGCGAAGACGACCTTGCCCGGGTAGCCCGAAGTGAACACGGCCAGATCGCCGGCCGTCAGCGGGGAGTGGATCGCGTTGTTCTGGAGACCCGTGGCGCGCCAGAGTTCGCGGCCGTCGGCCGGGTCGTAGGAGATGACGTACTCGTAGCCAGTCGTCAGCAACTGCTTCTGCCCTTCGTGCTCGACCACGATCGGCGTTCCCCAGCTCGCCTGCACCGGCCGTTCGCGTTTCCAGACTTCCTTGCCGGTTGCGGCGTCGAGCGCGACGATGAAGGAGTCGTCGCCGCTGTCCTCGTCGGCCTGGATGATCAGCAGACCGCCTGTGAGCACGGGCGACGTGCCGACGCCGAGGCCGACGGTCTTGATGTCGCCGATGTCGCGCTCCCAGACCGGCGCGCCGTCCATGGTGTAGGCGTAGACGCCCTCGGAACCGAAGTAGGCATAGACCCGCTCACCGTCGGTGACCGGAGTCGGCGAGGCGTAGGACGACTCGGAATGGCGGTCGTCGTAGACGCGGCCCGCGTAGGCGGTGTGCGACCAGAGGATCTTCCCTGAGTCGGCGTCGAGCCCGATCACCTTCATCGTGTGGTGACGGTTGCCGTCGGTGGCCTGCGGATGCAGGAACGGCTGTCCGCCGAAGGTGTGATCGGGAGGGCCGGCGCCGGGAATCGGCTCGCCGACGATCGCCGTGGTCAGGAACACGCGGCCGCCCGAGATCACCGGCGAGGAGTGACCCCGGCCTTCGACCGGGGTTTTCCAGAGCAGGTTGCGGGAGACGTCGAGGTCGGCCGCCGGGCCGGGACCGGAGCGGGCGACGCCGCTGCCGTCGGCGCCGCGGAAGCCGGTCCAGTCGGTGGCGGCTGCTCCGGCGGCGAGAGCGGGCGCCGCCGCAAGGGCGGTGGCGATCAGAATGGCTGCCGGCGAACGGTGGCGCGTGGCGTGCATAGGAATCTCGCGGGTTGTCGATGCTACGGCGTCTTGATCGGGTCGGCGGGGCGGCCGGGCAGGGTCCGGGGATCCTCGGCCAGCTTCTCTAGCAGCAGGTCGACCGCCTTCTCGAGCTGCGGATCGCGGCCGTCGAGGATGTCGCGGGGCAGGTTGGTGACCTCGATGTCCGGCTCGACGCCGTAGCCTTCGATCACCCAGTTGCCTTCGGGATCGGCGGCGCCGGCCTCGGGCACGTTGACGGCGCCGCCGTCGATCAGGGGCGCGCGGCCGTAGATGCCAACCACGCCGCCCCAGCTTCGCTTGCCGACGATGGGCCCTAAGCCGGCGCGGCGGAACTGGTAGGCGAACTGGTCGCCGTCCGAGGCGGTGTCCTCGTCGATCACGCAGGCGAGGTAGCCGTGGAAGACGCCGCCGGGCGAGGTGTCGACCGAGTCGCGGTTGCGCTCGAAGTCGAGCATCAGGGTCTCGCGGCGCAGGCGCTCGATGATCATCGGCGAGACGTTGCCGCCGCCGTTCGAGCGCACGTCGACGACCATCGCCTCGGCGCGAAGCTGGCCGTAGTACCACTTGATCCACTCGCGGATGCCGTCGGCCGACATGTCGGGGATGTGGAGGTAGCCGATCCGGCCGCCGCCGCGTTCGGCGACGATGCGGCGGCTGCGCTCGGTCCAGGCCAGGTAGATCAGCGCGTCTTCGCTCGAGATCGGGTCGACGAGGACGTTGCGCGCCTCGCCGCGGTCGGCGCTGGAACCGACGGTCAACTCAAGCGGTCCGCGTCCCGCCTGGCGCAGGAGCTGGAACGGGTTCGTCGCCGGGGTCAGCTCGTGGCCCTGGATCGCGAACAGGTAGTCGCCAACGCCTATGCCGACGCCGATCTCGGTCAGCGGTGAGCGGTAGCGCGGCTCCTCGTTCTGGCCTTCGAAGATGCGGGCGATCCGGTAGCGGCCGGCGTCCTCGTCGAGCTCGAAGCGGGCGCCGAGCAGGGCCGCGCGCGGACGGTCGGGCGCCTCGTAGTCGCCGCCGCTGACGTAGGCGTGGGAGACGTTCAGCTCGGCGACCATCTCGCTCATCACGTAGTTCAGGTCGCTGCGGTGGCCGACGTGCGCGAGCAGGGGACGGTATTGCTCGCGCAGCGCTTCCCAGTCGTAGCCGTGCATGTTCGGGGCGTAGAAGAAGTCCCGGAACCGGCGCCAGACCTCGTCGAAGATCTGCGTCCACTCCTCGGTCGGCACCCGGTCGACGGTCAGACCGGCGAGGGACAGCGTCTTGGCGTCGCCGCCGCCGACATCGAGCAGGCGGAAGGACCGGCCCTCCCGGACCAGCAGCTTCTTGCCGTCGCGGGACAGGATGAGGCCGCCGATGCCCTTGGCCAGGCTCTTGCCCTCGCGCTTCTCCAGGTCGTACGAGAAGACCTCGGTCTGCACGTCGGACGAGCGTCCGAGGTACCCGGCGCCGCCGCGCACGTAGAGGAGCTTGCCCTCGGCGGCGCCGAGGGCGAAGTAGTTGTCCGCCTCGAGCGGGAAACGGGCGATGCGCTGGGCGAGACCGTCCAGGTCGACCCGGTCGCGCTCGTTCTCCTTCGCTCCGTTGGCGTCGTCGTCATCACCCGCGTGCTCGCCGTCCTCGTCGCCGTCCTCGTGCACGCCGTTGCCGTCTTCGTCCGCCTCCTCCTCGTCCTTCTCGTCCTCGATCTCGACCTCGTCGCTGCGCGGCGGGAAGGGGTGGGGCGTGTCCTCGCGCAGGGCAAGAGCGTAGATGTACGTCTCGCGGTCGGCGGCGTAGTTGTACTCGAAGCTCCCGATCTGCGGCTGGAACTGCCGGTCGGAGAGGAAGTAGAGGTAGTCGCCGCCCGGGTCGAAGACGGGGAAGAAGTCGTTCCAGAGTTCCGAGGTCACCCTGGTGAGCGCCCCGGTCTCGACCTCGAACAGGTGGATCGAGCTGAACTCGTTCGGGTCGCCGAGCTCGACGGCCAGGAAGTCGCCGTTCGGCGACCAGTCGTAGGCGGTGCCGAAGGGCCGCGGATCGTCGGCGACCTCGACGATGTCGCGGGATCCGGTCGGCGCGGCGTCGACGATGCCGAGCCGGCCCTGCTGGTCGACGAAGGCGATGCGGTCGCTTCCCGGCGACCAGAGCAGGTTGTTGTAGTGGCGGCCGACGATGCCCTGGGTGAGCTGGACCGGTTCGCTGCCGCCGCCCTGGCTGGCCACCCAGATCTCCGTCTCGCCGCTGCGGTCGGAGACGTAGGCGATCCACCGGCCGTCCGGCGACCAGGCGGGATCGCGGTCGTTGGCGCCGGAGCTGCGCGTCAGGTTGCGGGTCGGGCCATGCTCTACCGGGACGGTGAAGATGTCGCCGCGGGCGGAGAAGGCGGCGCGTTTCGCCTTCGGGCTGAGCGAGAAGCCGGAGACCAGGTTCGCCGCCGAGACCCGGCTCGGCCGTCGGGCGAGCTGGTCCGTCGGCACGTGGATGGGGACCGGGCGCACGGCGCCGGAAGCCAGGTCGAGGATCTCGAGCGAGCCGGCCTTTTCGTACACGATCCGCCGGTTCGCCTTGTCGGCGCTGGGCCAGCGCACGTCCCACCGGTCCTCCTCGGTGAGCTGCGCCAGATCGCCCGAATCGACATCGTAGGAGTACAGGTTCAGGATGCCGTCGCGGTCGGAGGAGAAGTAGATCCGGTCGTCGATCCACATCGGGTCGCGGTCCGAGCGGCGGTGGTTCGTGACCTGGATCGACTCCAGGCTGTCCAGGTCGAGGATCCACAGGTCCTGGGCCCAGCCGCCCTCGTACCGTTTCCAGTGCCGGAAGTCGCGGGTCACCGGCGAGTAGACGACCCGCCGGGCGTCGGGCGAGAGATCGCCGCCGCCGGACTCGGGCATCGGCAGCGCCCGGGGCAATTCCCCGCCGGTGTCGACCAGGAACAGTTTCGTGTCGCCCAGGTCCCAACCGTCGCGGAGCGACCGGAACAGCACGGACTTGCCGTCGGGCGACCAGCCGTAGACCTGGTAGTCGTAGCCCCAGCGCGGCGCCAGCGGCCCGGCGGCCGGGTAGAAGGTCAACTGCCGGGGCGCGCCGCCCGCCGCCTCTACGACGTAGACCTGCTCGTCGCCGTCGTACTGGCCGGTGAAGGCGATCTGGGCGCCGTCGGGCGAGAACTTGGCGAACAGCTCCAGGCCGGGATGGGAGGTGAGCCGAGTCGCCGTGCCGCCGTCCGCCGCGGCGAGCCAGATGTCGCCCGCGTAGGTGAACGCGATCCGGTCGCCGGAGAGGTCCGGGAAGCGGAGCAGCCTGGTCGGCTCGCCGGTCTGGGCCCGGCCGGGCACTGCCAGCGCGGCGAGGGCCAGGACGGTTGCACACAGCGTGGCGCGCTGGGCTAGGCGGAAGACGATCATTGAAACCTCCGGTCGCGGGACGGCGCTTCGGAGCGATCAGCGCCGCGGCATTGTCTCACGTTCGCTGGGTGCGGAAGCGTCGCGTTGCATCCGGTAAGCTGCCGCCGCTTCGCCAGACAGGTCTACGCGTCTTGGTTGGGCAGGTTGCAACAGACGACGAAACGAGATGCCGGCCGCGGGCCGGTCCTCAGGGGGACGGCAGCATGAGTGGGATCGAGATCACGGGAGCACGCGACTTCGAGGCGGCGGAGCACATTCTGACCCCGGAGGCGCTGGAGTTCGCGGGTGACCTTTGCCGGCAATTCGAAGAGCGCCGACTGCAGTTGCTTCAGGATCGGGTCGAGCGTCACGCGCGGATCGAGGCCGGCGAAGACCCCACGTTCCCGGTCGACACCCAGGAGATCCGCGACGCGGACTGGAAGGTCGCGCCCACGCCCGCTGACCTGAACTGCCGCTGGGCCGAGATCACCGGTCCGGTCGATCGCAAGATGATGATCAACGCGCTGAACTCCGGCGCCAAGGTCTTCATGGCTGACCTCGAGGACGCTCTCAGCCCGAGCTGGCGCAACGTGATCGAGGGTCAGCAGAACCTGTACGACGCGGTACGCCGGCAGTTGGAGTTCAGGAACCCGGGGAACGGCAAGGAGTACCGCCTCAAGGACGAGATCGCGACCCTCCTGGTGCGTCCGCGCGGCTGGCACCTGATCGAGAAGAACGCCTTGATCGACGGCAAGCCCGTGTCGGCGGGCATCTTCGACTTCGGCCTCTACTTCTTCCACAACGCCAAGGCAGCGCTCAGCCGCGGCAGCGGGCCGTATTTCTACCTGCCGAAGCTGGAGAGCCGGCACGAGGCGCGGCTCTGGAACGACATCTTCGTCGCCGCCCAGGACGCGCTCGGCGTGCCCCAGGGCAGCGTTCGCGCCACGGTGCTGATCGAGACCATCCTCGCCGCCTTCGAGATGGAGGAGATCCTGTACGAACTCCGCGACCACTCGGCAGGACTCAACGCCGGCCGCTGGGACTACATCTTCAGCGCGATCAAGAAGTTCGCCTTCCGGGAGGACATGGTGCTGCCGGATCGCGGCCAGATCACGATGACCGTTCCCTTCATGCGCTCCTACACGGAGCTCCTGGTGCGGACCTGCCACAGCCGCGGCGCCCACGCGATCGGCGGCATGGCCGCCTTCATCCCCAGCCGGCGGGACCCGGAGGTCAACGCGACCGCGCTGGCGGCGGTCCGTGCCGACAAGGAGCGCGAGGCCGGCGACGGTTTCGACGGAAGCTGGGTCGCCCATCCCGACCTGGTGCCGATCGCCCTGGAGGTGTTCTCCACGAAGACGGAAGGCCGTCCGAACCAGAAGGAGCGGTTGCGCGAGGACGTGTCGGTGGAACCGGGCAGCCTGATCGATCTGAACGTTCCGGGAGGCACGCTGACCGAGCAGGGGTTGCGCAACAACGTCTCGGTCGGGCTCCAGTACATGAACTCCTGGCTCAACGGCAACGGAGCGGCGGCGATCAACAACCTGATGGAGGACGCGGCCACCGCCGAGATCGCGCGTGCACAGCTCTGGCAGTGGGTCCACCGCAACGCGCGGATGGACAACGGCGCGAAGGTCACGGCGGAGCTCTACGAACAGGTGCGCGACGAAGAACTGAGCCAGCTTGGGGGCCGCGAAGCGAGCCGCTACGGTCTGGCTGTCGAGTTGCTCGACGACCTGGTGCTCGGTTCCGAGTTCCAGGAGTTCCTGACCGTCCAGGCCTACCAGCACATCTGATTCCGGCCGGCGCCGGGGCCGCGCTGCGTTACGCTCCGGCCGATGCAGCATGCGATCGAGCTGGACGCGCTGCGAAGCGAGGTCGGCGACGCGGCCTCGGCGATGGCGAACGCCGTTTCGGCCTGCGTCCACTGCGGCTTCTGCCTGCCGACGTGCCCGACCTACGTCGAACTCGGCGAGGAGATGGACTCGCCGCGGGGGCGCATCGTGCTGATGAAGGGGGTGCTCGAGGGCGGCCTCGACCTGGAGGAGGCGCTGACCCACATCGATCCCTGCCTGGGCTGCATGTCGTGCGTGACGGCCTGCCCGTCGGGTGTCGAGTACGGCGAACTGCTGATGCCGTTCAGGGAACTGGCCGAGGCCGGCCGCCGGCGCTCCCTGCCGGATCGCCTGTGGCGCGGCCTGATGCTGGACACGCTGGCGAGTCCCGGGCGCCTGCGGTGGATGCTGCGGCTGGGCCGTCTGGCGGCGCCGTTCCGCGCGCTGTTGCCGGCCCGGCTCGCCGCGCCGCTCGATCTGCTGCCCAGGACCCCGGACCGCACGGAGGTCGGCTTCGGCACCTTCCCGGCGATCGGTGAGCGGCGCGCCCGGGTGGCCCTTCTCGCCGGTTGCGCGCAGCAGGTGCTGGCGCCCCGCATTCACCGCGCGACGATCGAAGTGCTGACCCGCCGCGGCGTCGAGGTCGTCGTCCCCAAGGAAGAGGCGTGCTGCGGTTCGCTTGCGTTTCACTCCGGCGACGCACCGCGGGCCCGCGCCGCCGCCGGTTCCCTGTTGGGCGTGCTCGGGCCTGATGGTCTCCTGCCCGACGTCGACGCGGTGCTGACCAATGCCGCCGGCTGCGGTTCGGGCCTCAAGGAGTACGGCCTGCTGTTCGCGGGGCGGCCCGAAGAGGCGGCCGCCCGCGCCTTGGCCGCCAAGGTGCGGGACGTCTCGACCTTCCTTTCCGCGCTCGAGAGCGAGGCGCCGCCGCCGCTGCCGGCGCCGTTGCGCGTCGCCTACCACGACGCCTGCCACCTCGCGCACGCGCAATCGGAGCGGACGGGGCCCCGGCAGTTGCTGGCTCAGGTGCCCAACCTGACCCTGGTCGAACCGCGCGACTGGCAGATCTGCTGCGGTTCGGCGGGCATCTACAACCTGGAGGAGCCCGAGCTTGCGGCCCGCCTGGGGCGCAAGAAGGCGCAGGTTCTCCTGGAAGGCGAACCGGACGTGATCGCCACCGGCAACATCGGCTGCCTGACCCAGATCGAGAGCCACGCGCGACGTCTGGGCGCGCCGATTCCCGTGCGGCACACGATGGAGATCCTGGCCTCGGCCTACGGCGCCGGCTGAGGATTTCCGCAGGCTGTATCCGACTACAGACAGGGTTCTCCGGGTCGGTTATCCTGCCCGCGGCCTTTGACTGCTTCTTCTTACACGCTGACTACTTTCATACCTGGATGACGACAACGACGATACCCACCCGCATCGGCATCATGGGCTTCGGATTGCTCGGTCGAAGCCTCTTCCGCCTCTCTCTTGACCGTCCCGAAATCGACGTCGCGGCCGTCGCCGACACCGCCGATCCCGAGATGCTCCGCTACCTGCTCCGCTTCTCGACCCTGCCCTGGCCGCTCGACGCGGATGTCGCGTTCGAGGACGGCAGCCTGTGCGTCGACGGCTCCTGCGCCAGCGTGGTGCGCGCCGGCAGCGCCGGCGAGGCGCCCTGGGGCGACCTCGGGGTCACGACCGTGATCGACTTCCGGGACACGCGGCCGACGCGGACCGAACTTGCGGGGCATCTTGAGGCCGGCGCCGAGCGCGTGGTGCTCTGCGCGCCCCCGGGCGGAGAGCTGGACCGGACGGTCGTGGTCGGCCTGAACGAGGACCGGATCGAGCCTTCCGACCGGATCGTGTCCGCCGGCTCGTTCACCGCGCACTGCGCCGGGCCGCTGCTGCGCATCCTCGACGGGGCGTTCGGAGTCGAGCAGGCCTTCATCAGTTCCGTGCGTGCCTACGGCGCCGGTTCGCGGCTCGCCGACGTGCCGGCGCCCGAGTTCCGCTCCGGCCGGGCGGCGGGCGAGAACATCATTCCCTCTGCGACGGAAGCCGCGTCGGAACTCGAGACCGTGCTGCCGGAGCTCGGCGGCAAGCTCTCGGCCTCGGCGATGAACGTGCCGGTGGCGAACGGCTCCGTGGTCGACCTGGTGTGTTGGCACCGCGACGCGGTGAGCGTCGCCGGGATCAAGGAAGCGGTTGCCGCGGCCGCCGACGGCGAGTGGTGCGGCCGGCTGCGCTTCGAGCGCGAGGCGATCGTCTCGGCCGACACCGCGGGCAGCCGGGCGACCTGCATCTTCGATTCACAGGCAACGATGACCCTGGGCGATCACGTGTCGAAGACGATCGCCTGGTTCGACAACGGCTGGGGCTACCTGCACCGGCTCCTGGAACTCGTCGCCGCGCTCGATGCTGCGCCGGCGGCCGGCGCCGAAGGGGGCGCCTCATGATCCGCGTCGGCATCAATGGATTTGGTCGCATCGGGCGCAGCGTCTTCCGCATCCTGGCCAGCCGCCCCAACGTGGACATCGTCGGCATCAACGACCTGTTCGACGCGGAGCGTCTGGCCTACCTGCTGCGCTACGACACGGTGCAGGGAGTCTTCGACCAGGAGGTCGAGGTGACCGGGAACGGCCTGCGGGTCGGAGGCCGGCAGATCCGGCTCAGCGCGGAGCGGGATCCGTCCCAGCTCCCCTGGAGTGAACTCGGGGTCGACGTCGCCGTCGAGTCGACGGGCGTGTTCCGGACCCGCGCCCAGGTGGCGCAGCACCTCGAAGCCGGCGCCTCGCGGGTGGTGCTCACGGTGCCGGCCAAGGACGAGATCGACGCCATGATCGTGCTCGGGGTCAACGACGGCGATCTGGTTCAGGAGCATCGCGTGGTCTCCAACGCCTCCTGCACGACGAACTGTCTGGCGCCCCTGGCCAAGACCCTCGACGACGCGTTCGGTTTCGAGGAGGGGTTCATCACCACCATCCACGCGTACACCAACGGCCAGCGCCTGGTCGACTCGCCGCACAGCGACCCGAGGCGGAGCCGCTCGGCGACCGCCAACATCATCCCGACCACGACGGGCGCCGCGCGCGCCGTCGGCAAGGTGCTGCCGCACCTGAACGGCCGTCTCGACGGTATGGCGATGCGAGTCCCGGTGGCCGACGGCTCGATCGTCGACCTGACCTGCAGGCTCCGCGGCGACGCCACGGCGGAAGACATCAACGGGGCTGCTTCGGCGGCGGCCGGGTCGAACCTGGCGGGCATACTCCAGTACTCCGAGGACCCGCTGGTTTCGAGCGACATTCTCGGCAATCCCCACTCGTCGATCTTCGACGCGCCGCTGACCCGGGTCACGCCGGCTCAAGGCGGCGGCGTGTACGCCCGCGTCGTGTCGTGGTACGACAACGAGTGGGGCTACTCGAACCGGGTCGCGGATCTGATCGAGCGGCTGGCGCAGCTCGGGTCCTGACCCCGGTAGACCGTGCAGCGTCGAGCCAAGATCGTCGCCACGATCGGCCCCGCGAGCTCGAATCCCAAGACCCTCGCGCGGCTGATCCGCGCCGGTGTCAATGTCGTCCGGCTGAACCAGTCTCACGGCACCCGGCAGGAGCATCGCCGGCTCATCCGGCTGGTGCGCCAGGTCAGCGACGAGGCCGGCCGTTCGGTCGGCGTGATGGTCGACCTGATGGGGCCCCGGCACCGGCTCGATCACTTCGAGGGCGCGCGGGTGCTCAAGCGGGGCGACGTCGTTGCCCTGGGCGCGGGCGCCCGTGCGGATCTGGCGCTCGACCGCGACATGGTCAAGCACGTCCAGCCGGGCGAACAGATCCTGATCGACGACGGCCGGGTGCAGTTGGAGGTCCGGTCGAAGGACGAGGAGACGATCGAGGCGGAAGTCATCGTTGGGGGCCCGGTCTCCAGCCGCAAGGGCGTGAACCTGCCCGACAGCCATCTGCCGTTCCACATTTCGGACAAGGACCTGGGCGACATCCGGATGGCGGTCGAGGAGGACGCCGACTTCCTGGCGGCCAGCTACATCGGCAGCTCCGCGGACGTTGCGCGGGTGCGGGAAGCGTCGCGCGAGGCGGGCCGCAGCCTGCAGGTCATCGCCAAGCTGGAGCGTCGGCGGGCGCTGGAGCACCTCGACGAGATCGTGCTTGAATCCGACGGCGTGATGGTGGCGCGGGGCGACCTCGGGGTCGAGATTCCGCTCCACCAGGTGCCGGTGGCGCAGAAGCGGATCATCGAGGCCGGATGGCGGCTGGCGCGACCTGTGATCGTGGCGACCCAGATGCTGGAGTCGATGATCGAGCGTCCGCGGCCGACCAGAGCCGAAGCGTCGGACGTGGCGAACGCGGTATTCGACGGCGCCGACGCAATGATGCTGTCCGGCGAGAGCGCCGCCGGCCGCTATCCCCTGGAAGCGGTGCAGACGATGCACCGGATCATCGCCGAGTCGGAGCGCTACCAGCTCTCGAAGCACACGTCGCAGCCGGTTGGATTCCACACGATGGAAGTCGGCCCCTACGACATCGAACCGCCGAACCGGCTGGGCGCGCTGGAGATCCCGGAGACGATCTCGGCCGCGGCCATTCTCTCGGCCCGC
This sequence comes from Candidatus Multivorans sp., assembly GCA_965216125.1. Lineage (GTDB taxonomy): Bacteria > Acidobacteriota > Thermoanaerobaculia > Multivoradales > Multivoraceae > Multivorans. The sequence goes on along the minus strand of OZ244152.1, from coordinate 600,436 downwards.
CATCTGAGCGCGCAGGGAATCGTGGTCCTGAGCCAAGGCGGTTTCACCGCCCGTCAGGTCGCCTGCCGCCGCCCGTCGACGCCGGTGCTGGCGTTCACCCGCGAACCGCGGACCATGCGCGAACTCCAGCTTGTCTGGGGCGTTCAAGGAGTGCGGATGGACCAGGAGGTCTACCACCACGACGAAGTCGTCGCGATGGTGGACCGGCAGCTCCTCGCCGGCAGTCTGGCGCTGCCCGGCGACACGATCGTGCTGCTGATGGGTGACCCGATCCAGGATCGTCCGCCGACGAACCTGGTGCGGATCCACCGCGTCCGCCCACAGTAGCGGCGGGCTGCTCCGGTACGATCACGCGCCATGACCGACCGCGATCTTCACATCTCCATCGAGCAGGACTACCCCTACCTCCGCGACCCGGTGCGCCGCATCTGCGAGC